>NZ_JBIVTO010000010.1:0-183982 GCF_044756805.1 Paeniglutamicibacter sp. NPDC091659
CCCTCATCGCCGGCACCGAGGAGAACAACGAGGCGACCCTCGCGGCCCTGAAGGACCGCGTGCACGCCCTGGCCAACGCACACCCGCTGTACCCGAACCTCGCCCCGATTGGAGCCTAAGACCATGGTTGACATTCTCCCCGAGCACCCCGACTTCCTCTGGCACAACCCGGACCCCAAGCCCTCCTACGACGCCATCATCGTCGGCGGCGGCGGGCACGGCCTGGCCACCGCCTACTACCTGGCCAAGAACCACGGCATGAGAAACATCGCGGTCCTGGAACGCGGCTGGCTCGCCGGCGGCAACATGGCCCGCAACACCACCATCATCCGTTCCAACTACCTCTGGGACGAGTCCGCAGGCATCTACGAGCACTCCCTGAAGCTCTGGGAGCAGCTGCCCGAGGAACTCGAATACGACTTCCTCTTCTCCCAGCGCGGCGTCATGAACCTCGCCCACACCCTGGGCGACGTGCGTGAATCCATGCGACGTGTCGGGGCCAACCAGCTCAACGGCGTCGACGCCGAATGGATCACCCCCGAGCAGGTCAAGGAGCTTTGCCCGATCATCAACATCGGGGACGACATCCGCTACCCGGTCATGGGCGCGACCTACCAGCCGCGCGCCGGCATCGCCAAGCACGACCACGTCGCCTGGGCCTTCGCCCGCAAGTGCGACGAGATGGGCGTGGACATCATCCAGAACTGCGAAGTCACCGGCTTCATCAAGGACGGCAACCGCGTGGTCGGCGTCAAAACCAACCGCGGGCGCATCAACGCCGGCAAGGTCGCACTGTGCGGCGCCGGGCACTCCTCGGTGCTGGCCGAACAGGCGGGCTTCGACCTGCCGATCCAGTCCCACCCGCTGCAGGCGCTGGTCTCCGAACTGCACGAACCGGTCCACCCGACGGTCGTGATGTCCAACCACGTGCACGTCTACGTCTCCCAGGCCCACAAGGGCGAACTGGTCATGGGCGCCGGCATCGACACCTACAACGGCTACGGCCAGCGCGGCGCCTTCCACGTGATCGAGGAGCAGATGGCCGCGGCCGTCGAGCTCTTCCCGATCTTCGGCCGGGCCCACGTGCTGCGCACCTGGGGCGGCATCGTGGACACCACCATGGACGCCTCCCCCATCATCTCCAAGACCCCGATCGACCAGCTCTACGTGAACTGCGGCTGGGGAACCGGCGGATTCAAGGGCACCCCTGGCGCCGGCTACACCTTCGCCCACACCATCGCCAACGACGAGCCGCACCCGCTCAACGCCGGCTTCGCGCTCGAACGCTTCGAGACCGGCCACCTCATCGACGAACACGGCGCCGCAGCCGTGGCCCACTAGAAAGGGATCCACA
Source organism: Paeniglutamicibacter sp. NPDC091659 (assembly GCF_044756805.1). Lineage (NCBI taxonomy): Bacteria > Bacillati > Actinomycetota > Actinomycetes > Micrococcales > Micrococcaceae > Paeniglutamicibacter > Paeniglutamicibacter sp. NPDC091659. The sequence continues at coordinate 1,355 of NZ_JBIVTO010000010.1, forward strand.
CAACCATGATGCTCATCGAATGCCCCTGGTGTGGGCCCCGCAACGAGACCGAATACCACTACGGAGGACAGGCCCACGTGGCCTACCCGGAGGATCCCTCGGCACTGACCGACGCCGAATGGGCCAGGTACCTTTTCTACCGGCAGAACCCCAAGGGGCTATTCGCCGAACGCTGGTCCCACGCGGCCGGCTGCCGCCGCTGGTTCAACGCCGTCCGCGACACCGTGACCTACGAATTCAAGGCCGTCTACAAGCCGGGCGAACCGCAGCCCATCGCCACCACCAACGCCCCAGCCCAGGGAGGAACCAAGTGAGCACCACCTCTTCGCACCGACTCGGCGCGCAGGCATCGGCATCCGCCCGCATCGACCGCAGCCGTGAAATCACCTTCACCGTCGACGGGAAGACCCTGAACGGGTTCGCCGGCGACACCGTGGCCTCGGCCATGCTCGGCGCCGGTCTCAAGGCCTGCGGTCCTTCGCTGTACCTCCAGCGCCCCCGCGGCATCATGTCCGCAGGCGTCGAGGAAGCCAACGCCCTGGTCAAGATCGGCGCCCGCTACGCCGGGCACGTGAACGAGTCCATGGTCCCGGCCACCGCCGTGGAACTGACCGACGGCATGGACGTGACCCTGCTGTCGGGCCTGGGCCAGCTTGACCCGCGCGCCGACGAGGCCGTCTACGACCGCAAGTACGTGCACACCGACGTGCTCATCGTCGGCGCCGGCCCCGCCGGCCTGACCGCGGCCCGCGAGGCAGCCAAGTCCGGCGCCCGCGTGATCCTCATCGACGAACAGCCGGAGGCCGGCGGCTCGCTGCTCTCCGCCTCCGCCGAGACCATCGACGGCAAGCCCGCCGCCGCCTGGATCTCCGAGACCCGCGAGGTCCTGAAGGGCGCCGCGGAATTCACCTACCTGGCCCGCACCACCGCCTTCGGCAGCTACGACGCGAACTTCTTCGTCGCCGTCCAGCGCCGCACCGACCACCTGGCCGGCGAGCTGGGCGCGGGGGTATCCCGCGAACGCATCTGGCACATCCGCGCGGCCCAGGTGGTCCTGGCCACCGGCGCCCACGAACGCCCCCTCGTGTTCCAGAACAACGACCGCCCGGGCATCATGCTCGCCGGCGCGGCACGCAGCTACCTGAACCGCTACGGCGTCCAGGTGGGCAGCGAGATCGTCGTGGCGACCACCAACGACTCGGCCTACGCACTGGTCGAGGACCTGCTCGCCGCAGGAACCACCGTCGCCGCGGTCATCGACGCCCGCGAGGAACCGTCGATCCGCGCCACCGAGGTCTCAGCCCTGGGCGTCCGGGTGCTCACCGGTTCGGTGGTCGCGGACACCGCGGCCAACGCCGACGGCTCCCTGGCCTCCGTCGCCGTCAGCGGCATCGACACCGACGGCGCGCTGACCGGCACCGTCGAAACCATCAACGCGGATACGCTGGCGGTCTCCGGCGGCTGGAACCCGGTGGTGCACCTGCACTCGCAGCGCGAACGCCGGCTGGGCTGGAACGAATCGCTCTCGGCCTTCGTCCCGGCCAACCCGGTGCCCAACCAGCAGACCGCAGGTGCCATGAACGGCCGGCTCGAGCTGGCCTCGGCCCTGGCCGAGGGTGCCCGCGCCGGTGCCTCGGCCGCGACCGCCGCCGGCTTCACCGCCACCGCCTCGGTGCCCAGCGCCGCGGTCGAGCAGCCCGGCGAGACCCGCGCGCTGTGGCTGGTTCCCTCGCTGGACGGCGAGAGCGCCGACTACAAGCACCACTTCGTGGACTTCCAGCGCGACCAGACCGTCGCGGACGTGCTGCGCTCCACCGGCGCGGGCATGCGCTCGGTGGAGCACGTGAAGCGCTACACCTCCATCTCCACGGCCAACGACCAGGGCAAGACCAGCGGCGTGAACGCCATCGGCGTGATCGCCGCGGCCCTGGACACCACGGACGTGGCGGGAATCGGCACCACCGCGTTCCGCGCCCCGTACACCCCGGTGGCCTTCGCGGCCCTGGCCGGACGCCAGCGCGGGGAGCTCTTCGACCCTGCCCGGCTGACCTCCATCCACCCGTGGCACGTGGCCAACGGCGCCCTCTTCGAGGACGTCGGGCAGTGGAAGCGCCCCTGGTACTACCCGCAGGACGGGGAGGACATGGACACCGCGGTGCTGCGCGAATGCGCAGCCGTGCGCGACTCGGTCGGCTTCATGGACGCCACCACGCTGGGCAAGATCGAGATCCGCGGCAAGGACGCCGGCGAGTTCCTGAACCGCATGTACACCAACGCGTTCAAGAAGCTCGCCCCGGGCCTGGCCCGCTACGGCCTGATGTGCGGCGCCGACGGCATGGTCTTCGACGACGGGGTGACCCTGCGCCTGGACGAGGACCGCTTCTTCATGACCACCACCACCGGCGGCGCCGCCAAGGTGCTGGACTGGCTGGAGGAATGGCTGCAGACCGAGTGGCCGGACCTCGACGTCAAGTGCACCTCGGTGACCGAGCAGTACTCGACCGTCGCCGTCGTGGGCCCCAAGTCCCGCGCCGTGCTCGCCAAGCTGGCCCCGGAGCTGGACCTGGACAACGAGTCCTTCCCGTTCATGGCCTTCCGCGAGACCGTGCTGGCCTCCGGGATCGCCGCGCGCATCTGCCGCATCTCCTTCTCCGGCGAACTAGCCTTCGAGATCAACGTGCCGTCCTGGTACGGCCTGAAGATCTGGGAGGACGTGGCCGCGGCCGGCGAGGAATTCAACATCACCCCGTACGGCACCGAGACCATGCACGTGCTGCGCGCCGAGAAGGGCTTCATCATCGTCGGCCAGGACACCGACGGCACGGTGACCCCGCAGGACGCATCCATGGGCTGGGTCGTCTCCAAGGTCAAGGAGTTCGTGGGCAAGCGTTCCTTCGACCGAGTCGACAACCAGCGCGCGGACCGCAAGCAGCTGGTCACCGTGTTGCCGGTGGACAAGTCGTTCCGCCTGCCGGAGGGCACCCAGCTGGTGAACGCCGGCACCCCCATCACCCCGGCCGATGCGCCGGTGCCGATGGAGGGCTACGTGACCTCCAGCTACCACTCGGCAGCACTGGGCCGCAGCTTCGCGATGGCGCTCATCAAGAACGGCCGCGCCCGCATCGGCGAAGAACTCCAGGCCTACGTCGATGGCCGCCTGGTCGACGTCGTCGTTTCCGAAACCGTACTTTTTGATCCCGAAGGGAGCCGTCGAGATGGCTGAGCAAGTATTGACCGACATTTCCGCACTGCGCCGCAGCCCGCTGTCCCACCTGGGGCAGGCCCTGGAACAGGGGTCCGTCCAGGGAGCCCGCGGGGTCCAACTCCGCGAAATCGCGTTCACCACCCAGGTCGGCCTGCGCGCCGAGCCCGGCTCCGCGGCACACTCCGCCCTGGCCACCGCCACCGGCGTCGGCCTGCCGGAATCCGTGGGCAAGGTGGCAGGCGAGGCAAGCGGCACCTCGGTGCTCTGGCAGGGACCCGATGAGTTCCTGGTCGTGGCGCCCGAGGGCTCCGACCTTGCCGCCGAGCTGGTGGAGGCGCTGGGCAGCGAGGCCGGGCAGGTCGTCGACCTCTCGGCCAACCGCACCGTCCTGGAGCTCTCCGGACCCAGCGCCCGCGCGGTGCTGGAGAAGGGGTGCCCGGCGGACCTGCACCCGCGCAGCTTTGCCGTCGGCACCGCGATCTCCGCGGTGCTGGGACCGGTTCCGGTGCTGCTGTGGAAGACCGACGAGAGCACCTACCGGTTGCTGCCGCGGGCCTCGTTCGCCGACTACACCGCACGCTGGCTGCTCGATGCCATGAGCGAGTTCGCCTCCCCGGAGATCGACTAGCCGCACCGGGCGCCGGGCCAGCGTTCCGGCAATCCACCGCACGGCGGGCGATCCCCCACCGGGGTCGCCCTCCGTGCGGTTTTCGTCCACGTGAGAGCCGTCAACGCGGCGCGTCTTTGTTCGCAGGGCAACGGCGGACATAAGGTGTCACTGCATGAGCCCATGGAAACCATGCGGCCAACAAGGCCCGCATGAGAACCAAGTACAAGGAAACTTGCGCGGCGCAACCCGCCGTGAACGTAAGAAAGTGTTGAGATGGATACGAATTCCGAAGTAGAACATGTCCTGACCATTGCCTGCCCCGAACGCCCGGGCATCGTGCACGCGGTCACGGGATTCCTGCTGGATCAGGGCCGCGACATCGTGGAACTCAAGCACTTCGGCGACCGCCGGGCCGGGCAGTTCTTCATGCGCGTCGACGTGGCCGGCGCGGATGCCCCCGGGCTCACCGAGGCCATGAGCGCGGCCTTCGAGCCGATCGCCAAGGAACTCGACGTGACCTGGACGCTGGCCCCGAAGGGCACCAAGCGCCGGGTGCTGATCATGGTCTCCAAGTTCGACCACTGCCTCAACGACCTGCTGCACCGGGCCCGGCTGGGCGAGCTGCCCATCGACGTCGTTGCAGTGGTCTCCAACCACACCGACCACCAGTCGCTGGCCGAGTGGCACAACGTGCCGTTCTACCACGTGCCCGTCACCCCGGAGACGAAGCCTGCCGCCGAGGCCAAGCTGCTGGAACTCATCGACGAGTACAACGTGGAACTCGTGGTGCTGGCCCGCTACATGCAGGTGCTCAGCGACGAGCTCAGCCGAAAGCTGACGGGCATGACCATCAACATCCACCACTCGTTCCTGCCCAGCTTCAAGGGCGCCAAGCCCTACCACCAGGCCTGGGACCGCGGGGTCAAGACCGTGGGCGCCACCGCGCACTACGTCAACGCCGAGCTCGACGAGGGACCGATCATCTCCCAGCAGGTTCAGGACGTCGACCACACGTACTCCCCCGAGGACCTGGTGGCGGCCGGCCGCGACACCGAGTGCAAGGCATTGTCCAACGCGGTGAAGTGGCACTGCGAGGGACGGGTATTCCTCTACGGCAACCGCACCGTGGTGCTTCGCTAGAAGCATCCTGCATTAAGCACGATCGGTCCCGCGCTCCCAAAGGAGTGCGGGACCGATTCCCTTTGACCGTGCCCTCAGCGCGAAAACGACTTCGGCGACCAACCGAAGAACACCGAGCTCGGAAACCACCTGGCTGACCACGAGGACCTTGGCCAGTGCCGTTGCTGGCAAGATTTCACCGGACCCACCGTGAAGATCCTGATCCACGCGGCAATGCCATTGACTCGCCTGAGCTTGGCTGGGCCGTGTCAGCACCGGTGGGGTCTTGATCTACGAAGGCCCTATCCAATGTCCTTCCAGGGGTAACCACCATATTTTTTGGGCTGTGAAGCCGTGGACGTTGGCGGATTCATGTGGAAATCCGAAGAGCATTCCGGCGAGGGTTTTGTATGTACCGGTTAGCGCCCCTTCACCGGGCATTTTTGCGGGCGGGGTATACGGGAATCCGGCAGTTGCGGAAACGCGCCGATGTTTGATTCTTTGGATTTGGGTGGCATTTGCGCTGTTGGAGGACCGTCTTACGGGACGGCTCTGGACTCCTCTCCGGACAGACCCCTTACGGGACAGTGAGACTGTTCCAGGGCAGACGAAACCCATATCTAGCGGTGGCATCCTACTGGGGAGTTGCGTATGAGAAAGTTGCGAATACGCGGCCGGCTGACTTGCAAGCGACACATGACGGATCGCAGATGGCTATGGACGACAATGGTTCCTATGAATGTTGAGCTGCAAGCCGTTACTAAGATAGTCCAAATGTTCTCTAAATGCCCCCATTTGGAACCGGTAATCGACTCCAACGATAAGACACCATTGACCGACGGACATATTGACGTCTATTCGGCGAAAAAACATAGCAAAGAAAACTATAATGGGCGGGTTATCGTTCAGGTCAAAGGAAGAATGCTTAGCGGAAAAAAATCGATTCCGAAGACATTTCCAATCACAAAGACGGATCTTATTGGCTACCAAAAAGGTTCAGGTGTCCTATACTTCGTCGTGTATGTGGACCCTACTGAAGATAGATTAATACCTAACTACGTCCTACTGAGTCCATTCAGAATCCAGCGTCTCATCAAGGAAATGAGGGGTCAAAAGCAGATCGGAGTAAGGCTAAAGCCGCTACCTGCTGATCCGTCAAAAATTGAAGGCATAGTCCATCTTGCATTGAAATCGGCCGACGAAAAACCAGCCATTCGGATTGATAGGGGGCAGCTGAAGGACCTAAGCCGCATCACCATCTATACAGACGGGAGCCTGAACCTGAATATTCCGGTAAAGCTGACCCGCGAAGACTACGATTTCACTCTGGTCTTCGAAACCACTGGTGGCACTACTTTGCCTGTTGACGAGGATCTCTTCATCATGCCGCCTGAATATGTGGGTGAGGTGACGGAGCTAGCTGTTGTCAGTGGAGACTTTGTATTTCGGAACCCAATAAGACGACGTGTGGACGAGGACACTGTGGAGCTTGAGCTCAGCGAAGGCCTGAAGATTCAAAGGTCTAGTGCAGGGCAGGCCACCAACGGTTCCGTATCACTGACGATGCGTAAAACGCTGAGGGAGCGCTTCAATGACATTGGCTTCTACCTCGCGTGTATAGACAACCAAGTTTTCAGTCTTGACGGGATTGAAAGCAGAGTTGAAGTCGCGCAGGTCAACGACCAAAGCGATCTGCGCGAACACTTCGAATACCTGACGACCTTGATGTCTCTTTGTGCTCACTTGCAAGTGGATTCGAGTCTCGTAGAGCTGGAGTTCTTAGAAGGCAAGAGAGGCCGGCAACTCGTTGGGTTACACGGAGTCATGATTGGAGGAGAAGAAATCAGTGAAGCGCATCATGAAAATGGCCGAATCTTGCAGCCCATGGGCCTCTGGAGCATCCAACTTCTGGTCACGCAAGATAGCACCGACGGTAAGTGGCTATGCAGGGATCTTTTCCATCCAGAATTAGGTAGGCAGTTCGTTGCAAGTGGAGAAGATAAAAATGGCGAGCTCCAAATAAGTAGAGTGACGCCGTACGAGATTGTGGAACGCGAAAAACTGCCTTACACACTCAATCTGCATCTCTATAACTTAGTCAATGCGTACAACGATATATTTGAGTATCCTGACGCTGCGGGCAACGCCAATGCCACTGTGCTCAACCTAATACGTGCCAGTGATGCCGTTGCAATCCGGAGATCAGAATTCTTAGACGCGGCTGCCAGCCTTAACAACTGGTTGATATCGAAACAAGGCAGCCTTCCGAATCACCAAATAAACGACTGGCAGATTACTGTTCGAAACCGTCAACTTACAACGGCCGAGCGACTTGCAATCCGCTCGTTGAAGAGCCAGGCAAGTAGGAATGAAATTGCGGAACCGCTCTCTGTAGAGGCAGCCTGTGCAATTTTGCTTGGTGACGATGAAGAGACTGCCTATTGCCTCAGTCGTCTGGATGATGATCAGCTTTTCGAGTTTCAGGACTGGCCCATTTGGGACCTGCATAATGCTGGCAAACTTCCCGGCGAAGGCAACAATCGCCCGTCGATACTTCTTAGGTAGCACAAGGACTTGCAACCTGTCCCGCAGAACGTTGCTGTTTGGAACGCCACAGTTACGAAGGCTCGACTCCACCAATTAGGCAGCTATCGCTGAATGCTCCTGTCTTGGGTGCTCTCGTACCGCGTGGCAGACACATCCCGCATGAGGGCACCGAACATCTCGGTCATATGGACAGCGACACCCGCATATTCGGCAATCAGGTCGGCGCTCCCGCCCAGGGCCACGCGCACCGGATCCAGCGCTGGCGCAGCTGGGTCGCCGGCGGCGGCACGCAACAGTGCCAGGCGCTGCGGGCCGGAGGTATAGCCGAGTTCGAACAGCACCCAGTGGAACAGGTGCATAAGGGCAGTATCAAGGTCGAAGCCTTCATGCGCGGCCATGGAGGCTCTTTCCTCCGGGGTGAGGTCGAACTCGCGGTAGAGCGCCAGGCCGAAGTCCGTGAGGAGTAGCCTGCCCTCCCGTACGAGGATGTTTCCCGGATGCACATCGAAGTGCTGGAATCCTTGCGTCTTCATCCATGCCGTGGCCTCGGTGATCTGGTCGATCACCTCGGCGAAGACGTCCTCTCCGGTGCCGTCGGTCAGGCTCCTGCGCACCCAAGCGCCCAGCGTCTCGGGCACGTATTCAAGAAAAAGCACCACACTCTTGGACGCGTCCTTCATCGCGGTGAGTTTCCGCTTGACCTGGGGCCAATGCGTCCCCCCACTGGCGCTGGGAAACATCGCCGTCAAATTCGCTGAGGTCGGTATCGCACTTCAGATCAACGACCCGCCACCCGAGCAAAAGCGGGAAGAAATCCGCGGCTCCAGCCTGAACCCACTCGGTGGTCGCCTGATGCGCCGCCAATTCTCGCCCGACTCCGTGGGTGGGGCTTCCGATCCCGTAGTGGCTGACAAAAGGAAGCTGGATTCGACTGGCCGTGGCGGTTGGATCACCCTCTTCACTGCTGGTCAGCGGGAGCTGTTTCACGAAAACGGTTGTTTCATCGATGCGGGCCGTCTTGGTTGTTCCCCCGATGCCCACGCCAACGGGCTCGGCAGCATCGATGAGCGTCCGCACGTCTTCATCATCGAGCCCGGCGAGCACATCGGAGATTCTTCGGGCTTCATCTGTACGTGCCGTCATCACTCCACCCTATGGGCTGGCCCTTGCCGAGCAGGGCACATCAGCACTCTTTCCACGAGTCCCGCAAAGCGTTCCCTCGTGGAACGCCATCAATGCGCAAGCTCAACTCCACCGCATTGGTTCTGACAGCCCCGTCGACCGATTTAGGGGACCGTCTTGCCGTCGTTGATTTTTCGGCGCAGGCCGTCACCCAGGACAGTTAGGCTTTCCGAATGGACCCTCTGAACCAGCCCGTCTTGGATGCCTTGGATTATCGCCTACGCCCATTCGAGGCAAAGGATGCCGAGTTGGTTCGGGAAGCATCGACCGATCCATTGATTCCCTTGATTACGACCGTTCCAGCCAACGGCACTGACGAGGAAATACTCGATTTCATCGACCGGCAGCACCAACGGCTTGTGGATCGATCCGGCTATTCATTCGCCATCGCTGATGCAAGCTCTGATCAAGCACTGGGCCAAATCGGACTGTGGCTGAAAAATGCCGGTCAAGGCCGCGCCAGCATCGGATACTGGGTTGGCCCTCCTCATAGAAACAAAGGAATAGTCTCTGCCGCCCTGGATGCCTTATCAAGGTGGGGGCTTGGCCTGCCAGAGATACACCGGCTGGAACTCTACGTTGAGCCTTGGAATGAGGGTTCCTGGCGAGCTGCGGAGCGCTGCGGCTACACGCGCGAGGGGTTGCTGCAGAGTTGGCAGGAAGTCGGCGGGCAGCGTAAAGACATGTATATGTACTCCCGCCTCAAATGAAGCGAATGCGAACTGAGAAATACCGAACGTCGTTGAATTCCAGTGCCGCTGCCCGGGAGAGGTTTCGCAATCGGAGTCGCAATCGCAGTGCAGAGGAGTTAGGACACCAGTGCAGTCGTCTTCAGAAAACGACACGTGGGCAGGACGTTTTGCTCGGTCACAGCCGCATGCAAGTATGAATTCATGGAGATTCGATACCCTCAGCCGTTAGTGCCGGGCGACATCATTGGCGTTACATCACCATCAAGCGGTGTACCCGAATCGCTCGTGGGACGTTTTGACTTTGCCGTACAGCAATTGCGTGACCGCGGTTTCGCGGTGGACCTGGGCGACTGCATGGATGGCTCCACGCACGTCAGCGCGCCCGTTGAACAGCGCGCCAGGGAACTAATGAGGATGCTCTTGGATCCCAAGATCAAGGCCATTGTTCCTCCGTGGGGAGGAGCAACCGCCATTGATCTTATGCCTCATCTTGATTTTGATGCACTCGCTTCCGCGGAACCGACTTGGTTCGTGGGGTATTCCGATATTTCAACGTTGATCACTCCGATCACGCTCCGGACTGGAATGGCGACACTCCACGGAAGCAACCTCATGGACACCCCTTATCGTGTCCCGGATTTGTTGATGTCGTGGCTCGATATCGCCTCACTGCCCGCAGGAGGAAGTTTCAAGCAAGCATCGCCGGGCGTTTATCGGGTTAGCGACTGGGACGATTGGGCCAACAAGCCAGAAGTAACTGAAAATGCATGGAACGGCACCGGCGCCTGGGAACGGCTCGACAAGGGCCAGGACGATGTGAGCGTTACAGGCCGTCTGATCGGCGGCTGCATTGAGACAATGGTCAACCTCGCCGGTACCCCGTATCTCAGCACCGAGGCATTGCGGAAGGACCCAGCTGGCTCCTTGATCGTCTATGTCGAAGCGTCCAGCGTCGATGCCACTACGATTTGCCGGCATCTTCACGGCATGCGCTTGGCCGGATTCTTCTACGGTGCCAAAGCCATTCTTGTCGGACGCACCGGCGCCCCTGACTCTGCGACGCTCACCCAAGCCGAGGCGGTCCTCGATGCCCTGGGAATGCTTGGCATACCCATCATCGGCAATGTCGAATGCGGCCATGTTCCGCCACAACTCCCAATCGTCAACGGAGCCCAAGGCCATCTGGTATTCAACAAAAAGGACCAATACCTGGTACAAATACTGGCGTGATCTGAGCAGTCGACTTCCAGTTCCCACTCATCGAAGCTGCAAGAGATTAGCAAGTACTGGGTCATGTCCCGCAGGAGGTTCCGCTTACGGACGACCCAGTGCAGCGCAGAGGGCCTTGGATAACCAGTGCAGCCGCCTTCGGAAAACGACAGCCGCCCTACAGGGTATATAGGGATTGATCCCATCTCATTGGTGGCAATCCGCGACCCGGACTGACTGATGGGCGTCCAGTTCCAATTCGGGGCTGCACACCACGTGTTAGTGTGCAGCCCCGAAATGACTGCTTCGTTCTCGGGCACATGGTCTTCTGCATTTGGTCTAAGGTGACCGGAACTGAGCGGGTTGGGTGGACTACGCGCTGGCTAGGTCGCGCACGGCTTCATCAATCAGGTCGCACACGGGTCCGGGCTGTGATGCCAGCGATGCATGGCTGGCATCGAGCTCGATGATCTTGCGCGGTGCCATCCGTGCGGCCATGCGCCGCTCGTTGTCCGGGTGGATCATGCGGTCCTGGGTGGAGACCTGGTACCAGGTGGGCTTGACCTTCCAAGCCGGGGCGGTCACGTTGTCTCCGAACGTCGATGCAAGCGGAGCCTTCTGTGTGACCGCCATGACCAACCCTTCCTCCGCGGTAAGGTCCTGACAGAAGCTCTCATGGAATTTGTCCTGCTTGGCCCAGAGGTACCCGTCGGAATCGGGGGCAAGGTTTGCGATGGCCGCAGGCGGTAATTCCTGGCTGATCTGTCCGGGGCTCTCACCGGCATCCGGCGCGAATGCCGCGATGTAGACCAATCCGACCACGTTCGGCAGGTCGCCTGCCTCGGTGATGACGGCTCCGCCGTATGAATGACCCACCAGCAACACCGGACCGTCGACCTGCTTGACCATCTTCCGCGTGCGCTCGGCGTCGTCGGCCAGCGACGTCAGTGGATTCTCGACAGCAAACAGCGACTCATAGCCACGGTTGCGCAGTTCAACGATGACCTTCCCCCAATGGGCGGCTCCGCCCCAGAATCCATGTACCAGAACGATTGTCGGCTTGTCAGCCATAGCAGTCTCCATTCGTGTAAGGTGCCGGTTTCGCAGTCCACCTTTACAGGCGATATCAGCTTGGGGCACGCTAAGAGCCTATGAGGACGATGGGTTAAGCACTATGACCGTAAAACTCCATAACTTTGCCGAAACGCCACCCATGGCTTCGCGTGTACAGACGCAACCCGATGAACTTGACGCCTTGTCGGAGATCCTGAATGCGATCCATCTCCGCGGTGGCACAGTCACGCACCAGAGCAACGAGTATTCCGTCCAAATCGCCTATCCCGCCGGAGCCCGCTTGGTCCACATCATTGAGCACGGTTCTGCCTCGCTGCGATTGGAAAAGGAGAATTCGACACTTGTTCTTCACGCTGGCGATCTAGTCCTCGTTCCCCACGGTGAGGCCCACGCGCTCATTTCTTACGCGCCGGCATCATGGGTGACCGGAACGTTCATCGTGGAGGACGCTGTAGCTGATCCCCTGCTATCCGTATTACCTGCTTCCATCGTGATCCGCGGTGGCGAGAACGACAACGGATGGCTCCGCCTCAGCCTTGACCTGCTTCTGGCGGAGGTGACGCTTGGGGGTCCGGGCACGCAAGTGATGGTCTCCCGCATCCTGGATCTACTCTTCATTCATGCGCTCAGGGCATGGTCTGCCGACGGCACGGCATCCCCCGGTTGGCTCACCGCGGCCATGGACAGTTCACTTGGCCCTGTATTGAGTGCGATCCACAGAAATCCTGAGCAGCAATGGACAGTAGAGGGGCTTGCCCTGCGAGCAAACCTGTCACGATCGGCGTTCGCCGGTCGATTCAGCCGTCTGCTTGGCACTTCGCCCATTGCCTACATCGCTGAGCGTCGTCTGGGCCGGGCCGCTTATCTGCTCAGATCGACAGCCGACCCGGTTGGACAGATTGCTGTTCAGGTCGGGTACACATCCGAAGCGGCTTTTAGCCGTGCCTTCCGACGCCGCTTCGGTGTCCCTCCTCGACGCTGGAACACCACACCACCCGCGAAGCGCGGCACTACCAACAGCGTTGGTGACAAGGTGTATCCCCCTGACGGCCGTGAAGAATGATCGGAATCGGCCCAACGTCCCGGTAAGGGTTCCGCTTACGGACGCGCAATCGCAGCGCAGAGGACTTCGGACTGCACAGTCTTCTTCGGAAAACGACAGCTGTAGAACTAAGTTTCAGATGAACGACGCCGGAACCGGATCATCCCCACGGCAAGGTAGACCGCTGCAGGTATGAGCGCCCAGAGCCAAAGCTCAGGTATGAAATTCTGCGGACCATTCAACGAAATGCTGCTGTCGGCACGCTCTACGGCATTCCACATCCACGTGCCAAGCGGTGCGCTCAATGCCCAACTCACGGCCACGGCGACTATCCAGATCATCAGTGGCGACAGTCCGCCAATCTTCGTTCGAACCGTCGACAGCGCCACAGAGACGGCAACCATGACGATTGCCAATGGGACCAACCCACTAACGAGGCCTAAACCGACAATGGCCACTGTGACCACGCCTACCAGGGCAGCAAATAGGCTCCACCCGGCTGCAAACCCATTCGTCGCAAGCAACCCGCGAATATCGGAGACACGCGTTTGTCCGTCCATGGATCCCAAACTATCCCAAAAGGATGTTCCACAGAACGTTAGGCAAACGGACACATCCAGTTGCTGCGAGATGGAAGGCATGGCGTTCCGGACTTGTCGGAACACTCCTATTCGCCAAGATAGGTAGCGGCTATGAGGAACGATTCGCGGCGACCACTTCGTACTCGACGGGAGGCTTTGCACTCTTGGCGAAGATCGCGGCAGCGATGGATCCCAGGACGATGAGGACTCCCAGCATCTGCATTGGTGTGAAAGCTTCCCCGGCGACCGCCCACCCGAGCAGTATCGCCACCACCGGACTGAGTAGCCCGAGGAATGCCGTGGTGCTCGCTGGAAGCCGGGCGATGCCACGGAACCACATGACGTACGCAAACGCGGTGCCGGCGATGGAAAGGTATGCGTAGCCGACGACGTTCGACGGCGTCAGTGCAGTCGAGGGGAGCCCCTCGAATGCGAGCATGACCATCAGGAGGGTGAGCCCGCCGGTGATGAGCTGCCAGGCTGTGGTTGTCAGCGGCGGCGCGGGTTGCCCCCACTTCTTGGAAAGCACGATCCCGGTGGCCATGGAGAGGGTTCCGCCAACTGCCGCGAGGACGCCAACGGAATCCAGCCGCGCCTGGGCCTGAAGCGTTATCAGGCCAACCCCGCACACGCCAGCAAGGCCAGCTGCCACGACCCGCGCGGTCAACCGCTCGTTAAGGACCCGGCTGGCCAGCAGGGCGACAACGAGCGGCTGGATGCCACCGACGATTGCAGCGACGCCGCCCGGAAGCCGGTACGCGGCGATGAAAAGCAGCGCAAAGAATGCCCCGATGTTGAGAATCCCGAGGACCCAGGACTTCCACCACCATTCACCACGCGGCAACTGGCGACAAGCCAACAGGAGCAACACCCCGGCAGGAAGTGCGCGCAATGTAGCGGCAAGCAGCGGGCGACCCTCGGGCAGGAACATGGTGGTCGTCAGGTACGTGGTGCCCCACAGTGCGGGCGCCAGGGCGGTGGTCAGGACGAGGAGACTTCGTTTGCTAAGCACTTAGCTATTCTAGCTAAGTGCTTAGCAAAAGCCTAGACTTGATCCATGACAGACCAAGTGGACCGCATCCTTGAACAGTGGCAGAGGGAAAAGCCGGAACTTGACGTCTCCCCCATGGCCGTCATCGGTCGGTTGAGCCGCGCCGCCCTCGCCGTCGAATCCCGTCTGGCGGGAACTTTCGCGCATCACGGCCTGGATGCGTCGTCTTTCGACGTGCTCGCCACGTTGCTGCGCAGCGGCGCGCCCTACAAAATCACACCTGTGAAACTGGCACGGGAGGCAATGATCTCCACGAGCGCCGTGGCACAGCGGTTGAACAAACTCGAAGCCCGCGGGTTCGTGGCGCGCGAGGCTAACCCGAACGACGGCCGCGGCACACTCGTCGCACTCACCGACACAGGGAAAGAACTCATCGAGAAGGCACTGCCGGACCACCTCAAAACCGAACGAGCCATCCTGTATCCACTCAACAGCGAAGAGCAGGCAGTCCTCGCCCTGCTCCTTGGCCGGATCGACGATGCGGCGGGCTTCTGAGCAGCCAGACACCCCTCGCGGGACTGTCCCCGTGAGGGTTCCGCTTGCGGACGCACTAGCGCAGTTCAGTCGTCTTCGGAAAAAGACACTGGCCATAGCCTTCGCTATCCGCTGACTATCGAGATATTCGAGCTGAGATCCACCCGGGATTTCTCCGCCCGTGGTTCGATCTGAACTGTGAGGGGCCCACGAGCCGGCTTGGATACCTTGGTGGGGAACCAGAGCCGGTCCTGCTGCACAATGATCAGGAGGCCATCGTGGCTGCCCATCGAGGCGAAGGTGCTGGACCGATCGTAGTAGCCGGGGATGGCCAACTCATCGGACAGCGCGGCCACGGTGTCCAGCACGTCGTCCACTCCAATCCCGACCTCGCTGATGGACAGCATGTGTGGGCATTCGTCCGTGCCGGGAACCGTGGACGCATCGGCGTCGCGGGCGATGAACTCCAGGATGATGCCTTCGGGTCCCAAGAAATACAGGGAACGGGACTTCCACTCTTCCGAACCGAGGATGACCTCCGAGCCGTCTGCCTGGAGCAGGGAGACACGACGGGCCAACCATGCGTGGGCCAGCTCAAACTCCGAGGGTAGGATTCCGAATGCGAGGTGATGGACACCGTCAAAACGATCCCCGGCTCTCAGCGTCAGCCGGCTTGAGCCGACGGCGACCTCCGCGCCGGCGGGTGTCGTTTCGACAGGCAGCAGCAGAACGTCGCGGTAGAACCGTACCGCCTTCGCGAGGTCACGGACTGTGATGGATACGTTGAGGATTTTCATTCCGGAACTTCCTTCTCGTGGAAATGGGCTCTACAGGATGTAGGCGGGGTCAGATGATTCTCGAGCCAAAGCTTCCGGCCAAAAGCATCCGGGGTGATTCGTGTGGCCGCGGGATGCTCGCCATCAGGCTTGGGCTTCTTCCCTCGCGGAGTTGTTTCCTCAGCAGCCTCAATCTTCGGCGTTGCTCACGGGCGGAGTTTGGAAGCTGCACCGGGGCTTGTTCCCGATCCCCCGCAGTGGTGGCTTCGCGTCCGTTGTGGATCGATATGGCGGTCATGGTTTTCCTTGTGTCCGAGGGCGTACGCACCATGGAACTAGGTAAAGCTAGCTTGAGGTCAAGCTGGTGGCATGCAAACATGAGCGCATGACCCCCGCCACGTCAAAGAGCCTGCTGCCCATCGGTGAGATTGCGAGCAGGGCAGGCTTGTCGGTGCCCACCGTGAGGTATTACGAGTCCCGCAACCTGATCACCTCTGAACGGACCGCCGGCAACAAGCGTCTCTTTCGCCGCTACACCCTGCGGCGATTGGCCGTCATAGCCGCGGGACAACGGGTAGGTCTGACCTTGGCCGAGATTGCGGAGGCACTGGCCGAACTCCCTACGGACCGGGCCCCGACCCAGGAGCAGTGGCATCAGCTCAGCACGCACTGGGCGCAAATGGTGGCACGAAGAATCCGCCAGCTGGAAAAACTCCAGGGATCACTCGACGACTGCATCGGCTGCGGTTGCCTCTCCCTCAAGAAGTGCCACCTCTTCAACCCCCAAGACGAGGCGGCGTCCGAAGGCCCGGGGTCGCGTTGGATGCGCAAGAGCATGGAATACGACGAGGAATAAGATGCTTGCGGCTGAAAGCTTCCTCCTGCTGCCATGGCAACGACGGGTCTCGACGGGATGGTGTCCCGCAGGGCGTTCCGCTTACGGACACTTCAACCGCGCCGAAAACAATCGTTTTCGGTCAACGCACACACCGCTTATTGTCATTTTCGATTTAGATGCAGATCGGTATTCAAGCAATAAATGAGAACGACTGCACAGACGCACTGCTACCGTAAAAAACCTCGACACGAATCTGAATCACCGATCAACGGAGAAAAAATGACCACTCGTATCAGCCGAAATCCGACCGTTTGGATCTTGCTCGCCATTGCCATTGTCGGGTTCGCTGTAGCAATTGTCGGCTACGGATACTTAATTACCAGCAACTGCGGGTCATCTGGGGCCGCAGAATTCTTCTCCGCTTTCCGAGCCTTCCACACCCAAGCTGGGTGTTAAAGACGGCAGACTTGGCTTAGCCATCAATAACGGGACAAAAACTTCAGTTTTCCCATGGCAAGCAAAGATGAGCGACCATGGGCTTCTTTCCAACACGACGAAGTCCCGCAGGGGGTTCCACATACGGACGCGGGACCATTGCGCAGACCAGCGCCCATGGTCGTGACTGCGACTCATACCGCATAGAAAGGGTTGCACCCGCCTAAGATCGAACTTGTCTCATTCGAACAAGCGACCCGGGAGGCAATGGGGTGTCCAACAACGAGTACCGCCCCCGGCGTCCGCCACCACGAAACTGGTGGGAGAAGCTGTTCGACTGGCCGGCACGTGTTCGTCTGAGGATCAGTCTCCGCGAAGAAGCAATGTTGGAGCACGTCCAATCCTGGCCGTTGCCCATCCGCAGCGTACTGGCCGGATTCAGCGTCGTTTTTGCGATAATGTGTGTCGCTGTACCCGCCACGCTTGGCGATGCTGATTTCCGGCGCGCTTCGGAACTTGTCGTGACTCAGCCTCATGAACCTGCCAGATTGTTAGACGTCGCTTATGGCCCCCCACGCGGCAGCGACACCTATTCCATTTGGTTTCGTGACGAGGAACTCGAAGCTGACTACGGGTGGTTCATTGATGACCCGATGCCAGGGATGACTGTGGATGTCGTCCAGGATCCGGAGGACTCAACCCACATCATCGTGGTTGGTACGCCGCAGGATTGGGCTGACAAGCCTTGGCTGACAGTGGTCCTATGGGTAGTAGCGCTGGGCGTGGGTCTCGTTGCGGCGTTCTTTGCCGGGATCATGTTTCTCCCGGAAGAGGCCGACCCGGTGTTCGAGAAGTTCTTCGACGTGACCGACCGCTTTGTGCGGTGGGTGGATCGAACCCTCCAGCGCTGGTTCGGCGGCGGCGATCCGCCAACAGGCCGCCATGCATCAGAGTAACGCTGGAGTTTCCGTCCCGTTGAGGGTTCCGCTTGCGGACCGACCAAACGTTGAACTTCATGTGTCCGGACACCAAGAATCGGGCAGTCGGTCATCGACCGGTTTACGCGACTTCGGAGACCTCGACAGAAGGAGACGGTTGCCAGCCAGCATTCGGATCTTCTGCGGTGCAGGTGCACTTTCAGAACGAGAAATTCTGAAGGCGATTCAACTCGAATTTAGGATCGAGATTTGCGGTCCAGCCAAGGCGAAAAACGTCCTTTGTTCCCAACCGCGATGAGGTAGGTGAAGCAGAGGATTGCCGCGGTATAGAGAATGCCGATCCAAATTCCGCTGGACTCGAAAGTAGTCGGAACCTGGAAGAGGCCTAAGGTGGCCAATACAAGGTAAAAATAGTCGCTCGGGATGCCTCGCGGTCTACGATCGTTCTGAGATTTCGGTGTTGGAGCTGCTGTCATGTCTGATTCCCTTCGCTAGTTGAATACTAGGAGATGCAGGTCCGTTTTATAGGCTTTCAAGCTCCGCGTCTATCTCTTTGAAAAAGTTCTATTCGTTGCCGGCCTTGGGACCAGCGGCACAGCGGTTGGCGCTAAGCGTGTGATCGTGGTCCCTGGCAGCGGGTGGGGTTGAAGTCGCTCGCGGGGGTCGATCTCTTCGGGCGAGACCGGTCGCTAAGCCCAGCTAGCGCACTACAGTGATTTCCCGCGCTCGTATCGTTCCATCGCGCGTGTGCCGTCCCAGTAGGGGTTCCCTCAAACGGGACCTGCTCATTGAAATAGCGGCAATTTGAGGAGACGCTTCCCGATTTATCCTTCTGCGAGTCGCCGCGTCTCCTCGGCTATCTTGATGACTCGGTCGATCACGGTGCGCGTACTCACCCGGGTTCGCGCTTCCGGTCTCGTCAGGATGTCGATGTGTCGGCCAAGGACAAGGCCCTCGATCGGGCGCAGCACCACTTGGTCTCGAAAATATGGAATCAGCCCGGTGTAGCGAGGCAGCAGGCCCACCATGCGGGTCTCGGCGATGATCGCCGCCACCATGTTGAACTCATTCACACGATGCGTAATCTGGATCGGGGTGCCCGCGCTGGCAAAAAGCGCCTGGACGATCAGTGGTTCCAGGGCGAAGCCCTCGTGCGCCGCCACCCAGGTTTCACCCGCCAGATCAGCCAGACTTACCGTCGCTTGTTTCGCCAGTGGATGTTCCCGGTGGATCGCCAAGTCGATCGGTTCCTGCAGCACGGGCGTGACATGCACCCTGCGTGCAGGCCAAGGATCCGAGGTCAGTGGACGGTGGGCGATCACCACATCATGGTCGCCGACCAAATCGACGAACCCGTTGACCGATACGTCCTCGTCTCGGCAACGCACCGTCGGCCCGTCGGGATCGGTGAGGCTGCTTGCGATGAGCGCCGGAAACCAGGCCAGGCCGGCGCTGTGAAAGGCAGTGACTGACACTGGTTCCCGGCGCGCCTGAAGGTACTCGGTGACGGAATTCTCCACGCGAGCGAGGGATTCCAGCACTTCGCCGCCGGCATCTGCCAACCGCTCGCCCGCGGGAGTGAGCACCAGCACTCGGCCCCTCTGCTCGGTAAGTGGGATCGGCACCCCACGCTGCAGCGAGGCAAGCTGCTGGGACACCGCGGACGGGGAAAGATGCAGCGCCTGCGCCACCGCGGTGACCGATCCACGGTCCCGGAGCTCGCGTAGCGTTCGAAGGTGATGGACTTCCATGAAGCACAGCTTACGGGATATTGAAGACACTGCCCGTTGTTCTGAATCAAGTCCACTCCTTACAGTAAAAGCATGTCCTTCGCTCCGCCTTCGGCTCGCCGCCTGTTCCCCGATCTGCTACTCCTGGTCGTCGCCATCATTTGGGGAGGCAGCTATCTGGCAACGCAAGACCTGGCAGCGGCCTCGTCTGCCGCCGCGGTGATGTGTGCACGGTTCGTCCCCGCGGCGGTGATCCTGGTGTGCGTGAACCTCGCTCGACCAAGAGTCCGGCTCCGGGACTCGACGCTCCCCGGCATCCTGTTTGGAACCCTCCGCGCGGCGACCATCGCCCTGGAAACGATCGGCGTCACGCTCACGAGCGCCACGAACGCAGGACTCATCATCGCCCTGTCCATTCTTTTCACCCCGATACTCGAATCCGCACTCACCAAAAGAAGGATGCCCCCTTCCTTGATCGCAAGCATCCTGCTTGCCCTCATCGGCATCACGCTGCTCGTGGGCGGGCACGGCTTCTCCGGGTTCAACCTCGGCGACGGACTCATGCTCGTCGCGGCAGCAACACGGGCCCTGCTCGGTGTTGCCGAGGCACGGTTTACCGTCGGCAGGAACGCCGACGTGCTGGGATTGACCACGGTCGAGATCCTGTTTGGGGCGGTCATATTCGCGGTCTGGGGCGGAAGCTCACTGCTGGAGCACCTCCCCGGCTTTACTGTCGCGAACTGGCTCGCCATCGCCTACCTGTGCCTCGGCTGCACCATCTTCGCGTTTCTCGGGCAGCTCTGGGCAACGAAACACACCTCGGCTTCACGCGCCGGAATGCTCCTCGGCACAGAGCCCGGGTGGGCACTCCTCGTGGGAGTGCTCCTCGGCGGAGACAAAATCGGCACGCTCGGATACGTGGGTGCCGCGGTGCTCCTCGTTGCAACATGGTGGGGTGCACGTGCGGAACAGCGCTGGCGCGGAAACGGCCTGGCCCGCCAGAACGTCACAGTACCTGTGGTGAGAGACACGGCCGACTACTGAACCCTCGCTTGGAGCAGACGCGGGATGGTCAGGGCGTTCCGGTGAGTCACCCCGACTCACACATCACCTAGTACTTTCCGTCGCGGATGGCGGGGCGAGGCGCACGGCATCTCGATATGCCAGGTTCCCGGGCCGCCTCCAAGCCAGCGGCTCTCTGCATCCTTCTCCGAAAAGAATGCAGCAGCAACGGTGGGAAGCCCCCCTGTCACAAACCTGCATTGGCTACTCGGCACTGCAATTTTCGCTTGCTATCACGCTGTCCCACTGAAGGTTCGCTTACGGGCAGCTCGTAAGGGCGTCAGCCGGCAACCGTCTAGCCGGTACCAGGCAGAGCTATGGGCGACACGAGGATGGGACGACGCTCATTGTCCGGCAAGCTCTCGGTTTCTACCGAAGACGAATGAACTCATTTTCATACCTATTGGGTTCCATGTAGTCGGACACGAACTCCAACTCGAGTCCTTCGTCGTTCCAAAATTGTCGGTATGTACCGTCACGGAACGGATCATGCGCATTGTTGGTGATCACCGAACCTACCTGGACGTAGACCGGCCAGTTTCGGGGTTCGTAAACCGGGAACCCGCCCGCATGGAGGATGGTCCTATTGACGATCAGCACGCTCCTGTCGTCGTTCGGAGCTTCCAAGACGTACGACGGACCCGGTGTGAGGAGGAACATGATGAACGCCAAGTAGGAGAAAACCACACCAACACCAATCCCGGTGAGCCACCCGGCCGTTTTCACGAGGAGGGATAGCCAACGATGACGAATGCCGACGGCGGCCCGCCGGACCAATCCACAGATGCCGGCGGTGAGCGGCACAATGGCCAGAAGCGACAGACAAACTCCCAACGTCATCGAGTTGATGCCAGGCGCGAGATGGATGTAGACGTCCGAGGAATTGAGCTCCAGCAAGAACCAGGCACCGAGCCCGAAACATGACGCCACCAAGAGCCATGCCACGCCGAGCCAGGTCGACGGTCGCGGACGTTCGCCGGGGACGGTCAAACTATCTTGCCCATCAACGGTCAATTCCATGTGTCGCTCCTGCGTAGTCGATCACTGAGTCTATCGGTTGGGCCAGAAGTGCCCCAGTGAGCCTTCCCCTGCCGGACACGGAGTCGTTGTGTAGATGGGTACTGGGAATCGCCCATGTCAGACACCCAGATTGCTGTCCTAGGATAGGACGATGGGCAGGAGTACAGCATTCTTGAAGATCATCGCGGTGATGTGCGGCGCGACAGTGGTCGGCTTCGGCTCCTTGCTGGGAATCGGCGCATTCATCGCCCAGCATCCCCCCGAAGATACTCAGTCGTTTGGCCATGCAATCTACGTTGCATCGCTCAGCCACGAAGACAAGGGACGAATAGTCACGGATGAAATCAAGGAAATTCGCGGTGTCGCCTCTGCCATCATGGACCCCAACGACAAGTACGGCATGAAATTCAAGGTCACGATCAACGAATCGGCAACGAGCGATGCAACACAAAACGATATACGGGACGCATGCGATCTGGCCTACACCCTGTCCAATTCCTTCGATCCACCCGATGTAGTCTGCAGCATCGCCGTGGAAAAGCCGGCCACCCCGTCACTTTAATAACCAAGGGTCATAGCCCCAAGAAGAACAAGGTCCGCCACCTACACGGTTCGGGAGTGGTGAGCGGCCCGCTCATTGCAATTGTCCCATTCAGCGTTCCCGTTGCGGACGGGAAAGCCCTGTCGTCGCCTTGGCGGAAAACGACAGCATGTCATTGGCGCATTGTCTGAGACCACGGGGCTTAGGATGGGGAACATGAACCTGAACCGCATGTCTTGGTGGTGGCTGTCCTAACAGCCGGTTCAATCATGTCCGCGGGCTGTACAGCAGCCCGCGAAGCCTTTCTCTCCGCTATTCGCAGCGCTGTGCAGCCTCCCACGCTCAGATAGAGGAATAGCCATGAATTCATTTGCAACTACACAGCTGCGCTCAACCGAACTAGCGCAGTCCATCGCCGAGGCACCCCAAAACTACCGGGTCCTCACGGGTGAACGCCCAACCGGGCCGCTGCACCTGGGCCACTACTTCGGCAGCATCGTGGAGCGTTTGAGGCTCCAAAGAGCAGGGGTTGAGTCCTTCTTGATCCTTGCCGATTACCAAGTGATCACGGATCGCGATTCGATGCCCCGCGTTCGTGAGTTCGTGTACGGGGCCGTCTTGGACTACTTGTCTGCAGGCATGGACCCGGAACAGACCACGATTTTCACTCATTCGTCAGTGCCCGCCCTGAACCAACTGATACTTCCGTTTCTCAGCCTTGTCACCGAGGCCGAACTGCACCGCAACCCCACGGTGAAAGCGGAATTGGCGGCCTCGGGACGTGCACTCAGTGGACTGCTGCTCACCTACCCCGTGCATCAAGCAGCAGACATTCTGTTCTGCAAGGGGAACTTGGTTCCCGTGGGAAAGGACAACCTGCCCCATATCGAGATGACCCGCGTGATTGCCCGTCGTTTCAACGAACGCTACGACAGGGTTTTCCCCGAGCCAGAGGCGCTGATTACTTCAACACCCGAGGTGCCGGGCCTCGATGGGCGCAAGATGTCCAAGAGCTACGGCAACGCCATTGCGCTGGGTATGTCACCTGATGAAACGGCCCAGGTTATTCGGCGCACCACCACAGACGCGGAACGCAGAATCACCTTCGACCCCCAATCGCGTCCTGGGGTATCGGCGCTCCTTTCCACTGCTGCCCTGTGCATGGGAGAGGCCCCGGAGGAGATCGCAGAAAGGATCGGGGATTCAGGAAGCGGTGCGCTGAAGCAGCTAACAGCTGAGGCCGTCAACGACTTCCTGGCCGGTCATCGAGAACGCCGGTCAGAATTGGCCAGAGACCCCGGATACGTAAGCCAGATCCTCAAACGGGGCAACGAACGAGCCAACCATGAGGCAAACCAAACCCTCGATGAAGTGCGTATGGCCATGGGCACAAACTACTAGAACCCAACAGGTACGCGTAGCTGTTTAGCCCCGAAACGGCCGGGTTGGTTTACTTCTGATTCGCTGCGCAGACGTGAGCCACCCAGGCAGCCGAGGATTGGTCAGTGAGTGACTGCGAACCGTCCCAGTGAAGTTTGCTTCTCGGGCTATCAATGTTGAACATGTGGCTTGAAAACAGCATGGCTCCGCGCTACGGCTACTGACGAACTCGAAAACCCAGAACTGACCGATTACGGCCGCTGGCTTCGCTATCCCATGGACCGCGTGTGGACAGGGCCACGAGAGCAAGCCCGAGCAGGACAATCCAGATATAGCTCCATGACGCCATCATCACCATTCGGAGAATTCCAGTCATGACAACGAAGCTACCGATGGAGAAGAGAAAGCGTGTAACTTTCCAGCTGAACATTCCGTGGTTAGATCGCATCCGACAACACTACGTGAAGAGAGAATTCAACGCAGTTCAAAGCGTCAAAGGCCCGCATCCTGATTCCGGACTCGACGTCAGCCGAGAGACATCTTGTTCCACTCCCACACCAGGTAGGTTCTGTCCCGCTGAGCATTCCGTATGCGGCACAGTCTCCGTTGATGCAGATAGGGTCGGAGCATGTCCATCACCTTTGTTCCAATGGAACCAGCCGACACCGAAGATCTCATTGGCTTCCTGACCACAAACCGGTTCCCGTTCCATGTTCAGGCGACCCCACAGGCTGCCGACATACGGACGAAGATTGAGAACGGCCATTACTGGAACGAAGACACCCAAGGCTATTGGGCAGTGAAAGACCAGCATCATATCGGCATGGCTGCTCTGCAGGATTTGATAGAAGACGACGCACCTCTCTTCGACCTGCGACTGGACGAGGCTCAGCGCGGCAAAGGTTTAGGAGCGGAAGTGCTGCGTGCGCTCTGCGACATGGTTTTCGAGTCAATGCCGAATGTGCTCCGCTTCGAGGGACAAACGCGGGAAGACAACATCGCCATGCGTAAGACTTTCCTCCGCGCAGGTTTCCTCAAGGAAGCGCACTACCGATTAGGATGGCCAACCAACGAAGGCGGGCGCGTCGCCTCCATCGCCTACTCGATCTTGCGCCAAGACTGGGAAAACGGAACCGTGACCCAATTCGAATGGGAAGACCTCAAGATCTAGAACTTCGTCCCATAGGAGGTTCCGCTTGCGGACGCCATCGCACAGTGCAGAGGATTTCTGAGACCAGCACAGTCGGCTTAGAGGAAAACGGCACCCGGTGTCCGAACGAAGCGGGACGGGGGCCAACGCTACACTCGTGTCATGGGTGAAAAAGCGAAAAACGTCGAAGAGTATCTCAATGCGCTCGACCCCGCATACCGAGCAGAACTCGAACGGATCCGCACGCTCGTCAAACAACTCGTGCCGGACACCGAAGAGACCATAAGTTATGGGATGCCGACGCTCAAGTACAAGAACCGGGCACTGGTGTACTTCACCGCATCCAAGAAGCACATGACCTTCTACCCCTCCTCATGGGCGATCGAGGAACTCAGGGACCAGCTCAAGGACTACAAGACCACCGAACACGCGATCCAATTCACGCTGGACACGCCCCTGCCCAGCCGCCTGATCGAAGATCTTGTTCACGTACATGTACGCGAAATTGACGCCAACAGGCAATAAGCCGCTGGCGTCCCACGACCCGGCACCGTGGTCGCAGCAATGACCAATCCGATCTGCGCAGCCACACAGGTCGTGCTTTTCAGGTCGATCCATTGATTGCAAGCAGATCGCTTCGGCCGCTGGCACCGCAGGCAGAAATGCGCCGATCGGTTCATGAATACGACACGTTTGGTCAGAGTACCGCAACGGTGGCACGGCTCCCCCGTGCGCCCGTAGGCATTCAAACCATGGGCAAAATAGCCGCAACTCACGCAGTACTGCTACAGCCGCTTGCCGAGGTCCAATATTCTGCTCGAACGGCATCCCAAACGGGCCGTACTTCGAGTCGCCGTCCCGCAAGAGGTTCCTCTCCAGATCAGTTTCAGTCGGTCACTACTTATCCCTGGCGCTCGGCGTCACTGCGCAAAATGCAGAATTCATTGCCCTCGGGATCGGCAAGGACAACCCATCCCGACCCGTCCGCCCGACGGCAGTCGGCGACTTCGCGGGCGCCCAATTCCAGCAGTCGATCGAGTTCCTCGTCACGGGTGCCTTCAGCGGGTTTCAAGTCCAAGTGCACACGGTTCTTAACCTGTTTGGCGTCCGGAACCTCAATGAACAACAGCCTCCGGGTACCGTCTTCCGAGAAGATCATGCATTCTTCGTCACCGGCTTCGTTCGGGTCCTCAGGGTCTTCGAGGAAACCGAGGACAGCGCCCCAAAACACCGACTGGGCGAAGGCGTCAAGGCTGTCGAAGGTCGTGTGAGAGATTAAAGCCGTCATGGGAACCAGCGTAGTTCGATCCCCAGAAGTCGGTCTAGCATCTCAGAGCTGTTTCGCTCCCCTCACAATTGGCTGTCGGCCCTTCCTCAATAGAACTGCCTGGAACGATTCTTTGGTTCGGATGCAGTCGACTTGAAACCCCACCAAGGTCCGTCTGTCCATTCAGAATGCACACCAATGCGAAGAAAGCTCAGGAACTCTTGAAATTGATTTGACCCACGACGTTGGAGAGCACCAGCGACTGTTTCTCCATGGAGTACGTTATGCGCATCCTGACGAAGGCAATCGTCCACGTGCGGTACTCGGCTGCCGAACCGGTGCAACCATCGGCTGATTGGATCATGGCCGCAGAATCAGGAGTAATGACATCGGCGCCAATGGACACTGGAACGTTGAGAACACCGCAGGGCATCCGAACCACCATGGTCAGTGCCCCATTCATTCGGCCAAACCCCACGTGAAGAAGCATGGAAGCAACCCAGGACAAGTCCTGGCCAGAAGCGCTGCCCTCGGTGGAGATAAAAGCCTTGCACTCGAATCGCCCTGCGGAAACACTCTCGCTGGACGTGGATGCAAGACAGTCAGATGGGGATTGCGTTGAGGAAACCGAACTGGACCCGGGCGGCTGGGCGGTGACCCCGCCACAACCGGCAAGGACTACGGCAAGCACCAAGAAGAGCGGCAAACTCACGCGATTCTTCATGGACCATTTCCCCCTCGTTGTCACCTTGAACCTAGCAGGCGCAAGGAAGGCTAGCCACAGCCCAATAGCGGTTTCTATGGCCGGATGACCGACGCGTTCTGCATGCCGTTCGCTATATAAGAACCTGTTCGTTGTGTACGGTAACCGCTTCGATCACTTGGGTGCATACTGTTCAGTGTTGAGGTTTCTAGGGTGGCTCTCAGACGTGAGAGGCAGCCGCCCGCGCGGAGGGATGCTACCCATGGCGGAGCTGGAACTGATCGGCGTCCCGTTCGACGGGTACGGCCGTCCCGGCAATCTGGCGCGCGCGTCAAGCGCAATGCGAGCGGCAGGCTTCATCGCTGCTTTCGAGATGCACCGCGTGACCGACTCGGGAGATCTCGACCTGCCCGAGCCGGACGCTGACCGAGCCCCAGGTTCCGGGTTAACCAACGAGGGCGCCCTCATCGCCATGACGGATGCACTCAACGAACGGGTATCCCGTGCCATCAGGGGCGGGCACTTTCCCGTGGTCTATGGAGCCGACTGTTCGACGCTGCTCGGCTCGGTCACCGCACTCAGGGACACCGTCGGCAACAGCGGACTCTTGTTCATCGACGGGCACGAAGACACCATGCCGCTCGACGTATCCGAGGACGGGGAAGCCGCAAACGCAGAGATCGGTCTGCTCCTCGGGCTGACCGGTCGCTTTGCCCCAGAGTCGCTCAAAACGAGGCTGCCGGCGATCGAACCGGACGCCCTCGCGATGCTCGGCCCACGGGATAAAGACTGGCGTCGCCAGTTCAACGTGGGCTCGTTGCGGGATCGCGGAATCTGGCAGCAAAGCGTCGAGGAGATCGCCGCAGACCCGTCGGAAGCAGCCCGGCAGGCAGTTGCTCACCTGAGGGCGACCGCAGAGAACTGGTGGCTGCACGTCGACCTCGACGTGCTCAACCCGGACGAGTTCAAGTCTCAGGGCGTGCCTGGCGTCGAGGACGAGCCAGGCGGACTTACCTGGCAGCAACTAACCGACCTCGCCGTGACCGCAGCCGGAATGGATGGATGCCGCGGCTGGAGCGTCGCCATCTACGACCCAGACCAGGACTTGAATCGCAAAGACGCCGCGAGGATCGTACGGTTCGCCCGTGAAATCGGATCCGCGCTTGCCTGAACGTCTTCGATTGCGCCGTTATGTCCCCATCGCTGTCCCACTCAAAGGTCCCATTGCGGCCGCCTGAACCTGACCTTTGAAGCTCGCATCGAGCCAAATGAGCACGGCGGCGAGGTTGGCTTGATGCGAACTTCAATTGGCGGACTACTTGTTCGGGTGCGCAGTTTTCCTTCGGACTGTATAAGTCGCCAGAATGCCCTTGTGGTCCGTCGGCCACGGCGCATCTGCCAGGACGAACGGATCCTTCCCGGATTCAGCAACGCGGCGATTCCGCACAATCGATTCGCGCGGACCCACGACACTTGCATCCGTCAGCTTTAGACGAGCATCTGGAT
Organism: Paeniglutamicibacter sp. NPDC091659; assembly: GCF_044756805.1. Taxonomy (NCBI): domain Bacteria; kingdom Bacillati; phylum Actinomycetota; class Actinomycetes; order Micrococcales; family Micrococcaceae; genus Paeniglutamicibacter; species Paeniglutamicibacter sp. NPDC091659. The sequence goes on from NZ_JBIVTO010000010.1 coordinate 29,487, forward strand.
GGTGGAAGACGTAGTCAATTCGGTCTCGCTCATCCGCTTCCGGTGCCCACGTCAGCACGCTAACTGCGGCATGGGGATTGCTCGCTGGCCACGTGAATCCAGGGTGCGTGACGGGGTTGGGGTATTGGCGCCGATAGGCATCCACGTACCCGGCATCCTCAAGCAACTGCGTTGAACCCCACCGCTGAACTACACCGTTGTGGTCGAACAGCCGCGCGGTACGGTTGGTCCAGTCCAGCGTCGAAGGCTCATTGAAGTCGCCTCCGATGATGACCGCACGTCCACGTCGCCGTTCGTTGCGCGCATCCTCGATGAACCGGGCGATCACCTTTGGCCGTCCGGATTCCTCATTGACCCGGGCCACAGCCGCCTCGTCGGTCACTGGACCGCTGGGAATCTTGTTCCAGCCGTACTCGGAATACGCGCCGTTGGGCACGCCCGCCCCATATCCACGAGGCAAATACGTTGCGTACCACCTGTACTGCAGATGAGCTGCGTAGGCAGCGACTTCAACGGAGCCCACAGTCACTACTGCCTTGGTCATGTATGGAAACGCCGTAGCCTCACCGATCGGGTAGGCCGAAATGATTGCGTTGTCCCCGGTGATTTTGTATTGGAAGTTCAGTCCTGACGCGTTGAGCTTGGCCACGATATCCGGCGTTGTCTCGTTGGCTTCCGGGACAAAGACCAGCGTGGCTCCGGAGTTCTTGATGATGTCCGCGATCATGCGAACACCACCGGGGATCTGCTTGCCACCGTGCCAGGCGTTGAGCACCAGGACCTTAAGCGTGGTTTTGGACGGCGACGCCGCAGCGGAGGCGGCTCCCGCCATCGACAACGCCCCTAACGCCGCAGCACCGGTAATTCCTTGGACAACGCTCCGACGTGACACCTGGGTCATTGATTTCCTTCTTCGTGTGGACTTGACCTCACACGTTAGGGGACTTGGGTGAACATGGTCGCCGCCTCCGATGGGCATCAGGCCAACTCAACATGAACGAAAGGCCGCGCCCTCGGAGTCACGCCAAGCTCAAGTCCTGACTTGCCATGCGGTTGTTGCAGCCAGGGCTGCTTCGACTGTCGACGCAGTCGCCGCCTTTGCGTGGTCGTTGTGCTTTGGTGCAGGTGATCAACGGTTGAAGGCCTGGGCGGCTTCTCAAGAACCGTTGGCTTTCTGTGGCCTCGGGATGCCCCGAAGGCGGCCTTCCCTCAGACTCTAATCTGGCCGGTTTCAACCACAGCCACGCCAGATGTTGTTCTGTAGAAGGTTCCTGTTGTGGAGCCAAATTCACCGAGCCGACAAAGTCTGAAAGCGATAGCCTAACGGGCAGTGGAGGCATCTCGACACTGGAGTTTGTCGGTCCGCATTGGTAGCTTTCAACGCATGGCCATCAAACTTGAGAACGTCGGCATCGCCGTTCGCGACTTCGAAGCAGCTATCGCCTTTTTCACCGATCTCGGTCTGACGGTCATCGGCCGTGACACGGTCAGCGGCGAGTGGACCGACACTGCCGTCGGACTTGATGGAAACCACGCCAACATCGCGATGCTCCAGACCCCGGACGGCCATGGACGACTTGAGCTCTTCGAATACATCCACCCTAAAGCGATCGAGTCGAACCCCACTCGTCCCAACGACATCGGCATGCACCGCGTGGCCTTCTCGGTAGATGACATCGACAAGGCCCTCGAGATAGCCGCGAAGCACGGATGCTACCCATTGCGCGGTGTGGCGACCTACGCCGATGTCTACAAACTCACGTACCTCCGCGGTCCCAGCGGAATCCTCGTGATGCTTGCCGAGGAACTGAAGAAGAACTGACACCACGATCGGCTTGTATTGCCAGGCCTTCGGCCGGAAAGGCTGTCCTGTAAGACACCGCCATCCCACCTAAGGCATGTGCGACGATGGCGAATCAGGTCCTTGTGCGCACTCGCTCAACACTTACATTCGCGGGGAGGATTGTGTCCGCGCTGCCAGCGACGACGACATGGATAAACGACTTATTTGTTACTCGGCCATTGGACGGGCGACGACTTCTTCCGAACCGTTGCCTTGGTCACCGTCGTCACCAAAATTGCTACGGCGACAAGGAACGCGATCCCGCTGACCATGTACAGGGGTGCCTCCAGCACGCTTGCGGCCTCGGAGTTCCAATCGGCATAGGTATCGCCTACCGAGTTCATGTTGCCGAACGAAGTGAAGAAGTATGCCGGCGCGCCCAGGGTAAGGATTCCGACCCACAGCGACCCGGTTGCCCAATTCGGCAGTGCGGTTCGGCGCAACATCGTCGTCACGCCCCATGCAAGTGCGAGCAATATGCCCAGCGCAGCGAAGACGAAGCCTGGAATGGCGCTGTATGGCTGGTCCGCTGAATCCATGTCGGCGATCGTCGTATCGAGCGGCACCCCGCTCGCGGCAACCACGGCCCAGTCGTTCATCAGTATTGCCCCGAGAACGGAGTAGCTGACGATCGCAACGATTCCGAGAAGGGTGAGCAGTATGCGCATCATGAAAGCGTAGCAGTCTGCAATTAATTCCCGTATTGTTTGCCACACCCGTCTTGATTCGGAGAAGAATCGGCTCGTGCGAAAATATAAACATGAATAAGTAATTGATATGGCTGTCGATTATTTTCTTCGTAGTCTTTTTCATGCTGATCGGAGCCTGCGGAGGTCTGGCATGGCTCTGGTCCACGGACTACCAATGGTGGGTCGTCGCCCTGATGGCGCTCGGATCCGCTCTGCTTACCGCGATCAGCCTATTCGGGATTTTCGCGCTGGACAGGGGAAAGAAACCCCAGAGGAAGTAGAGCTCCCTGCTTCCGCACCGCCAAGGGGATGGACCCGTATGCCGGGGATGGGGCACAGAGTTTGGCTTTCACCCTGTTGGAATCCCAGCTCTCCGAAGTTGTCTGCATGATCGTCCTCCTGTCGGGCCGATCCAATGTCGCTATCTGGTCGATCAAAGACACGTCTGGCGCCGGACTCGGCAAGAGAGTCAAGCTCGTGGATTTTTGCTTGGCACCACGATACGCGCCACCTGATGATGATCCCTACCGAACATTTCAAGACCAGGGAAACTCTTTCCGCTCACGATTGACTTGTTTCCTCATCGACGGTCCCGCTCGAGGTTCGTCTACGTGCTGCCTCTGTACGCGAAAGGTGGCGGGTAGGGTACCCCACCGGACCCCGCCTCGCTAGGCTTTGCCACTGGAAGGGAGTGCGACATGAACAAACGGACCTACCCACAGGGCGTACCGTGTTGGATCGATACCGAACAACCCGATATCGGGGCTGCAGCCGGGTTTTACGGCGGACTTTTCGGCTGGACGTTCGAGGACGCCATGCCGCCGGGAGCGCCGGGCCGCTACCTGATAGCCAGGCTCGACGGCCAGGACGTCGGAGGCATGGCAGACGCCCGGAAAGGTGCCGCGACATGGAACACCTACATTGCCGTCGACGACGCCGACGCCTCCGCGCAGCGACTGGTCTCTGCCGGCGCCACGATTCAATCGGCTCCCGCCGATGCGGGAGAAGGCGGCCGCGGCGCGGTGCTGACCGATCCGGAGGGCACGGAGTTTCGCATCTGGCAGGCCAATCGGCGCCTGGGATCGCAAGTCGCCAACCTGCCCGGGTCTTGGAACTTCAGCGACCTCCACGCCTCCGACCCCGTCGCGGCGATGGCGTTCTACGGGGAAGCGTTCGGTTGGGAAGTCGATGACCTCGGCTTCGCACTGCTCATCCGCAGGCCCGGCTACGGCGACCACCTTGAGGCGACAACCGATCCCGGCATCAGGGCGCGGCAAGCCGGGGTGGCCACTCCCTCCGGCTTCGAGGACGCGATTGCGTGGATCGCTGACGCAGCCCCCGACGAACCGCCGCACTGGCACGTCTCGTTCACCGTGGCGGACCGGGACCAAACGGTGGCCGACGCCGAGCGGCTCGGCGCCCGCGTCCTCAGCCAGAGCGACAACTATTGGACTCGCACGGCACTGATCCGCGATCCCCAGGGAGCGGAGTTCACCGCCAGCCAGTTCACTCCCCCGTCCGGCTGAGCCGATCCCGCATCCCGCGGCAGCATCGGTCTGCCCGCATCTCTCCCCCGGGCAACGTAGCTCCGGGGCGCCCCCTGCCCGTGCGATTTGCGCTCGGGTAGCATGACGGACATGAGCATCGCGAGCGAACAAGAAGTTCCCTCTGTCCGGCTGTTGCTGCACTTGTCGGTGCCGGCGATCATCGTCGGTGTCATTTCCGCCGCGGGCTTGTTCCTCGTGGACGAGGCGGCCCACCTCGTCGAGGAATTCCTGTGGGTGCTGCTTCCCGGCCTGCTGCACGTCTCCCCCGATTCCGGATGGTGGATCTTCGCCGTCCTGGGCTTCACGGGGTTTGCCATCGGGCTGGTCGTCACGTTCGCGAAGGGCCACGGCGGCAGGGACTCGGCAACCGTGGAACTCATTGCCCCGCCCATGCAGCTTTCCGCGGTCCCGGGGCTCGTTGTCGTGACGGCATTGGGCCTGGGCGCCGGGGTGAGCCTGGGCCCGGAATCGGCCATCATCGCCATCAACACGGCGGTTCTTGTGGCGCTGGTCAACCGATTCTGGCCGCGGATGGGCGCCGAGCTGGTGGTGATGCTTTCCGTGGCGGGAACGATCGGCGCGCTCTTCGGCACCCCGGTGGCCGCGGTCCTTGTCCTGACGGGTGTTGTCGCGGCGGCCAAGTCCGGCGGCGTGCTGTGGGACAGGCTCTTCCTGCCGCTGCTTTCGGCAAGCACCGCCTCGATGGCCATGGTGTTTCTCGGCGGCCAGCTACTGCGGGCGCCGATGGTGCCGCCCGTGGACTCCCCCTTGCTGGCGATGTTGCCCGCCGCGGTTCTGGTGGCGTGCCTCGCGGGCCTCGTCGGGCTTTCGGGATCCGCGCTGTTCCAACCGCTCCATGGCGCTTTCCGTCGCTTGAAAAGACCCCTTCTCTACACCACGCTCGGCGGGCTGGTCCTGGGGGTGCTGGGCGCGTTGGGCGGCCCGCTGACCCTGTTCAAGGGCAGCACCCAGATGGTGGAACTCGTGGGGCGGGCCGGGGAATTCACCGCGTGGCAGCTCGCGTACATCGTTGCCACCAAGCTTGCTGCGCTTCTGGTCGCCGGAACCGCGGGCTTCCGCGGCGGAAGGATCTTCCCCGCGGTGTTCATCGGCGTGGCCGTAGGCCTCATGTGCCACGCGGTCATTCCTCAGGTCCCCCTCGGGTTGGCGATTGCCTGCGGCGCCCTGGGCGCCGTCCTGGCGGTGTGCCGCGACGGGTGGATCGCCCTGTTCATTGCCGTGGTGGTTGCCGGGGACATCAAGCTTCTGCCGTTGCTTTGCTTTGTGGTGCTGCCCGTTTGGCTGTTGGTTGCCCGGGCCCCGGAAATGATTGTGCACGTGCCGGAGAAGCCGGATTCCGGCGGACGCCACGCGCTCTAGATTCTTGGTGCCGTTTGGCGCGTCGGAGGGCATGCAGGGCCGGAGTGGCGATGCAATGCCATCCTTGGACACGGCCGTCCAGCACTCTAAGACATGACGGAAATTTCGATAACTTGACGCTGAGGGAAGTTGGAAACGATGACTGGTGATGCACGTCGGCGACAGCTGGGGGACAACGATGCCCCCGTGGAAGAGGAAATCGAGGAATCATTCGACCGCATGGTCGAGGAGGGAGCCCAACGCCTGGCCCGGTCCTGGACCACGGTTCTGGTCACCGGAACATTCGGCGGGCTGGAAGTCGGCGTCGGCGTGATGGCCTATTTGGCGGTCATGCACGAGACTCAGAACTACCTGCTGGCGGGGTTAGCCTTCGGCATCGGGATGATCGCCCTGCTGTTGGCCAAGAGCGAGTTGTTTACCGAGGGGTTTCTGGTGCCGATCGCCGCGGTGGCAGCCAAGGAAGCCAGCCTCCGCCAGCTTTTCAAGCTGTGGGGCGGGACGCTGGTGATGAACCTCGTTGGCGGGTGGATCTTCATGTGGATCGTGGTGCAGGCATTTCCACAATGGAAGCCCGAGCTGGCATCCGCTGCCCGGTACTTCGTGGAGGCCGGGTTCACCTGGCAGTCTGTCTGTCTGGCCGTGCTGGCCGGCAGCACTATCACGCTCATGACGCGCATGCAGCATGGTACAGACTCGGACGTGGCGAAGATGGCAGTGGCAGTGGCAGACGGGTTCATCCTCGTCGGGCTGCAGCTGTTCCATGCTGTCCTTGATTCGCTACTGATTTTCGGGGCGATCCACGCAGGCGTCCCGGTCGACTACATGGACTGGCTGGGCTGGTTCGGCTACACCCTGTTGTTCAACATCATCGGAGGGTTGCTTCTGGTCACTGCGCTGCGGTTGGTGCGCGACAAGGAGCTGATTCGTGAACGCCGGGACAACGCGCCGGAGGACCCGGAAGCCGTCAGGTGACCGAGACTTGGTAATTCATCGGCTTGCATCTCATGTCCTTGGTTTCCCTCTGGCTTTTCCATTCGTTGAGTTCTTGGAGATGCATGCTTTGGGCTAAACGCTTGCCTGCTGCATCGTCGATGCCGGCGGTTGAATCGCTTCGGGATCACGGGCCATGAAATACGGCGGCATGTCCATCGGGAGCACCAAGCAGGCTGATGGTGCTTCGCTCACCGTCATTGATGCCGCAGGAAACGGCCCTACTTCCGGGACATCAGGCGTCCTGCGCTCAGGGATTCACATTTTTGCCACCGCTGGAACCACCAGCACCGGTCGGTGCTGGTGTGAGGTGAGGTGTGGGGCCACAGCCCCCTTCAGGAGTTCGGAAACATGTGCCCCGAATCTCGCTTCTCTGGTCCCAACAACGAACATGGAGCTGTGGGTCTCCGAAGCCACTCGATTCAGCGCCACCCAAGTTTCACCACCCACGATGCGCAATGTCCACGATGCTGCGCTATCAACCATCAGGGTCTCGAGGTTGGCAAGAATCTCGAGACCATGCGCACTCATCTGTCCCTTGATGTCGCGCGAGGGCAACGAGCGATCGGCCAGATTGACCGTGAGGTTCCAATCGCCCAGGTAGCTGTTGGGCTCAACAAAGACGAATATGATTTCCCGGTTAAGGTCTTCGGCAAGCATTGCGGCTTCGGCAACTACTTCCCGGTGCTGATTGGGAATGACCCCGACGATCAGTGGTCCCCTGCGATCTGTCTCATTCGAGGACATGTCCACCACTCCTTCACCGAAACGACTCCATGCCGTTCCGGTTACAGGATGACCGAGAAAATGATCCTGCGGAAGTAACCTGCACGACCCTTTTTCCAGACAAGAACTGTGATGATGGAATTTTCGCCGCTCCCTCAGAAGTTGCCGCGGGAAAGGCTCAATGGCTTTCTCGAGCCCACCGAAACCAAGTCCAGGGACCAAGGGCAGCATTTCCTGCCATGCAGGTATGCCCCGCTCGCATCGGGATGTGTTTCTTTCTCCCTTTGAGCCACCCGGATTTAAGTGCGGCGATCTACTCATTTGAGTAGGGTCCGAGCCCGCAGGATTGGACGAGTTTATCGGGACGCAATGGGCGACCCCCCATTGTTTTCGATGACGCGCCTGATCCCGGTAACCAACCGCCGGTCGGTGGAATGCTGGCTGCGTGAAGGGCCGTGCCACTGGACCCAGTGCAACACGCCCCTGACATAGACCAACAGGCCCCGGCTCATGGAACCGGGGCCTGTTTTCTCGTCACGCCGCTGAGGGCCGTCCGCCTACAGGTGCGTGGGCGCGAACATCTTCAGCAATGTCTGCACGACCACCACGTTGGGGCCCTCGGCGGCGAAGGCTTCCTCGAGCGCCTCGCGGATGTCGGTGTGGTCCACCAGGCGTGCCGGGACGCCGAAGGACTCGGCCAGTGCGACGAAGTCCGGGCGGGCCAGTTCGGTGGCGGTTGCCTTGCCGAACGCACCGACCATGTATTCGCGCAGGATGCCGTAGCCGCCGTCATCGACGATCAGCCAGGTCACCGGCGCGTTGTGCTGCTTGGCCGTGGCCAGCTCGGCGATCGAGTACATCGAGGATCCGTCGCCGGACACCGCGAGGACGCGTGCGTCGGCGGCCGAGGCGCCCGCGACCTGCAGGCCGAGAGCGCCGCCGATGGCCGAGGGGTATCCGTAGCCGAGTCCGCCGGCACCCTGTGCCGAGTGGAACTGGCCGTCCTTGGAATCCCAGCAGCTCCAGCCCCAGTAGGCGGAGATGGTCATGTCCCAGAACGTCTGCATGGAGGCCGGAACCGCTGCACGGATGTCGGCCATGAACTTGCGTTCCTTGGCCAGGTCCTGCGAGTCGAGGCGTTCGGTGACCTTGGCCAGCGTTTCGGCGACCACCTGCTGCGGGGTTTTGCCGTGCCAGTCGGCCTTCACGCCGCCCTCGACCTTGACGAGGGCATCGCGCAGGTACTCCAGCGCCACCTTGGCGTCGGCCCGGATGCCCAGGGCGGGGCGGTTGGATTCGAGCACGCGCGGTTCCGCGTCGATCTGGATCAGGTGGCCGCGCGGTTCAAGGGTGAAGTAGTTGCTTGTCACCTCGCCCAAGGCAGAGCCGACGACGATGAGCACGTCGGCGTCCTCGAGGACCTCCGTGGCGTGCCGGTCCTCGACCCACGACTGCAGCGAAAGCTCGTGGTTCCAGGGGAAGGCGCCGTTGCCGCCGGGGGAACAAATGACCGGGGCACCCAGCAGCTCGGCGACGGCCAAAAGCTCGGCCTCGGCGCGGGCTCGGCGGACGCCGCCGCCGGCGACGATGACCGGGCGCCGGGCATCGGAAAGCCAGCGCACCGCCTCGTTGACAAGTTCCACCCGCGGCGGGTGTTCGTAGGCCTCGGCCAGCGCGTCGACGACGGGCGGGACCAAGACCGGTGCGAGCAGCACGTCCTGGGGCACCTCGACCCAGACCGGGCCCTGCGGCACGGTGATGGCGTCGGCCCAGGCGTCCTGGATGGCCGACGGGATCCCCGAGGCGTGGTGCACGGTGCGCTGGGACTTGGTGACGTTCGCGGCCGAGGCCTTCTGGTCATCGAGCTGGTGCAGCATGCCCTTGCGTCGGGCGCCCAGTCCGTCCAGCGGAATCTGGCTGGCCACCACGACGATCGGCACGCCGGTTGCGTAGGCTTCCTGCAGGCCGGCGAGCGAGGTCAGCGCGCCGGGACCCGTGGACAGGAAGAGCACGCCCACCTCTCCGGTTGCCCGAGAGTAGCCGTCGGCGGCGAAGGCCGAGTTGTTTTCCACGCGGGAGGAAACGAAGTGCAGGTCCGAACGGGACAAGGCGTCAAAGAGCCCCAGGGCGTGCTGGCCCGGGATGCCGAAGACGGTCTTGGCGCCGAGCGCCTCGAGCGTTTCGATGACGAGGTCGCCGCCGTTGCGGTGGGTCATGTTGGCGGAAATCTCCGAGGTCATTCGCTTTCCTTCTTGTCGCTTGCGCGCTTGTCGGAGATCAGCGAGATCAGGTCGTAGGCGACGTGGGAGGCGGCAACGCCCGTCATTTCGGCGTGGTCGTAGGCTGGTGCGACCTCGACGATGTCCGCGCCCACGATGTTCATTCCGCGCAGGCCGCGGATGATCTCGAGCAACTCGCGGCTGGTGATGCCGCCGGCCTCGGGGGTGCCGGTGCCCGGAGCGTGGGCCGGGTCAAGCACGTCGATGTCCACCGAAATGTAGAGGGGGCGGTTGCCGATGCGGTCGCGGAGCTTGTCCACGATTTCGCGGACGCCCTGGTAGTAGACGTCGGAGCTGGTGACGATGCCGAAGCCGAAGCGCTTGTCGTCCTCGAGGTCCTTCTTGCCGTAGAGCGGGCCACGGGTACCCACGTGGGAGATCGCCTCGGTGTCCAGGATGCCTTCTTCAACGGCGCGGCGGAACGGTGTGCCGTGCGTGTACTCGGCACCGAAATAGGTGTCCCAGGTGTCCAGGTGGGCGTCGAAGTGCAGCATGGCAACAGGTGCCCCGGCGCGTTCGGATGCGGCGCGCAGCAGCGGCAGCGCAATCGTGTGGTCGCCACCCAGGGTCACCAGGGATGAGCCGTCTGCGGTCAGGTCCAGCGCGTTTTGCTGGATGGTTTCGATCGCTTCGTTGATGTTGAACGGGTTCACTGCCATGTCACCGGCGTCGACAACCTGGCTCAGGGCGAAGGGCGAGACGTTCAATGCCGGGTTGTACGGGCGCAGCAGGCGCGAGGATTCGCGGATGTGCGTGGAACCGAATCGGGCGCCCGGGCGGTAGGAGACGCCGGCGTCAAAGGGGACGCCGATTACCTTGATGTCTGCGTTGGGGACCTGGTCGATGCGAGGCAGGCGCGCATATGTGCCGAGTCCGGCGAATCGCGGGATCCTTGAGGCGTCGATGGGCCCCACGTTACCGTTTTCTTCAATGCGGATTTCTTCCATGACTTTCCTCCACGACATCGCGCCCTCGACGGGTACGCCAACGACCTTAAGTTGTCCAATATGAAACAACAGTTGCTCTGTATGCTATTTGTGGTGCGGCTTACAGTCAAGGGCCGGGGTGCAATTGACGAGGTTTTCCTAGGCGAGCATCTCCCGCAGGGCGGCCACATGGCCGACATAGGCAGTGCGCCCGTCACGGGTCAGTGAAACTCGCGTATGACTGCGGCCCAGCTTGGCAAACTTTTCGATGGAGACGTAGCCGGCGTCGGCGAGCTGCCTGACATGCTTGCTGAGCACCGAGTCCGCGACATCCAGTGCATCCCGCAGCTGCGAAAATTCCGCCCATTGAACAGGCGCGAGGCTTGCGCAAATTCGCAGACGGAGAGGGGCGTGGATCAGCTCATCGAACAGGCCGGGGCTAGAAGGGGTGTTCACTGGCGTCCCTAAGGCGACTGTTCGCCTCCGCGTCAAGCAGGCGTGACAGGAGGAACCATGAGAGAGCAAACGTCAGTACCCACTTGACGGAAACCTCCCACCACAGGAGCCCCTCCCAAAAGCGGCTGGCTTGGAATATCAGGGAAAGAAGCAGCGCATAGCCGACATAGGGTCCGGAATGCTTGAGCATTGTGCGCGGCTTGGGCCGCGCACGCATCAACAGGTAGTACCAGGCGCCCATGGGAATTGCCAGCAACAACAGGCTCAGCGACACCGACATGGGCACCACGTGGAACAACGAAAAAAGCGTGGCAACGAGCGCCGCCATTGCGAGGAGGAAGCTCTTGGGCACTTGAGTGGCACCGACCAAGCGTTCGGCGACCCTCTCGGCCTCAGCCAAGGCATCATGGGGACGATAGTGCTCAGGCGTGTCATCAGGCATGCGCAACCTCACTTTCCGTTACGGAAAGCCTTGTCTTTCCAAAGTGGAAAGTCAAGCATCAAGCCATCGAGGGCTTGGCAAACTTCCCAAAGAGTGAACGATCAGCACCATAGACGGCGACCGATAGCCCCACCGACAAGACAATCGCCTTAAGCATGACCTCTTGCGGATTCGATGGCAGGAAGAACACCTGGACCGGCCCGGCCAGGAAAATGAGAACCGCCATCCATGCCACATAGCTGGCTGATACGGGCGGGTCCAGCGCCTCGGCATGCCGTTGCCGCCGAATAATCGTGGCGATCCCGACAATCAAGATCAACCCGGCGAGCGCAATGGCGCCGGGGACGACAAAGGACTTGTGGGCACGCAGGAATGTCAACGCGGTGCCGCAGACGACACCCAAAACCAGGGCCAGCCACCACGGCGCCCAGAGACGTTTAGGTTCGGAAATGGCCAGCGCGGGGTCTTCGGGCAGGGAACTCACAAGCATTGTCCTTCACGGGTGGCGGGCAAGAGATTGAATTCTCCAGTACTCCGCTACAAAAATGGTTGCTTTTCCCACAGGGAATGTCAAAGTGGACAGTGTCACGCAAATCACCAAAATTGTTCCGGCATCGCTAGATCAATTTGATTCGATCAGGAGTAGCGTTCTCACTCGTGAATAAATACGCGAGCTCATCCGATTTGGTGAGGACCACCCCCATCAAGAATAGAACCGCAAGGATTTCCCGGTGGCTCAGCGACACCAAAGTCGGACACGAGGAAGGCCCGACCGCCGAGGCGAAGCCAACCGGTCATCGCTGGTGGCAGGTCATGTGCCTTTCGGGCTTGGACTACTTCTCGACCCTCGGCTACCAGCCAGCCATCGCCGCCCTTGCCGCGGGAGCGTTGGCACCGCTAGCCACCTTGATGCTGGTGGCAGTGACACTCTGCGCCGCGCTTCCGGTGTACCGCAGGGTGGCACAGGAATCCCCGCACGGCCAAGGGTCCATCTCCATGCTCGAGCGCCTGCTCCCGCATTGGAAGGGCAAGCTGTTCGTCCTTGTACTGCTGGGGTTCGCCGCAACGGACTTCATGATCACCATCACGCTCTCTTCGGCGGATGCCACGGCACACATCATCGAAAACCCGCTCACCCCGGAATGGTTCCACGGGCAGCAGGTGGCCATCACCCTGGTATTGATCCTGCTGCTTGGAGGCCTGTTCCTGCGCGGGTTCCACGAGGTCATCTGGTTGGCCGTGACGCTTGTCGCGGTCTATCTGGCGCTTAACGTCGTGGTGATTGCCACGGCATTCGTCTCCCTGGCACAAAACCCCGCGCCGGTCGACCACTGGTGGCTCAACCTCACCGCGGAACACAGCAATCCGTGGATGATGGTCGCCATTGCGCTTTTGGTCTTCCCGAAATTGGCCTTGGGCCTTTCGGGCTTCGAAACCGGCGTGGCCGTCATGCCGCAGATCCGGTCCAATCCGGGCGACACCGAGAAGAAGCCCGCAGGACGCATTGCCGGCGCCAAGAAATTGCTGCTCACCGCGGCACTCACCATGAGCGTCTTCCTGGTTTGCTCGTCGATCGTGACCACCTTGCTGATCCCGGCGCCGGAATTCCAGCCGGGCGGCGCAGCCAACGGCCGCGCCCTGTCCTTCCTGGCCCACGAAATGCTGGGTGAGGGCTTCGGCAGCATCTATGACATCTCGACGATCCTGATCCTGTGGTTCGCCGGCGCATCGGCACTCGCCGGCATGCTCAACCTCATCCCGCGCTACCTGCCGCGTTTCGGCATGGCCCCGGAATGGGCACGCGCCATCCGCCCCTTGGTGCTGGTTCTTATCGGTATCGCCATTGTCATCACCTTGGCGTTCGAAGCCAGCGTCGATGCGCAGGGTGCCGCCTACGCCACCGGTGTGCTGGTCCTCATGGCTTCGGCGGCAGTCGCCGTCACCATCTCCGCCAAGCGCAAGGGGCAACGCTGGCGCACCATCGGCTTTGGAATCACTTCGGTGATCTTCCTCTACACCACGGGGGCCAACGTGGTTGAGCGCCCCGACGGCATCCGCATTGCCGCGCTCTTCATCCTTGGCATCATCGTGGTTTCCTTCTTCTCGCGCTTCCGGCGTTCCACGGAATTGCGTGCCACCTCCGTCACCCTGGACGAGGCCGCCCTGGCGATCGTGAAGTCGGCCGCCGAAGACGACATGGTGCGCATCATTGCCCACGAGCCGGTGCGGCTGTCCGCAGCGCGCTACCGCCACAAGTTGGCCCACGCGCAAATGGCAAGCCACCTGCCCGAGGGTTCACCCGTGATCTTCATCGAGATCAAGATCGCCGATTTCTCCGATTTCTCCCAGGACCTCACGGTCCAGGGCGTCACCCGGCACGGATACCAGATCCTTCAGGCCTCGGCGCCTTCGGTCCCGACCGCCATCGCCGCCACGTGCATCGCCATCAGGGACCAGACCGGAATCATGCCGCACATCTACTTCCGTTGGACGGAAGGTGATCCAGTGCGCAACCTGATGCGCTTCATCTTCCTCGGCCAGGGCGAGATCGCGCCGCTGACCCGCGAAGTCCTGCGCGAAGCGGAGCCTTCCATCAGCAAGCGCCCTTGGGTGCACGTGGGCTAAAGCAGTGCCCTGCGGGCAATCTCGCAGGGCGGCCCGGTGGGGTTACCGCGAGGCCGCGGGCACCAATGTCCAGGTCACCACGGTCTGGTCGTCGGTGGGGTTGATCCAGCTGTGCGGTTCGCGGCCGGGGAAGGTCACGGTGTCCCCCGCATCCAGTTCGAAGCGTTCGTTGGCGAAAATCAGCACGAAGCGCCCGGAAATCACGTGGAGGACTTCCACTTCGCAGTCCACCGCATACAGTTCCTTTTCGCCCTCGCCCCGCGGCTCTATGACCGCGCGAATCACCTGGAGGCGTCGCTCCGAGCGCGCGGTGACAAGCTGCTCGACGATTCCCTCGCCACCCAGCGAAATGCGCGGAGCCTCGGCCAGCCTGACCACATGGGTGTCAGGCTGGGCGAACAGCTCCCCCACGTCAAGTGACAGAACCTGGCACAGGGTGACGAGCGATGCCACCGAGGGGCTGGTCAGGTCGCGTTCGACGCGTGAGAGAAACCCCTTGGTGAGCCCCGTCGATTCGGCTACCTGGTCGATGGTCAGTCGCTGTGCCTGACGGACGCTGCGAAGTCGGGATCCAATGGCCAAGGCCGCATTGCTTGGCTCAACGGGCAAGGCTTTCATGGGCTCGATACTCCAGGCTGCTCAGAAAAAAGTCGGGTTTACATAGCTTAGGGCAATTGACGTGTAAGTCAGCTCACATTAGCCTAGGAGACAACAAAAGTTTACTTGCAGGCACCAATCTTGTTGCCCGCATCGTTCTCCCCAAAGGTTCACTCCCATGGAAATCATCAATGGCACTATCGTGGCCGTCTATCTGGCGGCCATGCTCGCCTTTGGCTGGTGGGGCAAGTCCCGCACCAAGAACAGCAGCGACTACCTCGTTGCCGGCCGCCGCCTCGGCCCGTTCCTCTACACCGGAACCATGGCGGCCGTTGTCCTCGGCGGCGCCTCCACCGTCGGCGGCGTGGGACTTGGCTACAAATTCGGTGTCTCCGGCATGTGGCTGGTGGTCGCCATCGGCGTCGGCGTCATCCTGCTTTCACTTGTCTTCGCCCCGACGCTTCAGCGCTTGAAGGTCTTCACCGTCTCGCAGATGCTGACGCTTCGCTACGGCAGCAAGTCGGCGACCAACACCTCGGGCATCGTCATGCTTGCCTACACGCTGATGCTCTGCGCGACCTCCACCAGCGCCTACGCAACCATCTTCGTCGTGCTCTTCGGCTGGGAAAAGTGGATGGCCATCGCCATCGGCGGCATCATCGTTGTCATCTACTCCACCATCGGCGGCATGTGGTCGATCACCCTGGCCGACCAGGTGCAGTTTGTCATCAAGACCGTCGGCATCTTCTTCCTGATGCTCCCGTTTGCCTTGAACGCCGCTGGCGGCATGGGCGGCATCCGTGAACGTGTCGGCGCCGAGTTCTTCACTTGGGACGGCATTGGCGTGCAGACCATCATCACCTACTTCGTGGTCTACACCCTCGGCCTGCTGATCGGCCAGGACATCTGGCAGCGCGTCTTCACCGCGAAGACCCCGAAGGTCGCCCGCTGGGGCGGCACCACAGCCGGCATCTACTGCGTGCTCTACGGCGCCGCCGGCGCCATCATCGGCCTGGCCGCCCGCGTGGCGCTGCCGGACATCGATGTCGTCAACCTCGGCAAGGACGTTGTCTACGCCGAGGTCGCAACCCAGCTTCTGCCGGTGGCAGTCGGCGGTCTGGTCCTCGCAGCGGCAGTTGCCGCCATGATGTCCACCGCATCGGGTGCACTGATCGCCGCGGCAACCGTTGCCCGCACCGACGTCACCCCGTTCGTCGCCGGCTGGTTCGGCAAGGAAATCCGGGTCAACTCGAACGAGAACCCCGAGCACGACGTGCGCGCCAACCGCATCTGGGTATTGATCCTGGGCCTCGTGGCCATCCTCCTGGCCATCATGGTCTCCGACGTGGTCGCGGCCCTAACCATCGCCTACGACATCCTTGTCGGCGGCCTGCTGGTGGCAATCATCGGCGGCCTGATGTGGAAGCGCGGCAACGGCATTGGCGCAGCAGCGTCGATGGCAGCCGGAACCGTCGTCACGCTGGGCACCATGATCGTCCTGGAAATCCAGGCCGAGAACCGCTTTGACGGAATCTACGCCAACGAACCGATCTACTACGGCCTGATCGCCTCGGCCATCGTTTACGTTGTCGTTTCACTTGCCACGCGGCCCACCGCGACCGCAGTCATCGACGGCTGGAACTCCCGCGTCGCCGGCGAAGGCGACGTCGAGGGCATCGAAGTCGAGTCAATCGCAAAGTAGCCCCTCCGGGCGCTCGAACGGGCCCTGCCGGATACGCGTCCTTGGATGCATATTCGGCGGGGCCCGTTGTCATGCAAGGGGCGTTGCGCACCTAGCCAGTGGGGCATTCCCGCTCCTAGGCTATTGCCCATGGACGATCTGAAAAACCACCTGCTCACGTACCTCAACGCTTCCCGCGAAGCCGTGCTGTGGAAGGCCGAGGGACTGGGCGACTACGACCTGACCCGGCCCCTGATGCCCAGCGGAACCAACATCCTGGGCCTCATCCAGCACCTGGCCTGCGTGGAACTCGGGTACTTCGTGGAATGCCCCGGACAGACCGTCGAACATCCGCGCTTCATTGCCTTGAGCCAGAGCGAGGACTCCGACTACGACATGTGGGTTCCGGCGGACGTCCCCAGCGCGGACATCCTCGATTTCTACCGCAGCGCCATCGACTCGGCCAACCGGAACATCGAGGCATTGCCGCTCGATGCCCCGGCAACGGTCCCGTGGTGGGCAGCGGAGAAACGGAACACCACGATCGGCCGACTGCTCATCCACATGAACGTGGAGACCGCCCGCCATGCCGGTCACATCGACATCGTGCGCGAACTCATTGACGGCAGCTCCGGGGATCGTCGCATTTCCCCCAATTTGCCCGATTATGACGCGAAAGCGTGGACTGATTTGTACCAAAAAATTCAGCTCGCGGCCGAGTCGCGATAGTGTGGTGACCAGCTTCACGAGATGCGGCGCCAAGCTCCGACTGGCCGCGCACCAACCCCAGGTTCATGGGTGGTTCGGATGAAGAAGCGGCCGGTGCCACAAGGCGGCGGCAAGAGCTAGTGAAAGGCCGGCCGCTGCCGCCATGGAACACTCCGTCCCCGTACTTCCCCTCTTTGACCTCCACCGCGCCGTCATCGACTTGAACCTGCACGGTTCCTGGCGCAGCTTCCATGTCGACGACGCGCCCGCCGTCTCCCGCGCACTGGCCGACGCCGTTGCAGCCCCGCGTTGGGACGCGGCGTCGTCGAGTTTGTTGATCCGAACCCCGGTCACCGGAAACACCGCAGGCCGGACACACATTTTTAGCCTCGTCGAATTCTCTGAAGCCCGCCCGAAGGCTAAAGTTGTTCGCTGAAGGGGAGTAGTTCCGAGTCCACCATTCACGGTGGCGGCGGTGCGTCGACATACTGGCCGCAAAGTTGCGGCCCGGCAAACCACCTCGCGGAAATCCGGCGGATTTCTTTGAGGCGAACGAGACCTTCGGCCCACCACGGTGGCCCGAGGTTCAACGCACCCAAAAACTTTGCTTGTTCCTCCCCATCGCATGGCCTCACCCGCCATGGACACCGACCGAGGACGAGACATGACGCCACAAGCGCCAACCCCCACTCACGCCCAAATCAAACGCTGGCGCAAGTATCTGGCCGACGAAATCGCCGAGGGCGCGGTCTACCGCGAACTTGCCAACAAGCGCACCGGCGAGGAACGCGCCATCCTGCTGGGCCTGGCCGACGCCGAAACCCGCCACGAGGAACACTGGCGCAACCTGCTCGGCGACCACGCGGAGAAGGCCACCCGTCCCACGCTGCGCCGCACGATGCTGCGTGTCCTGGCCCGCCACTTCGGTTCCGTCTTTGTGCTGGCACTGGCCCAGCGAGCCGAGGGCGACTCCCCCTACGCCGCGGACACCGACGCCACCCGCCAAATGGCCGCCGACGAGCTGGTCCACGAGGAGGTCGTGCGCGGCCTGGCAACGCGCGGGCGCAACAGGCTTTCGGGCAACTTCCGTGCCGCGGTGTTCGGCGCGAACGACGGCCTGGTCTCCAACCTCGCCCTGGTCATGGGCATCGGCGCCACGGGCGTGGCCAGCTCCCTGGTGCTCTTCTCCGGCATTGCCGGCCTCCTGGCCGGCGCCTTGTCGATGGCCGCCGGCGAATTCGTCTCCGTGCGTTCCCAACGCGAGCTGCTCTCCGCTTCCAAGCCCACGCAGATCACCCTGTCCGCAGCCCCGGACCTCGACCTCGACGCCAACGAGCTGGTGCTGGTCTACAAGGCCCGCGGCATGAGCGACGAGGACGCCGCGCACCGCGCGGCCGAACGCATGGGCCTGTACTCCTGCGACTGCAACCCCACGCTCTCCCTGTGGCCCGAACGCGAAGTGGAGGAAGAGGAAATCGAACACGAGGAAATCGGTTCGGCCGTGGGCGCCGCATCGTCGTCCTTCTGCTTCTTCGCCTCCGGCGCCGTCATCCCGATCCTGCCCTTCATCTTCGGCATGAGCGGCACCCCCGCCATCATGCTCTCCGCCGTGCTGGTCGGCATCGCGCTGCTCGTCACCGGCGGAGTCGTCGGGTTGCTCTCCGGAGCCTCCCCGACCAAGCGCGGCCTGCGCCAGCTGGCCATCGGCCTGGGCGCGGCGGGAATCACCTACGCGCTCGGCCTGCTCTTCGGCGGCACCGTCGCCTGACGCCAGGCGCAGCAATGAAACTGGCCGGCGGCCCCGTGAAAACGGGCCTGCCGGCCATTTTCATGTCCGGGTGGTCGGTTGTTCGCCGGTTCGAACGCCCGTCTACCCCAGTGCGTTCCGGGCCAGGTCGGCAGCGCCCACCAGGCCCGCATCCGGGCCCAGGGCCGCGCCGACCACCCGGGCAAAAGGCCGGTAGCCGCGGCCGCTGAGCGAGCCGCGGTAGGCCTGTTCGGCCGTCTCCAGCAGCAGCGGGGAGGCGGAACCCAGGCCCCCGCCGATCACCATGATGCCCGGATCCAGCACCGCCGCGAGGTTGGCCAGGCCCAGGCCCAGCCACTGCCCCGCCTCTACCACGAGCTCGATGCAGGCTTCGTCCCCGGCGACGGCCAGGGAATTCACCAGCTCCCCGGTGACCGCGTGCGGGTCGTTGCCCGCTGCCTCGCGCAACACCTTGGCCACCGGCCCGTGCACGGCCAGCAGGCTGCGGCCCTCGCGGGCCAGCGCGTTGCCGGAGGCGTATTGTTCCCAGCAGCCCCGGTTGCCGCAGGCGCATCGGTGGCCGCCCGGCACCAGGACCTGGTGCCCGAACTCCCCCGCCATGCCAAAGCGCCCGCGCCGGAGCTTCCCGTCCAGCACGACCGAACCGCCGATCCCGGTGCCGAGCGTCAGGCACACCATGTTGTCCTCGCCGCGCGCCGCGCCGAAGCGGTACTCGGCCCAGCCCGCCGCATCCGCGTCGTTGCTCAACAGCACGTCCCGGCCCAGCGCCCGTTCGAGGTTCCGGCGCAGGGGTTCGTCGCGCCAGGACAGGTGCGGGGAGAACACCACGGTGCTGCCGGTGGTGTCCATCCACCCGGCGGCCCCCACTCCCACCACGGCGTCCGCGCCGCCGGGGCCAAGCTCCCGGACCAGGTCGCACACCGCGGCAAGGACCGCAGCCGGGTCGAAGCCCGGGGTCGGGCGCCGGCCCCTGACCAGGACCGTGCCGTTCCCGTCCACCAGCCCCGCGGCGATCTTCGTGCCGCCGATGTCTATGCCGATCGCGTAGGCGCTCATGCCAGCCCGCGCACCCCGGAAATGCCGCCGTCGTTGAGGCCCACCAGGATGCTGGCCGCCTCGGCCGGATCGTCGACCAGGTGGATCAGCCGGCCCATGTGCCGGCCGCGCGCCAGTTCCTCCAGCAACGGGTAGGCGGGCAGCGTCTTCGTCCAGTGGTCGATGCCCACCAGCACCATGGGCCGGATGCGGCCGGCGGCGCCGTAGTAGTTCTCGCAGGCGTCCTGGAAGATTTCCTGCACGGTCCCGGCGGCACCGGGAAGGAAGACGATGCCGCCCGAGCATTTCTCCAACAGCACCGCCTCGCGGGTGGCGTTGGCAAAGTACTTGGCAATGTGGGTGGCGAACATGTTCGGCGGTTCATGCCCGTAGAACCAGGTGGGGATCCCCAGGTTCGCCGTTCCCGACGGCCACCTGTTGCGCACCCTGGCCGCGGCGCGGGCCCACCCGGTGATCGAGGTGGCAAAGCTCGGCTCGACGGCCAGCATTCCCAGCGCCTCGTCCAGCGTGGACAGCGGAAAGGCCGAAAGGTAGGCCCCCAGGTTCGCTGCTTCCATGGCCCCGGGCCCCCCACCGGTGGCCACGATGAACCCGGCCTCGGCGAGCGCGTGCCCCAGCCGTGCTGCGGTCCTGAAATCGTCACCTCCGCGTTGTTGCGCGTGCCCGCCCATCACGCCGACCAGCGGCGCGTAGGAAAGGTCGCCCTCCCGGATCTGGGAGTCGAGCCGGGACCCGATGGCGTGGTCGTGCAGCGTGCTGGCCAGTGCCGCGTTCAACGCATCGTGGGCTCCGGCGCCCAACCGGTGGAAACTCCACGCGTAGATCCTGGCGTCCGGCACCGATTCGTAGGACCCTTCAAGGATTCCCGCGTACAGCTCGTCCCAGCTGTAGAGTTCCCCGCGATAGGCGTCGAAGGGCAGCCCGGGGATTTCCGGGAAGACCAAGGCCCCGCCGCCGCGCAGGCGCCGCTCGATCTTCCCCTCGAGGTAACAGCCCAGGAAGACGGATCCCGAGGGGCGCAATTTCTCCAGCACCGTGCTGCGTCCGCGCAGGTCGACGGATTGGACGTGCCACCCGTGCATCGACGCGGCGAGGCGTCCTCCCTCGATGGCGAGCGCCGAGGTGGCATGCCTGTCAAAGTCACGCAGCGAGGCAATCTCGATCACTCGCGGCAGCGGGGTCAAGGCGGGTGTGCTGTTCATGGAACCAACCTCGTTTCTTTCTTTGTCCCGGATGGCGATTCTAGGCCGAATTGACGTGTGAAGTCCCCGACGCGCCCTTGGCCAATGCCGGCGGGATGTGCCGGCTCCCCCGGAAGACGTGGACTTTCTCCGCCGCGGACGGGCGCCATGGTGATTAACACGCACCACGAATAATGCGCACAACACTGCCACCGGTTCGTCCTCTGGCCCCGGAACGTGAAACGATGGGAGGATGACCGATTCTGCTTTCCCCATGGTCGATGCGCGTGAAATCCTGCGCGTCGTTGGTGGTGCCGCCTTTACCCGTGGCAAGGTGCTTGCCACCGATGCCTCAATGAGCGATATCACCTGGGACCCCGACTCAGCGGTGCTCGCCGGACAGGTCAGCGAGGATGAGAACCCGACCTATTCGGTGGGGATCACCCTGGTCTTCAAAAAGGAAGCCTGGCTCATCGACGAGGGCGAGTGCCCCTGCGGGGATGCGCCCAAGTGCAAGCACGTTGCGGCGCTGCTGATCTATTCCAACACCTTGCACCTGCGCGCCAAGGACGTGGTGTTCCGCAGCGCCACCGTCAGCGTCCCGGCCTGGCAGCAGTCGCTTCAGCAATTGCTCACGCCCGCCGCCGCACCTAAGAGCCTCTCCTCGGCGAGCTCCAAGAACCCGCTGGCCCACATGGGTCTGCAATTCGAGTTGCAGGACACCACGCTCAGCGCCCACCAGCAGTGGGCCCCGGGCTCCGGCGTGGGACAGCAGAAGGTTGCCAACCGCAGGTGGCGTCTGGGCGTGCGCCCCATGGTCCGCACCGGCGCGGAGCGCTGGGTGCGCGGAAACCTGCGCTGGAACACCATCAGCTTCAAGACCTACGGGTTGAACCTGGATGCCGAGCAGCACCGCTGGTTCTGCCAGTTCGTGCCGCTTTACCGCGCCAACGGGCAACTCTACTTCGGCGAGGACAACGACTGGCTGTACCTCGACGAGTTCTCTTCCTCGCTGCTCTGGCCGCTGCTGGCCGAGGCGAAGAAGCTCGGCGTGGCACTGATCGGCACCAAGACCAACACCCGGATCACGCTCCTGGAACCGGCCCACGTCTCCCTGGGGGCCACCACCACACCCGAGGGCATCGAGCTGGCCCCCAGCCTGCTGATCGGGGACGTGCGCGTCGACCTTGATGCCGACACCGCCGCCGGCGCCATCGGCAACCACGGCGTGTATGCAGCCAGCGACGACCACAACCAGATCTTCCTGGGACGGGTGCCCGGCGGGCTCTCGGCCAGCGAACTTGTCATGCTGCACCACCCGGACCCCGTCACGGTTCCGGAAAAGGAATCGGAAGAGTTCTTCTCCCGGGTGTACCCTCGGCTGGCCCGCAAGCTGCGCGTCACCAGCCCCGACGCCAGCGTCGACCTGCCCGCGGTGCTGCCCCCGAAGCTTGTCACGAAGATCCGCTACGGCTCGCGCGACAACGTGGAACTGGACTGGGTCTTCGACTACAACGGCCTGGTCGTCGAGGCCGAGGACCGCGACACCGTGGTGGAAAGCGCCCTGGAGTCCGCGGCCCTGGAAATCCTCAACGACTTCCCCGCCCTGGAATCGGCGGTCCTTGGCCCCAAGCACCTGCAGGGCCTCGACGTCATCGACTTCGTCCGGCGCACGCTGCCGGAACTGGAGAACCTCGACGGGTTGGTGATCGAGGAAAAGGGCGTCCGCCCCGTCTTCCACGAACTCACCGAGGCCCCCGAACTGACCATCACCACCGTCGAATCGGACCGGCGCGACTGGTTCGACCTTGGCCTGCTGATCTCCATCGGCGACCGCCAGATCCCCTTCGCCGACGTGTTGCGTGCCCTCTCCAACGGCCAGACCAAGCTGCTGATGCCGGACCGGAGCTACTTCTCGCTGGACAACCCGCTCTTTGAGAAGCTGCGCGACCTCGTTGCGGAGGCCGGGGCACTGCGTGACATGAAGGACAAGGACGCTGACCTTTCCATCACCCAGTACCAGCTCTCCCTCTGGGAAGAGCTCGATGCCCTGGCTGTCCACATCGAGGGGCCCGACGCGTGGGCGAGTTCGCTCGGAGCGCTGCTGAACCTCAAGGACTCCGCCCCGGCGCAACTGCCGGACACGCTCAATGCCACGCTGCGCCCCTACCAGGTGGAGGGCTTCGGCTGGCTGAGCACCCTGTGGCGCAACGGCCTGGGCGGCGTGCTGGCCGATGACATGGGCCTGGGCAAGACCCTGCAGACCCTGGCGCTGATCCTGCACGCCCACCAGATCTGGGCGAACCCGCAGGACCACCCGGACCTGCCGCAGGACGCAACCCGGCGCGCACCGTTCCTGGTGGTCGCACCGACCTCCGTGGTGTCCAACTGGAAGGACGAGGCGGCACGCTTTGCGCCGAGCCTGAAGGTCGCGGCGATCACCGACACCGAGACCCGCGCCAACGCGACGTTGGCCCAGCTCGCCAGGGACTACGACATCGTCGTCACGTCCTACACCTTGCTGCGCCTGGACGCGGACGCGTACGCGGACGTCGCGTGGGCGGGGTTGATCCTCGACGAGGCCCAGTTCGTGAAGAACAAGGCGACCAAGGCCCACCACGTGGCCCGGGACATGCCCGCCCGCTTCAAGCTGGCCATCACCGGCACCCCGATGGAAAACAACCTGATGGAGCTGTGGTCGATCTTCGCCATCGTTTCCCCGGGCCTGTTCCCCTCCGCCGTGCGCTTCGCGGAAAACTACCAGCGCCCGATCGAACGCCAGGGACTCGACGAACCGCTGTCGCGGCTGCGCCGGCGGATCCGCCCGTTCATGCTGCGCCGCACCAAGGACGCGGTCGTCACTGACCTGCCGCCGAAGCAGGAGCAGGTGCTGCACGTGGAGCTGTCCCCGCAGCACCGCAAGATCTACGACACGCACCTGCAGCGCGAGCGCCAGAAGGTGCTGCGCCTGGTCGACGACATGGACAAGAACCGCTTTACGATCTTCCAGTCGCTGACCCTCTTGCGCATGCTTTCGCTGGACGCCTCCCTGGTGGACGACGAGTACGCGAACATCTCCAGCGCGAAGCTCGACGTGCTCTTCGAACAGCTCGAGGACGTCATCGCGGAGGGCCACCGCGCGCTGATCTTCTCCCAGTTCACGTCCTTCCTGAAGAAGGCCGCGGACCGGTTGGAGGAGGCGGGCACCCCGTACGCCTACCTTGACGGATCCACCCGCAAGCGCGCCGAGGTCATCGACTCGTTCAAGTCCGGTGCCGCGCCGGTGTTCCTGATCTCGCTGAAGGCCGGCGGCTTCGGGCTGAACCTGACCGAGGCCGACTACTGCTTCCTGCTGGACCCGTGGTGGAACCCCGCCGCGGAATCCCAGGCCGTCGACCGTGCCCACCGCATCGGGCAGACGCGCAACGTGATGGTCTACCGGATGGTCGCCAAGAACACCATCGAGGAAAAGGTGGTGGCGCTGCAGGATTCCAAGCGCCAGCTGATTTCCTCGGTCATGGACGAGGGCGCCGGGTTCGGCAAGGTGCTCAACGCGGACGACATCCGCGAACTGCTGCGCTGATATACACGGGTTGGGTACTATGCAGAATTCTGCATAGTACCCAGAGTCGATCACCTCGGCGCCTGCGGCGCTGCGGGGTGAGGTTCAGCGTGTCAGCAATGACTGGCATGCTGCGCTGGTCTCCGCTGTTGGCCTGACCATTCTGGCCGTCCTCGTCGTCGGATTCCTCACCGGGAAGGACGTCGTGTTGGCAGAGTCTCCGATCAACCTGTTACTCCCGGGCGTCACGTTGATGCTGTCGGTGACCGCGATGCACGGCGCAACGCACCTCGCGGTCTTTGCGGTCTACGGCGTCGCTGTATCCTCCTGAGTCTGGCGGCCTGTCAAGGGAACCCGGCAGGAATCGGAGGCGGGTCCACCGGTGTGATTCGTGGGTTGCCACGCCGGATTTGTCCTCGAACCATTGATGTTTTTGACTGTTGACGTTCCTTCTCGGTGATCTTTCATTGGTCAAGGTGGTGCTGATCGGTTGCCGCTGATGAGAACGCCGCGAAAAGCGTCGATCGGGTCGTCGGAAAACAACGACGCGACAAGGAACGCTACAAAAACACCGACATCAAACACTCGCATGCACGGCCAACCTCCAAACGAGCATCAACAGTCACGAAAAAGCCGATGCCGGTTTACGCATTTGCCGTTCCCCCACTGCGATATTCCCCCACCAATAATCTGGCAGCAGGACAAGTTCGCGTGATCCTGGTCGCCGGCGCCATCGTCCATCTCGCCATGGTTATGTGCCGTCAGTTCGGTAAAGTCGGTTCATGGACAGCGGAACCTTGGTCAATTTCTTGTTGGTTCTCTTCTTTGTGCTGTTGGGGGGCGTCTTCGCCGGTACGGAAATGGCGCTGGTTTCCCTCCGCGAGAGTCAGGTCCGCCAGCTTGAAAAGGCGGGAAGGGGCGGGGCCAGGACAGCCGCGTTGGCCCGGAACCCGAACCGATTCCTCTCAACCGTCCAGGTTGGCGTGACGCTTTCGGGGTTTTTCTCGGCCGCCTATGGCGCTTCCACGATTGCCCCCGACGTGGAACCCCTCCTGGAAGGTCTGGGATTGGGGTCCGCGGCCGAACCGGTGTCCTTCATCGGCATGACGCTGCTGGTAGCCTACCTATCCCTGGTGCTGGGCGAGCTGGTGCCCAAGAGGCTGGCGATGCAGTCTGCCGTTGGTTTCGCCATGGTCATGGCCCCGCCGTTGATCATCCTTTCGAAAATCATGCGGCCCGTCATCTGGCTGTTGTCCGTTTCAACCAATGCGCTGGTCAGGCTGTTTGGCGGTGATCCCAACGTAAAACAGGAGAGCGTCAGCTTCGAGGAACTCTGGGACATGGTTGCCGAGAGCGACATACTCGAGGGACACAGCCGCCGCATCCTGACCGACGTGTTCGGGGCCGGGGACCGTTCGCTGCAGGAGGTCATGCGACCCCGCACCGAGGTGACCTTCATCGACGGCAACCTGGGTATCGAGGCCGCACGCAGCATGGTCATGAACGGACCACATTCACGATATCCCGTGATTGACGGGAGCCCGGATGACGTCCTTGGTTTCGTCCACATCCGTGACCTGATGCCACGGGGCGAAAAGCATGATACTCGGATGGTGAAGGACATTGTTCGTGAGATCCTTCCACTGCCGGGAACGAACAAGGTGCTGCTTTCGCTGTCCCGGATGCGCAGGCTGGGCCAGCACATGGCGCTGGTGGTGGACGAATACGGGGGAACGGACGGCATCGTCACCCTGGAAGACCTGGTCGAGGAACTGGTCGGTGAAATCTATGACGAGTACGACACCGGGGCCGATCACGAGGACCGGACCAGCGTGGGTAATGGGTCGCTCGAGGTCGATGGCGGCCTGATCCTGCAAGAGTTTGAGTCGGCGTCCGGCATAACGCTGCCGGACGGCCACTACGAGACGGTCGCCGGGTTCGTCATGGATCGTTTGGGCCGCCTGCCCCACACCGGGGACCGGGTGGAGGTCTCGGGCCACGTGCTGACGGTGACCGCTATGGACCGGCTGCGCATTGCCCGGATCCGGGTGATGCCCGTGAACGGACAGCCGGAGCAACTTTGAGCGATTCAAGGCGCATGGACGGGCCAGTGACAGGGCATCATCAGAATGAATCCAGCCACGGTGCACACGATTCCCGCCACGGTGAGAATCCGGCCGATGGCCATGGCAGGGTTGTCGTTCCGGGGCGGCCCCGGGCTCCACTGGGCGGGGTGGCACAGGTCGCAATGGAGCTCCACTCGGGTTCCGACATCCAGAGCTAGGTTCCCTGAGGGCGCACAGGGATAGGTGCAGTGTGTTTCCGCTTTCGGACCAGTGGAATCTTTATATCTGCCTGAATCGAAGACCCCGGCAGTTGTGCTGGTCCGCTGGCAGCGACGCTTGGCAACGATCCAACCCGTGATGAGCAGCAGAATCACGGGGACAAACCCCATCCAGGTCATCAGTTCCAGGATGGGGCCAAGAACGACTGCGGGGTCCGACACGCTCTAATCTTTCCGGTCCCGGGGCCGGCAGAGTCCTGAACGTCGGGATAGACACCATGGGTTTGGAGGCAAGATCAGTAGCGCCGAGGAGAAGCATGGAGGTGGGGCAAGGAGACCACCGGAGAAACGACCGGTGATGAGAGCCTTAAGGCCGAGGGCAGGGCTACCACGCCACGTTGGATTTGAAGCAGGCCGACGAGGAAGTCAAGGACGGCTTTCAGGAAGGACTGATTCGGGGTGCAATAGGAAAAGGGTGCGGCTCACAGGGAGCCGCACCCTTTGTGCTTCAGAGCGCCAGCGGAGAAGGCATCGACCCCGGTTTAGGCGCTCGTTGCGTCCTGCACTTCACCGACGAGTTCCTCGATGATGTCCTCCAGGAAGAGCACCCCGGTGGTGGATCCCTTTTCGTCGAAAACGCGGGCAACGTGTGCGCCCGTGCGGCGCATGGCAGCCAAGGCGTCTTCCAGTTCGCTGCCGCTGAACGTGGAAGCCAATTTGCGGATTCGTTTTGCCGGGACTGGCTCCTCGAACTGCTCGGCCGAGGTCAGATCCATGACGTCCTTCAGATGCAGGTAGCCGGCCGGCTCGCTGTCCTGGTTGGTCAGGATGTAGCGGGAGTAGCCATGTTTGGCGACGGCGCGCTGGATATCGGCGGGAGATGAATCCTGAGGAAGCAACACCATTTCGCCAATGGGAACCTCCACGTCGGCAACGGTTTTTGAGGTAAATTCGAAGGCCTTGGTCAGGGTGCCGCTGGCGTCCGTGAGAACTCCATCGCGGGTGGACTGTTCCACGATGTTTGCCACTTCATCGAGGGTGTATGCGCTCGTGGCTTCGTCCTTGGGCTCCACCTTGAACAACCGCAGGATGCCATTGGCAATGCCGTTCAAGGTCCAAATGACCGGCTTGAAGATCCGTGCAACAAACACCAACGGTGGGGCAAGAATCAGTGCCGCACGTGTCGGAACGGAGAATGAAATATTCTTCGGAACCATCTCGCCGATCACCACGTGCAGGAACGTC
This sequence comes from Paeniglutamicibacter sp. NPDC091659, assembly GCF_044756805.1. Lineage (NCBI taxonomy): Bacteria > Bacillati > Actinomycetota > Actinomycetes > Micrococcales > Micrococcaceae > Paeniglutamicibacter > Paeniglutamicibacter sp. NPDC091659. The sequence continues at coordinate 57,472 of NZ_JBIVTO010000010.1, forward strand.
ACCAACAGAAGGGCGGTGATGAAGGCGATGATGCCGATCGCTTCCGCCGACAGCGAGGTGAGTCCCAACGGGATTTCCAGCAGATGGTGGATCGCCGGCTCCGAGACGTTCAAGATGACGAGGGAACACACTGTGATGCCGAGCTGGCTGGTGGCCAGCATCAACGTGGCGTGTTCCATGGCCCACAAGGTGGTCTTGGCCGCCTTGCTCCCGGCTTCAGCCTTCGGCTCGATCTGTGAGCGGCGAGCTGAAATGACCGCGAATTCGGCACCCACAAAGAAGGCGTTGACGATCAGAAGTACGACGAGCCAGATGATTCCGGGGAGGTATTCACTCATGGGTTAGCTCCTGGGTGAGGTCGTCACTGATCCGGTCGTGTGGGCTGTTGGGTGTTTCTGCTGTTTCGGCAGGGGTGAATTTCAGACGCTCGACGTGTGTGCCGAGGACGCGTTCGACCCTGAGGGTTCCGTCTTCAAGTGGTACTTCGTCACCCAATTCCGGGATCCTGTCGAGCTGGTCGGTGACGAAACCGGCTAGGGTGTCATACTCCTCTCCGTCGGGAACCTTGATTCCCGTGCGGTCCAGGAGTTCGTCGGGTCGAAGCGCAGCGTCGAAGGTAGTGGATCGTCCGGTGCGGACGACTCCAACGCGTGCCCGGTCGTGCTCATCTTCAAGTTCGCCGACGATTTCTTCCACGAGATCTTCGAGGGTGACGATTCCGGCGGTTCCGCCATGTTCATCGGAGACGATGGCCACCTGGAGCCCGTGCTTGCGCAGCAGGCCCAACAGTGAGTCGACACCCATGGATTCGGGGATCATGAGTGGTTCGATCATCAGTGACGAAGCGAGCACCTGGTCGCGTTCGCCCAGAGGAACGGCGAATGCCTGTTTGACGTGCAGCACACCCAGAATGTCGTCGCGGTCCTTGCCAATGACGGGAAAACGCGAGTAGCCCGTCATGGTGGCGAGCTTGACGATCCCTTCCGCTGTATCGGTGGCATTGACCGCCATCATGCGAACTCGCGGGGTCATGACATCCGCCGCACAGTGCTCCGAGAAGCGAAGTGTTCGGTGAAGCAACGTGGCATGGTCCAGGTCCAGCATGCCTTCGAGGGCTGAACGTCGAACCAGTGAACTGAGCTCCTCGGCGCTTCGGGCACCTGAGAGTTCTTCCTTGGGCTCGATGCCGAAGGAACGGATGATCCGATTGGCGGTGTTGTTGAACAGCAGAATGACCGGCTTGAACACCGTGGTGAAAAGAGCCTGGAAGGGAATAACGATCTTGGCGGTGGCCAGCGGGAGTGCCAGTGCAAAGTTTTTTGGCACCAGCTCACCGATGACCATCGAGAAGACTGTGGCAATAAAGATACCGATCACGGCCCCAATGACTGGGACAAGGGACTCGCTGATTCCGGCGGAAAGCAGTGGTTCTCGCAGAAGTGAGCTGATGGCGGGTTCGAAGGTGTAGCCGGTGAGCAGGGTGGTCAGGGTGATGCCGAGTTGTGCGCTGGAAAGGTGCGTCGAGGTGATCTTGAGCGCCTTGATCGTCGGACCGAGTCGCTTTTCACCGCGTTCCTGTCGGGCTTCAAGATCGTGTCGGTCCAGATTGACCAACGCAAATTCGGAGGCAACGAACAAGCCGGTGCCAACCGTGAGGACAAGACCGATACCGATCATGATCCATTCATACATTCGGGCGCCCCTCTCCCACGATTACCGGTGTACCGATGTGTTGAGTGAGGGGCCAGGGCATGTGGGAAGGGGGGTCATCCATAGTGGAACACACTCTATCCGATCGGGATGATTACTTTCTGTGAGCTTCCCCATCGTCTGGAAGCATGAGGCACGAGGCCAGCGGCCAGGCCCAGTGGTTGGCGGTGCGGCTTCAGTCCTGTCGCAGTGAGGCCCGCGCTTGAAGTTGAACGTCGCCGTTGAAACGAAGAACCGTTTTCGTTGGGTGTTTTCCCCCAACTGGAGGTTGCGTCCCTAGTATCACCGACCAGCTCCTCCAGGACATCTTCGAGGGCCACCACTCAATGCCACCTCCGAGATCTATGACGCCTTCAATGAGCGCCAAATGATCGTTGTGCTACTGCATTTTATGCATCAGCGGGCGCAGCTTCGCATCTTTCAGCACCGAAACCAGTGGGTGGATCGAACCCTGCGGGAGAGTTTCGCAGCGGTGTCGGGCGGAGGCTGAGCGCATGTCCTTGACGCATACCGACCCCAACCGTGGTTCCGTCATCGCCATGCGCCGGAAAGCGGGAGCAGCATGTTTCCACGCACAGCTGCTCCAACTCGGAGACGGTGACGGTGACGGAGACGGTGACGGAGACGGTGGCGGTGACGGTGACGGAGACGGTGACGGAGACGGTGACGGAGACGGTGACGGAGACGGTGACGGAGACGGGAAACGGTACGCAGCTGATCTGCGGGAATGGCCACATCGGCTGCGGTCAAGCCCTCGAAGTTCAAGGCGCCGGTGAGCAACGCAATCTCGTCCCCCATCCAACAATCCCTCCCGACCGGATTCATCGATGAGCCCTCGGACCTTCTCGGAAGTGAACGCCGAGACAACCTCATCGCGCGGCTGAACCTTGAAAATCCAACGCACTACCAGGTTGGCACCCTGGCTCACAAGCCAGAGCGCCGGTTCACCCCCGGCACCGATCAACAGGGAACAAACAGTAACACCCAGTTGTGCGGCAGTCTTTTTTGAGGGACCATGCCAGCACGATGGCGCGCTTGCTACCGGATTCACCAGCCGCACGCACGGTATTGATATTGACGGTTAGAAAAGCAAATTCGACCGCAACTAACAACGCATTGGCTCAAATGGGAAGAACAACTGTACCCAGCAAAACCCATGCGGTCACCAAGTTCTCCGGCCCATGGACACCGCGCTTTGGCGCCCTCGTGCCTGTGCCGACGGATGCGCAGTGGGACCGTGGGTGTGGGCGATGGACGCTGTCCGTTGGCCCTCGATATGGCGCGTCCCGGGCCGAAAGCCGTGCCACCGAGGACATCCCCACTTCGACAATGGCTTGCAGGGATATCGCCTGAGCGGCATGGATCGCATCGGCGTTAATCAGGGATGCTGTTCGGCACCACAAGCATTGGTGATGCCATTTGTCGCAACAACGCTTGGCTGACCGAACCGTGCATGAAGCCAGACAGGCCGCCGAATCCCCGCGTGCCGACAACGAGGAGGACCGCATCTCGGGCGGCGTGAGCGATCTCAGTGGCCGGTTTTCCTGACAAGAAATGAACACTGCATTCCAGCCCGTGATATTGCTTTTCGACTTGGGCAAGAAGCTCGGACAAGGAAGAATCCCCTGCTTCCTCGTGCTGGTTGGAAGCGACACTCACCACTCTCAAAGAAATGCTGTCGCGCTGCGCAAGACCCGCCGCAGCGGAGAGCACATTCAACGCCCCCGGGCCCGGTTCGACCGCGGCAACGATCTGTCCCGCGGATGCGGATGGCCCGTTACCTGTAACTTGACCGGCAGGGCGGCGCCCCCAGCCATGGGGGATGACGGCAGTGGGGCATCGAGAGTGTGCTGCCAGCGCCGAGGAGACACTTCCTAGCCGGGCACTGAAACCAGAATGGGACCTTCGTCCTACTACATTCAGTCCGGCGTCGTTCGAAAGTTTCACCAACACTTCGTTGGCGCGTCCTGGCAGCGCAACGCTTTGGACTTGTATGCCTCGCGCTTTCGCTTCGGCTTCCAGTTCATCGAAGATTAGTTGAGCTGTGCGATGCGAGGCCCGCAAATAGGCCGAGTCAACAGCGGGGTCTGCAATCGTGGGTTTCGGAAAGACATAGGCAAACCAAACTGGCCACTGCCGTACTTCGGCTTCATGCAAGGCCCAGCTGGCTGCGCCCCGACTTTCGGGCGAACCATCCACTCCGACGAGAACCACGTTCTCCATAGCCATCATGGTAGTGGAAGACCGCAATTACGGGGACTCCTTTGTAAATTCTTTATCCAGCTGTCGTCCCGCAAAAAACCATTGAATCGCGTAGCGACCAATAGCATCGCGTAGTTCACCTGCGGGGCGCCTATCTGGTTCGGCAAGGGGCTTCGCGGTGCTTTTCCGGGAATTCCGTGAATCTGCTTGGTGGCATGGTGCAGTGTGTATTTGTTGACGATCTTTGACTCTTCTATGTCTTGTCAAGCCACGTCCTGCACCCTTTTTCGCTTGGGCCGCGGCAGTCAGAATCCTGAACACACGACGGGCTGTCCGGCCTGCACCTTCGGGGCGACCTGGAGGGAGAATCCCGCCAACAGGATCTCCAGGCCGTACTCGAATGTCTTCTGCGCCCTGTCGCTGACCGTCAGGCCCGCCTCGAGCGCTGTGCGCCAGGCCTCGGAGGACTCCTCGTTTGATTCCCACACCTGGGCCGGTGCCGCGGCGTCCAGCGCCGAGCCGAGCACAAACGAGTCAAGCACCGTGATCGCGGCCAGCGAGTCCCTCGCACTGAATCCTCCGCGGGCAAATGTCTCGGCGAGCTGGTCGTAGACCCTCAGCGTCAGTTCGTCGCGGACGGTGTGCGACGTGAGCAGCGGGATGAGCCGCGGGTGCTTGGCATAGGAACGCATGTAGCCCTTGGCGATGTGCCGCAGGGTCTGCACCCAGTCCAGGTCCGGGGCCGGCAGCTCGATTTCCCCCATGGCCTGCCCTCGCATCATCTCGATGATGTCGTCCTTCGACGAAACGTGGTTGTAGAGGGACGACGGGCTCACTCCCATGACCTTGGCAAGGCGCGGAATCGTGAATTCCCCGTGGGCGTCCACGAGCTCGAGCGCCGCCGCGGCAATGGCCGGTGCCGATAGTTTCGGGCTGCTGGGTCGTGCCATCGAAGAAGTCTCCCTGGGTTGTTGTGTGCTTGACCTGAGTCTAACGAATGAAATTCGTTTTAGCCCTTGCGCAACGTGACGCAAGGCACCATACTAAAACGAACGACATTCATTTACTGTGACAGGAGTCTCCCACCCCGGTGCATCCGGGCGGGAAGCGGCACGGCCAACACACTCCCGTTCAGGCAGCGAACCCCCGCAGGAGCAACACCATGAGCTGGACCATGCCCGCAGAAACCTCGGCGCAAAAGCGCGTCTGGATGGCATTCCCCCACGAGGGCTACACCCTTGGAGAGACCGACGCCGAGGCCCACGCGGCCCGCACCACCTGGGCCAACGTCGCCCACGCCGTGGCCGAGTTCGCTCCCGTGGTCATGGTCGTGGATCCGGCCGACACCGAGATCGCGGCGAACTACCTCGACGAACGCATCGAAATCCGCACCGCGGAACTCAACGACGCCTGGATGCGCGACATCGGCCCCACCTTCGTCACCAACGACGCCGGCGAACTCGCCGGGGTCGACTGGGTCTTCAACGGCTGGGGCGCCCAGGACTGGGCGGCCTGGGACAAGGACTCGAAGATCGGCGCGCAGGTCGCCGAATGGGCGGGTGTCGAGCGGATCGCCTCGACCCTGGTCAACGAGGGCGGCGGCATCCACGTCGACGGCGAAGGCACGGTGCTGGCCACCGAAACCGTCCAGCTGGATTCCGGACGCAACCCCGGGATCACCAAGGCAGAGGTCGAGATCGAGTTCGCCCGCACCCTCGGGGCCACCAAGGTCCATTGGCTGCCCCGCGGCCTGACACGCGACTCGGAGGAATTCGGCACCCGCGGCCACGTGGACATCGTCGCCACCATCCCCTCCCCCGGAAACGTCCTGGTCCACACCCAGCACAACCCCGAGCACCCGGACCACGCCGTCAGCCGCGAAATCATCGCCTCCTTCAACGGGGCCACGGACGCCGCCGGCCGCCCGTTCAACGTCATCGAGGTCCCCGCCCCGGCCACGCTGCGCGACGAGGAAGGGTTCGTCGACTACAGCTACATCAACCACCTGGTCGTCAACGGCGGCGTCATCGCCTGCACGTTCAACGACCCCAACGACGAGAAGGCCCTGGCAGTGCTGGCCGACGCCTACCCGGGCCGCAAGGTCGTCGGCGTCGACGCCCGCGAGCTCTTCGCCCGCGGCGGCGGCATCCACTGCATCACCCAGCAGGAACCTGTCGCAAAGGCCGACGAGTCATGAGCCAGTCCACGCTGAAGCAAGCCTCGGCAACCACCCAGACGCCGTCGGCGGCCTCGGGCCTGGTCCGCGGCAAGGGCCTGGCCTCCGGCCAGCTGGGGCTCTTCGCCGCGGTGATGATCGGCATCTCCACGATCGCCCCGGCCTACGTGCTGACCTCCTCGCTGGGCCCCACGGTCCAGGCGATCGGCACCCAGCTTCCGGCCATCTTCATCATCGGCTTCATCCCGATGTTCCTGGTCGCCCTGGCCTACCGGGAACTGAACGCGGACACCCCCGACTCGGGCACCACCTTCACCTGGGTGAGCCAGGCCTTCGGCCCGGCACTGGGCTGGCTGGGCGGATGGGGGCTGCTGGCGGCCAACATCATCGTGCTCTCCAATCTCGCCGGCGTGGCGGTGGATTTCTTCTACCTCTTCCTGGCCCAGGCCACGGGCAACCCCGCACTGGCCGAGCTGGCCGGCAACAACGCGATCAACATCCTCACCTGCCTGGCCTTCGTCGGCGCCGCGGTCTTCATTGCCTGTCGCGGGCTGACCACCACGCGCATGGTCCAGTACATCCTGGTCGGATTCCAGCTGGCGGTGCTCGCGTGGTTTGCCATCGGCGCCTTCACGAAGGCCGCCGACCAGCCGGGGCACCTGGCCTTCGACGCTTCCTGGTTCAACCCGATGCACATCGATTCCTTCTCCGCCTTCGCCGTTGGCCTGAGCCTGTCGATCTTTGCCTTCTGGGGCTGGGACGTGTGCCTGACCATGACCGAGGAAACCAAGAACGGCGAGAAGACCTCCGGCATGGCCGCGGCACTGACGGCCATCGGCGTGCTCGCGATCTACCTGGTCGGTTCCATCGCCACGGTGATGTTCGCCGGCGTCGGGGACACCGGGCTGGGCCTGCGCAACCCGGAGAACTCCGCGAACGTCTTCACAGCCATTGCGACTCCCGTCATGGGCCCGTTCGCGATCCTGCTCTCGCTCGCGGTGCTCTCCTCCTGCGCCGCGTCGCTGCAGTCCACCATGATCTCCCCGGCCCGCTCGCTGCTGGCTATCGCGCACCACGGGGCGCTGCCCAAGCGGTTCGGCTCCGTCAACAAGTTCAAGTCCCCCGCCTTCGCCACGATCGTCGCCGGCGGCGTCTCGGCCGGGTTCTACGCGCTGATGCGGGTGTTGAGCAGCAACGTCCTGAACGACACCATCCTGGCGTTGGGCATGATGATCTGCTTCTACTACGGCATCACGGCCCTGGCCTGCGTCTGGTACTTCAGGCACACGGCAATGGACTCGCTGCGCAACTTCCTGCTGCGCCTGCTTGCCCCGCTGCTGGGCGGCATCGCACTGGTTGCAGTCTTCATCCAGACCGCCATCGACTCCTGGGACCCGTCCTACGGATCGGGCTCGAAGGTCTTCGGCGTCGGGCTGGTGTTTGTGATCGGCGTGGGCATCATCGCCCTGGGCGCGCTGTTCCTGGTGGGCGCGGCCGTGCGGCGGCCCGAGTTCTTTGGCGGACACAGCCTTCCGAAGCGCGCACCGGCCTCGGAACGCGAACGCGTCTAGGGACGTCATCACACTGCCACAAAAAGGCGTGCAACTTGCTCCGGCAGGTTGCACGCCTTTTTCACGATGTAAAAACAAAATTCCAAACAAGCCTTGCCGAGGCGCGCATCACATTGCTAGTCTCCTAAGCACGCCCTGGCGTCCTGGATCAGCAGACAGGCATAACTGAGCTGACATTTATCTTTTCTCAACGAAAGGAATGTCGGCCATGCCGCACATGACTGCCCTCTGGATCAAAAACCCGCAAGGAATCCTCAGTGCCACCGACGCTGCCAACGGCATCGTCGTCCGGGACAACCTCATCGTCGAACTCGTTCCCGCCGGAGCCGTCCCCACGACCCCTTACACCGATGTCTTCGACGCAAGCAACCACGTCATCACGCCCGGGCTGGTCAACACGCACCACCACTTTTACCAGACGCTGACCCGCGCCTGGGGCCCCGCCGCAAATGCCCCGCTCTTCCCGTGGTTGCAGAATCTCTACAAGGTGTGGGCGCGCCTGACCCCCGATGCCCTTGATGCCGCGGTACGCGTGGCCTTGGCGGAACTTCTCCTCTCGGGATGCACCACCGCGGCCGACCACCACTATCTCTTTCCCGACGGCATGGATGAATCGATCGACATCGAGGTTGCCGCGGTCAGGGACTTCGGCATGCGGGCGACCCTCACTCGGGGGTCGATGACGCTGGGGGAAGACGACGGAGGGCTGCCTCCCCAGTCGACGGTGCAGGACTTGGACGTCGTCCTGGCCGACAGCCAGCGATTGATCGAGACCTACCACGAGCGCGGGGCGGGAGCCTCGATACAGATCGCGCTGGCTCCGTGCTCCCCGTTCTCGGTCACCACGCAGGCCATGAGCGAAAGCGCGAAACTCGCAGGGCAATTCGACGTCCGCTTGCACACCCATCTCGCAGAGACCCTGGACGAGGAAGAATTCTGCTTGTCCAAGTTTGGCCTGCGACCCCTCGACTACCTGGAAAGCGTTGGCTGGCTCGGACCGCAAACCTGGCTCGGCCACGGCATCCATTTCAACGACGCGGAAATCCGCCAGCTGGGCGCCGCGGGGACAGCGGTGGCCCACTGCGCAACCTCGAACATGAGGCTTTCCTCGGGCATCGCCCGCGTGCTGGAACTCGAAGCGGCGGGGGTCCCCGTCGGACTGGGTGTCGACGGATCTGCCTCGAACGATGGGTCCAACATGATTCTCGAGGCCCGCCAGGCCCTCTACCTCCAGCGCCTTCGTTACGGTGCAGATGTTCCCGTGGAGCGGGCGCTCGGCTGGGCCACCGAAGGTTCGGCCAAGGTGCTCGGGCGGACCGACATCGGGGTGATCGGCGTGGGCCGGCAAGCGGATCTCGCCTTCTTCAAGACCGACGAACTGCGCTTTTCGGGCAGCCACGACCCCTTGGCCTCCTTGCTACTTTGCGGCGCCGACAAGGCCGACCGCGTCATGGTGGGCGGAAAGTGGCGTGTCGTCGACGGGGCGATCCCCGGACTGGATCTGCCGGCACTCATCCACCGGCACCGCAAACATGCACGGGCGCTGGTGGATCTCTCGGCACCCATCCACCAGTTCAGCTAGCGATTTCTGGAGTAACTCTCATGTCTATTTTTCGAAATTCCGCTTCAGCAGCACGCGTGGGCAACACGCCCCGGCCCGAGGATGAACGGCTTCCCTTCGCTCAGAACCTTGGATACGGCTTCCAGCACGTGCTCACCATGTATGGCGGAATCATCGCCCCGCCATTGATCATCGGTACGGCCGCGGGTCTCTCCGAAGCCCAAATCGGGGTGCTGATCGCGTCATGCCTTTTCGTCGGCGGCCTTGCCACAATCCTGCAGACCGTTGGCATCCCCTTCTTTGGCTCCCAGTTGCCCTTGGTCCAGGGTGTTTCCTTCGCCGGGGTGGCAACGATGATCTCGATCCTCGAAGGTGGCGGCAGCATTGCCACCGTCTTCGGTTCCGTCATTGCCGCTTCGCTCATCGGGTTGTTGATAACGCCTATATTTTCCCGCATCATCAGGTTCTTCCCGCCGGTCGTGGCCGGAACCGTCATCACCACCATTGGTCTCACGCTGATGCCCGTTGCCGCGGGGTGGGCCATGGGCGGCAACTCGAAGGCCGATGACTTCGGTTCCGTTCAGAACCTCGGCCTGGCGGCCGTCACGCTGCTCTTCGTCCTGGTCTTCAGCAAGATCGGCGTCGCCGCAATTTCGAGGCTCTCGATCCTTCTCGCGATGATCGCGGGAACCATCGTTGCAGCAGTGACGGGCATGGCCGATTTCAGCAAGGTTCTGGAAGGGCCTGCCTTCGCCTTTCCGATGCCTTTCGCCTTTGGTCCCCCGGAGTTCCAAGTCGCGGCGATCCTTTCGATGGTCATCGTCATCTTGGTGACGTTGACCGAAACCTCGGCGGACATCATTGCGGTCGGCGAAATCGTCGGAACCAAGACTGATTCACGACGCATCGGTGATGGATTGCGGGCCGACATGATCTCGAGTGCGATCTCGCCGATCTTCAACTCCTTCACGCAGAGCGCCTTCGCCCAGAACGTCGGGCTTGTCGCCATCACCGGCGTCAAGAGCCGGTTCGTTGTCACCGCGGGCGGCGGCATTCTCGTGATCCTTGGACTCTTGCCGATCCTCGGCCGGTTCGTGGCAGCCATCCCCACGCCGGTCCTCGGCGGGGCCGGAATCGTGCTGTTCGGGACCGTCGCGGCCTCGGGCATTCGGACCCTGTCCACGGTGAAGTACGAAGGCAACATGAACCTGGTCGTCGTGGCCACGGCCTTGGGCTTCGGGATGTTCCCGATCGTCGCACCAAGCATCTACAACCAATTCCCCGGCTGGTTCGTCACGATCTTCCACTCCGGAATCAGCTCCTCGGCCATCATGGCGATCTTGCTGAACCTGTTGTTCAACCACCTCAAGATCCGGGGCAACAAGCCGACATCCGTCATGGCCGAAGCCAGCAACCGGAGAATCTCCTCGGCGCTGCTCACCGACCTTCACGATGGCGATTACGTTTCCGACGGAAAGCTCTACGACGCCAAGGCCAGGGAAATCCCCTGCACCGACTAGCCTCGATTTTCACCGCATGACGGCAGGCCGCTGATTCCTTGATTTCCATGGAATCAGCGGCCTGCCGCGGTTTGCGGGCACGCCTACGGCCTACGGAACCAGCATGACCTTGATGGAGCGGCGCTCGTCCATGGCCCGGTAGGCCTCCGGCGCCTGGTCCAGGGGCATCACGGTGTCGAAGACCAGCCCGGGGTTGATCTTCCCGGCAAGCACGTCCTCCAGCAGTTCGGGCAGGTATTCCCGGGTGCTGGCGGCCCCTCCTGCCACCGAGATGTTCTTCGAGAAGAGCTCGTAGAGCGGTAGCGGGTCTTCCCCGTGCGGCACCCCCACGAAGCCGATCGCGCCGCCGGGCCTGGTGGAGGCCAGCGCCTGGCCCAGGGACTCGGCGGTGCCCACGCATTCGAGCACCGAGTCGGCCAGCACTCCCCCGAGCAGCTCGCGCACCTTCGCCGCGGCTTCCTCGCCGCGTTCGGCGACCACATCGGTGGCCCCGAATTCGCGGGCCAGCGCCGCCCGGTCGGCATGCCTGGACATGGCGATGATCCGGGTGGCGCCCAGCCTCTTGGCCGCCAGCACCCCGCTCAGGCCCACTGCGCCGTCGCCGACCACCACGACGCTGCGGCCGGGTGCCACCTTGGCCCCGAGCGCCGCATGGTGACCGGTGCCCATCACGTCCGAGAGCGCGAGCAGAGACTTGGCCAACGCCTCGTCGGGCTCCGTGACGCCGGGGACCGGCACCAGGGTGCCGTCTGCGTTGGGAACGCGCACCGCCTCGCCCTGGCCGCCGTCCACCGGCAGCCCGTTTTCGTCGTTCCCGCCCCAGACGGCACGGTGCTCGCAGGCCACTTGGACGCCGTTGCGGCACTGCGGACAATTCCCGCAGCTGTTGGCCCAGGGTGCCACCACGAAGTCCCCGGCCTTCAGCTTGGACACCTTGTTCCCTACATCGGTGACGACGCCGATGAATTCGTGACCGATGCGCCGCGGTTTCGGGATCGCGTTGACCCCGCGGTACGGCCACAGGTCGGATCCGCACACGCAGGCGGCGGTGACCTTGACCAGCGCGTCGGTGTCGGCGAGCAGTACCGGGTCGGGGCAGTCTTCGACGCGGATGTCCCGCGGTCCGTGGATCAGTGTGGCGCGCATGGTGTACCTCCGGAAGCTGGGGTTGGATGTCTTCTCTTCCCAGCCTATGCCTCCCCACCGGGCGCATGTCCTCCCGCGACGCGATGACGGATTGTTGCGGTTCCTGACCCCGCGTTGGCGAATTGTCCGTTCACCATCGTATGGTTGGAACAGCTTCACGAAACCTGACAGCCTCATTGGCATGGCTCCGACCAACGTCAGGTACCAACCCCATTGTTGTACGGCGGGTGGTTCGGATGACGAAGCGGCCTTTGCACGCATACCTGCGGCAGGGCAAGGACAACCAGCTTCAAGGATCGTGCCCCACCATGACTAGCCACCTTCACACCGCACCCGCAACCTCCGCCAATCCCCTGCCGCGCTTTGCCGGCGATTGGATCACCGCTTGGCTCGACTTCGACCCCGGAACCGGTCTCCTGCAGATCGGGGCGGGACCGTCCGAATGGCTGTTGCAGGCCGTCGCCCCGGAAAAACTCGCAGCGGCCCTGGAGGGCCGCGGTCCCACCGAGGTGCAGTTCAACCCGGAACTCCTGGTGTTGCTGCTGCCCGGCGCCTTCACCGCGGCCGGAACCTCGTTCTTCAGGTTGCGCGGCTGACGTTCCAAGACCCCCCGGCCGTGCTGGACCGCCAGCCGCGCAACCGGACGGCGTGTTTTAGATGTCCAGGACCAGGCGCCGGCCCTTGCACCGCGAGACACAGATCATCATGGTGTCCCCGGCCTCGCGTTCCTCGTCGCTGAGCAGCGAGTCTCGGTGGTCGACAGCCCCCGAGACCACCGGTGTTTCGCAGGTACCGCAGATCCCCTCGCGGCAGGAATTAAGGACCCTGACGCCCACCTGTTCCAAGGCGCTGAGGATGCTGGTGCCCACCGGAACCGTCACCTCCAGTCCTTGGGTGGTCTCCACCGTGAACTCGTGGTCGCCGGCCGCCGGTGCCGTGGCCGCGGGATCCGCAACGAAGCGCTCGAACTTGTAGCGCGACGAATCCTGCCAGTCGGCGGCGAGGCCGGAAATGAAATCCAGCAGCGGGCCGGGGCCGCACACATAGGCGTGGAAGGCCGCCGCGGGATCCCCGAGCAGCTCCGGCAGCGGGTAGAACCCGGATTCGTCGTCCGCGTGCAGGTGCACCTTGCTTCCGTAGGCCGCCAGATCGTCGGTGAATGCCATGGAGCTGCGGCTGCGCCCCAGATAGACCAGCCGCCACGGGACGCCGGATTCCTCGGCCGCACGCAGCATGGGCAGGATGGGGGTGATGCCGATGCCGCCGGCGATGAACAGGTACTCGGGCGCCGGCGCCAGCTCGAAGTTGTTGCGCGGGTGCCGCACCTTGATCCGTGCCCCGGGGCGCAGGTCCTCATGGATGTAGGCCGATCCGCCGCGCCCCGCAGGTTCGCGCAGCACGCCCAGGCGCCAGCGGGCCTCGCCGGGCACCGAGCACAGCGAGTACTGGCGCAGCAGCCCATTGGGGAGCAGGACGTCGATGTGCGATCCGGGGGTCCATTCAGGCAGGGCCAGGCCTGCCGGGTGGGCCAGTTCCAGGGAAACCACCGAATCCGATTCGCGGTTGATCCCCGCCACTTCCACGTCGAAGAATCCGTCCTCGGAAACAAGGATTCCCGCTTGCGGGTCCTCAACGACGGGCTGTTCGCTTGTGCTAATCACGATGCACCTCCAGTGCTGTAGTTTTGCGGGGTTGTTGGGGTGGTTTGCGCCGGCCCGGGCTGCCGGCCGATTGTGTCCAGCGCCGCCAACACGGCCAGCGAGGCCTCGCGCGGGGCGATGCTCACGCGCACGCCGGACCCGGCGAAGGCGCGCACCGACACTCCGTGCGCCGCGCAGCTTCGTTCGATGTCCGCGGCCCGCACGTCGGCCTCCGGGATCCAGAGGAAGTTTCCCCCGCTGGGCGGGACGCGGTAGCCGCGGGCTGTGAGCTCATGCTGCAGGAAAGCGCGTTCTGCCAGGACCGCATCCACGGTGCCGCGCAGGTACTCGGCATCCGCCAGGGCTGCCACGGCCCCGGCCTCCGCCACGGCGCTGAGCCCGAAGGGAGGCGCCACCGCTCGGATGGACCGGACAATGTCCCCGTGTGCGAGCAGGTATCCCGCCCGCACCGCCGCCAGCCCGTAGGCCTTGGAAAAGGTCCGCAGGATGGCAAGGTTCGGGTAGTCCTGCAGCAGCTGCAGCGTGTTTCCCGAACCGCCGGAAAACTCGAGGTAGGCCTCGTCGAGCACCACCAGCACGCGCCCGGGCACCGCATCCAGGAAGGAGCGGATCTCCCCGACGTCCAGCACCGTCCCGGTGGGGTTGTTCGGGTTGCACAACAGCACCACCCTGGTGCGGTCGGTGACTGCCGCGGCCATGGCCCCGATGTCGTGCCGGTGCGCCGCATCCAGCGGCACTTCCACGCATTCGGCCCCGGCCAGCGTGGCCAGGATCGGGTACGCCTCGTAGCTGCGCCACGCGTAGAGCACCTCGTCGCCCGGCCCGGCGTATGCGTTGAGGATCTGCCCCAGCATTGCCAGGGACCCGGCGCCCACGGCAACCTGCGTGGCGGACAGCCCGAGCCTTTCGGCAAGGGCCGCCACCAGCCGGTCGCCGGCCAGGCTCGGATACCTGTTGGCCCGGTGCACGATGTCTGCCATCGCCTCCCGGGCCGCCGGCGAGGGCGGCATCCACGATTCGTTGGAGGATGCCACCCACCGCACGGTTCCGGCGGACGCCGAGCGTGAGTAGCCGGGCAGCCGGCCCACCAGGGGACGCGGTTCGGGAGTCGATACTGCGGTCATTGATACTGCGGTGTTCAGTCCTTGCCCGTTCATCGGGGCTTTCCCTTCGCCGGCTGTGCGGATGGTGCGGGTGGTGCGGGGCTAGGCCAGCACTTTGGAGAGGAACGCCTGGGTGCGGGGTTCCCGCGGGTTCTCCAGCACCTGCCGGGGGTCCCCGGATTCGACGAGCTGCCCGTCGGCCATGAAGTGGACGACGTCGGCCACCTCCTTGGCGAAGCCCATCTCGTGGGTCACCACGATCATGGTCATCCCGGAGGCCGCCAGCGAGGTCATCACGTCCAGCACCTCGCCGACCAGTTCCGGATCAAGGGCCGAGGTCGGCTCGTCGAAGAGCATGAGCTTGGGCTTCAGGGCCAGTGCCCGGGCGATGGCCACGCGTTGCTGCTGGCCGCCGGAGAGCTGGGCCGGATAGTGCTGGTACTTGTCGGCCAACCCCACCCTGTCCAGCATCTCCATGCCCTCGGCCAGCGCCTGGGCGCGCGGCATCTTCTGCACGATCAGCGGCCCCTCGATCACGTTTTCCAGCGCCGTGCGGTGCGGGAAGAGGTTGAACTGCTGGAACACCATGCCCACGGAGGCGCGCTGCCTGGCGGTCTCGTTTTCCTTCAGCTCGTGCAGCTTGTTGCCGGCGCGGCGGTAGCCGATCCGCTCGCCGTGGACCCAGAGCTCGCCGTCGCTGATCTTTTCCAGGTGGTTGATGCAGCGCAGGAAGGTGGACTTGCCGGAGCCCGATGGCCCCAGCAGGCAGGCGACCTGTCCGGCCTGCACCTCCAGGGAAATGCCCTTCAGGATTTCCAGGTGCCCGAATGACTTGCGCACGCCGTGGGCGCGCAGCACTGGTTCGCTCATTTGCTCGGCTCCAATTCCGGTTCGATGCTTGGCGAGGCCCCGGCGCCCGTACCCGGGACGGCTGCCGCGGCGGCGGGCGCCGCCGGCTTCCGGCCCTTGACGGGGGTGAAGCCTCGCTCGAAGTGGCGCTCGACGAAGTACTGGCAGACCGAGAGCACCGCGGTGACGGCCAGGTACCAGATGGCCGCCACGATCAGCAGCGGGATGGTCTGGAAGTTGCGCGAGTAGATGATCGAGACGCTGGTCAGCAGCTCCGAGTAGCCGATCACGATGACCAGCGAGGTGTACTTGAGCATGCCGATGGTCTCGTTGCCGGTCGGCGGGATGATCACCCGCATGGCCTGCGGCAGGATCACGCGCCGCATGGTCTGCAGGCGGGACATGCCGATCGCCTTGGCGGCCTCCGTCTGCCCGGGCGGGATGGCCCGGATTCCTGAGCGCACGATCTCGCCCATGTAGGCGCCCTCGTTCAGGCTCAGCCCCAGCAGGGCCGCGGTGAACGGGGAGATCACCGAGTTGGTGTCGATGCTCAGCAGCTCCGGCCCGAACGGGACCCCGATCCCGATGTTCGGAATCAGCGCCGCCAGGAAGAACCAGAAGAGCAGCTGCACCATCAGCGGGGTGCCACGGAAGAACCACGAGTACGCCCAGGCCGCGGTGGAGAGGATCGGGTTTGCCGAGAGCCTGCAGACGGCCACCACGATCCCCAGCCCGATGCCGATGAGCATGGAGATCGCCGTGAGCATCAGGGTGCGGCCCAGGCCCGCCAGCACCGGCTTGGCGAAGAGGTACTGGCCCACCACGTCCCAGTGGAAGCGCTCGTTGGCGAACATGCCGTAGACGAGCATCGCCAGGATGCCGACGACCACCACCGCGGCGATCCAGCGGCCCAGGTAGCGGGCGGGCACGACGACCAGTTCGGTCTCTTCCGCCCGGCGTGAACTCGAAGTCATTGGACGCGATGTCATTGCTTCACGCCGTTGACCGGGAACGATTCCATGGTGTGGTCGGCCATGTTGTACTTCGTCAGGATCTTGTCGTAGCTGCCGTCGGCCTTGATGGCCTCGAGGCCCTTCTGGATGGCGGTCATGAGCTGCTCCTGGTCCTTGGGGAAGACGATGCCGAAGGCGAGGTCCTGGTAGCGCTCGCCCATGACCAGGGCGCCCTTGGACTCGGCGGCAACGACCGAACCGGAGGTCGAGTCGACCAGGAAGGCGTCCACGCGGTTGGACTGCAGGGCCAGCACCGCCTGGTTCTGTCCGGCGAAGATCGTCACCTCGACCTTCGGCTTGCCGGCCTCCTCGCACTTCTTGGAGGCCTCGGCCGCGTCGGCGTCCTCGGTGGTGCCCTTCACGATGCCGACGTGGCTGCCGCACAGGTCATCGAGCGTCTTGAGCTTCTCGGCGTTGGCGCTCGAGGTCATGACCCCGCCGCCCGCGGAGAAGTAGTCCAGGAAGTTGACCTGCTTCTGGCGTTCCACGGTGTCCGACATCGCCGACATCGCCATGTCGTAGCGGGCCGAGGCGAGGCCCGGGATGATCGCGTCGAAGGCGATGTTGTCGAAGTCCATGGTGACGCCCAGCTGCTTTTCCAGCTCGTCGGCGATTTCCCTGTCGATGCCGATGATGGTGGTGCCGTCGGTGTCGTAGGACTCGAACGGCGGGTATTCGACGTTGCTGGCCACGTTGATGGTTCCGGCCGACTGGATCTTTTCCGGCAGCTGGGCAAACAGCGGCGCGCTGGCGGCCCCCGCCGGGGCCTTCTTTTCCGCCTCCGCGTTCCCTCCGCAGGCGGTCAGGGCAAGCAATGCGGCCAGGGCAAGGGCGCCCAGGGCTGCGGGACGGGCGGTGCGAGTCGAGTTTTTCATGGTTTTTTCTCCCTGTGAGTGAGCTCGGAACTGCTGGAGTGATTGGTTTGCATCGGCGTCGATGCGGGTGGTGCGACCCTGGAACGGGGCAGGGTTGATCGAGCCACCGGCGGTTGCCGGCGGGCTGGGTAGGTGGTGGTTTGTGCCCGGCCTTGGGGAAGACCCCGGCCGGTTCCGCCCGGCTAGCCGGCCAGGACCCTGTTGACCGTCTCGACGACGGCGCCGCTGTGCACCAGGTCCAGGGCCTTGCGGACCCGGGGATAGAGCACGACGTCCTTGCGGATGTGGTCCACGGGCCGGCCGTCGGCGGACTTGGAGGACCGCACCAGTTCCAGGGCGGCGGCGCTGGCTGGACCGGGGCGCGCGTCCCCGGTTTCCTTGCGCATGGCCCGCAGCTCGAGCGCCTGGGAGGCCATGAGCAATTCGATGCCGACCACGGATTCGATGTTGGCAACGATCTGCCGCGCATGGCGGCCGGCGTTGTTGGCCATCGAGACGTGGTCTTCCTGGTTTGCGCAGGTCGGGATCGAGTCGACCGAGTCCGGGTGGGCCAGGGTCTTGCAGTCGGAGACCAGGGCCGCGGCCAGGTACTGCGGCAGCATGTAGCCGCAGTCCATGCCGGTCTGCTCGCTGTCGATGAGCATGTCCGGCAGCCCCCGGTTCAGGGTGCCGTCGTCGAGGCGGAAGAGCCTGCGTTCGGTGATGTTGCCGATCTCGGTGACCACGATCGAGATGAAGTCGGCGGCGAAGGCGACGTATTCGGCGTGGAAGTTTCCGCCGGACACGGCCTTGAGCTTGCGGGTGTCGGGCAGCGCCGGGAAGATCAGCGGGTTGTCGGTGGCCGCGTTGATCTCGTTGTCGATGATCCCGGCCGCGAAGCCCAGGGTGTCCTTGATGGCGCCGAAGACCTGCGGGACGCAGCGCAGCGAGTAGGCGTCCTGCGGGGGCTGGCGCACCGGATCGGTCGAGGCGTTTCCGTCGATCAGCGTGGATCCGGCCAGCAGCTCGCGGATGCGTGCGGCGACCTCGATCTGCCCGCGCTGGCCGCGCGCCTGGTGCAGTTCGTCGATGAACGCGTCCCCGAAGCCCATCAGCGCCTCAATGCTCATCGCGGCGGTGATCTGGGCGGTTTCCAGGAGGTTCTGGGCGTCGTAGAGCGCCAGCGCGGCCTGGGCGCAGGAGAACGAGGTGCCGTTGAGCAGCGCGAGGCCGTCCTTGGCGCCCAGCGGCAGGCGCTCGATGCCGGCATGCCGCATCGCGGCGATGCCGCTGACGACCTTGCCGTCGATCAGGGCCTCCCCCGAGTCCAGTTCCTCGTCCTCGCCGGTGTGCGAGCGGGACATGACGATGGCCACGTGGGCCAGCGGGATGAGGTCGCCGGAGGCACCGAGCGATCCGTACTCCGGGATCGCGGGGCAGACGCCCGCGTTGAGCATCTTGGCCAGGGTGGTGATGATTTCCGGGCGGACCCCGGAGTAGCCCTGGGTCAGGCTGACGATGCGGATGAACATCGTTGCCCTGACCACTTCCTCGTCCACGTTGCGCCCGACGCCCGCGGCGTTGGAGAGCACCAGCCGGCGGGAGAGCTCGGCGGCATCCGAGGGTTCGGAGAAGGCCTGGCGCCCTGCCAACGAGCCGAACCCGGTGTTGATGGAATAGATCGGCGGCGTCTGCTTGCCGGGACCCATCTGGTCGACCACGCCCTGCAGCCATTCCTGGCTGGGGCGCATGGCCTCGAAGACGGCCTCGTCGATGACCACCGGGCGGCGGTGCCGGGCGACCTGGATGAGGTCTTCGAGGGTGGCCCGGTGAACGCCGATGGTCACCGGTGCCGTCTCAGCCAATACTGCTGTAGTCATCAAGGGTCTCCCTGGTTGATTTGTTCGGAGTGCTTTCTTGCAATGCGTGGGTAAGTTTGTTGGCGGACTCGCGAATGACCCGCAGCGTGGAGGAAATCCAGAGCTTTGAGCCGCACTGGCCTTCGGGGCCGGCCACGTTGATGGAGCAGACGACTTCGCCGTGGTTGACCACGGGGACGGCGATGGACACCGACCCGGGATCGAGTTCGCCGCGCGAGAGCACGTATCCGGAGGAGCGGATCTGTGGGATGGAGGCCAAGATCTGTTCGCGCCCCAGGGTGTTGGCGGTGAACCGGGCCATCGGTCCGGAGAGCACCTGGTGCACGACCTCGGGCGGCGCCCACGCAAGCAGCAGGCGCTGGCCAGCACCCGCGTGGAGGGGCAGCAATTCGTTGACGGCGAACGAGTATTTCAGGGACTTGTCGGGTTCGACCCGCCGAAGGCACATGGCCTGGGAACCAAGGCGCACGATCATGACGGCGGTTTCGCCGACCTGGTCCACGATTTCCCGCAAGACGGCGTTGCCGACCTCGGCTAGGTAGGACTGGGCCTGGTGATGGCCGGCGACCCTGAGCAGGACCTGCCCGGGACGGTAGTGCCCTTCTTCCTCGATGACGAAGTTCTGTTCACGCAGCGCCCTGAAGTATCGGTAGGCGGTGCTGGAGGGAATGCCGAGCTTGTTGGCAACCGCGTCTACCGTGACATCCCCGTCGGCTGCGACCTCGGCCAGGATGCTCAGACCCCGTTCGAATGATGTTGCCATTCCTTCCTCCTCCTCTGGACCCTCGGTGTGATGCAAGACATATATTCAGGCAATGCAACGATGTTCCATGCTGCGCAACCGAAGGACAATTCGGATTCTCACATGGTGAGAATCCCGCTAACCCCAACTTTCACATCGCGTTAGGTTGATGGCATTCACCACTACTTTGGGGAGGCACCCATGGACTCGAAACTGGCCGGCGCGACGGCACCCATATTCACGGAAGACCCCTACTCAAACGAACATCTCGTCGATCCCTACGCGCTCTTTGAACGAATGCGCGATGCCGGTCCGGTGCTCAAGATCCAGGAACACGGGGTCCTGGCCGTGACTCGCTTTGATGAATGCAAAGAAGTCCTAGATGACTACCGAACCTTCATCTCAGGCGCGGGTGCCGGGCCCAAGAATTTGCACCACGAACCCAGCTGGCGGGCCCAGGGAATCATGGAATCGGATCCCCCGATCCATACCCAGATGCGCCAGGCCATGGCCGGGGTCATCTCGCCGCGCGGGGTCCGTTCGCTGCGCGCCGGGTTCGAGGAGTACGCCACGGAGCTCGTTGACGAACTCTTGGAACGCGGCGAATTCGACTTGATCAAGGACCTCTCCGAGGTCTTCCCCCTGCGGGCGTTCGGCGACGCCGTGGGAATCCCGAGGGAAGGCCGGGCCGAGAACCTCCTGACGCTCGGGGCCGCCAACTTCTCCACCTTTGGACCCGACACTCCCCTGGCCCGCGAACACTTTGCCGCGGGTGCCGGCACGAACGACTGGGCCATGGCCAACACGGCCCGCGAGCGGTTGAGCCCGGGCAGCCTCGGCGCGCAGATCTGGGACTATGCGGACCGCGGCGAAATTACGACCGCACAGGCGGCCCTGCTGGTGCGCGCCATGCTCTCGGCGGGCCTGGACACCACCATCTTCTCCCTCGGTTCCACGTTGCTGACCCTGGTGCGCCATCCCGAGCAATATGCCAAGGTCCACGAGAACCCCAAGCTCGTGAAATTCGCCATCGACGAGGCCTTCCGGTTCGAGTCCCCGTTCCAGTCCTTCTACCGCACCACGAGCCAGGTGACCGAGATCGGCGGCGTCGCAGTCCCGGAGGACACCAAGGTGGCCGTCTTCGTGGGCGCGGCGAATCGCGACGAGCGCCGTTGGGGTCCCACCGCCAACGAATACGACATCACCCGGCAGGCCGGCGGGCATCTGGCCTTTGGCATGGGCATCCACCAGTGCGTGGGCCAGCCGCTGTCGCGCCTTGAAATGGACGTGCTCATCACCGAACTGGCGAACCGGGTGAAGTCCATCGAGCTGACTGCCGAACCCGAGCAGTTCATGCACACCACGCTGCGCGGCTGGAAGTCGATTCCGGTGAAGGTCACCGCGGCCTGAACCGCACCCCGCTCACCCCACGCCCCGGGCACGCGAAAAATCGTGAGTTGTTCCCCGCCAAGCAATCCGGGAACAACGCACGATTTTCGTGTTCTGGGACGTTACGCGTCCACGGTGCCGAGGCGCACGTGCCGGGGGCCAAGCTCATCCAGGGTGCGCACGCCCAACAGGGCCATGGTCTGCCGGATCTCCCGCTCGAGGATCTCCAGGGTGCGCTCAACACCCGCCTGTCCCCCTGCCATCAGCCCGTAGAGGTAGGCCCTGCCGATGAGCGTGAAGTTGGCGCCGGCCGCCAGCGCCGCCACCACGTCGCCGCCGCTCATGATGCCCGAGTCGACAATGACAAGCTTCTCCGGCCCGACGGCGGCGCGGATCGCCGGCAACTGCAGCAGCGGCACCGGCGCCCTGTCCAGCTGGCGCCCGCCGTGGCTGGAGACCACCACGCCGTCGGCCCCGTGCCCGAAGCACTCCACCGCGTCCTCCGGCCCCTGCACGCCCTTGACGATCAGCGTCCCGGGCCAGGTCTCCCGCACCCAGCCGAGGTCGGCAAAGCTCAGCGAGGCGTCGAACATGGTGTTGAACTGCGCGCTGACGTTCCCCGTCTCCCCGGCGAAGTTCGCGAATTCCAGCGGCTGCGTGGTGAGGAAGTCCAGGCACCACCGTTCCTTTTTAAGCGCGTCTTGGCAACGCACGTGCTCCCCGAACGGTCCTGGGAGGCTGCCGCCGACCGGTTCCCGGCGGGCCCGGGCGGCTCGCGACCGCCGGGCGAATCGGGCCTGTGCCGATGGCCGCGCCCCCGGGTGTCTGATCCGGCCTGGGACTGGGTTGGCCCGCACGCGTCCGCTGTCGCGTGCGGGGTCCGTCCTCCCGTCGCTTGATCGGGCATCCGAGGGCGCGCCTGCCGATGGCCACGGACGCGGCATGGTGCCGCGTCGCCGTCCCACCGGAAGCTGCTTGGAGGGGTTTGTGCCAGTGCTGGCCGCCCCACCGCGAGGTGTAGGCGGGATCGACGGCGATCACTTGAAGTCCGCGGTTGGCGGCCATGGACACCAACCGGTCCCGGAATTTGCCGGTGGGGATCCCCTGGACGGTGGCCCGGAAGCGCCTGCCGCGCACCCCGCGTCCCATCGTTTCGCGGCCCGTGGTCCGGGCGTCCTGGAAGTCGAGGTTCTCGATGGCAATCGCCGCGGCGCCGGTGTCCCGGGCGAGATCCAGCAATGCGGTGATCGCCGCCCGCAGCCGCCCGTCCCGGGTGCCCGCTGGCAGGCCCGCCAGCTCCAGGGGGATCGTGACCGGATGACCGACAGGGTTCCCGGAGGCGTCCAATCGGCAGGCGGCCAGGTGGTCGGCATTCAGGTCCACACCGATGAGCCCCGAGGAGTGCAACGCCTCGAGCCCCGGGGTCGGGGTGTCGCCATATCCCCAGGATGCGTCCAGGTACCAACGATTCTTCACTGGGTCGAAGCTGATGTCGTAGCGGATGCTCCGGCGAGCGGCGACCCGGTCGGCCCATTCCCCGCCGCGGTGGCTGAACATGACCGGTACCGACAGTGCGAGGTGATTTCCCAGGGCCGTAACCAAGGGGGCCGGGACCTTCAACGTGAGGACTCCGGCATCCGTGAGCCGAATGGTCTCGTTGCCGCCGGCCCGTCCGGATTCCCCGTCGGCCGTCAGGAACATCCGCGAGGACGCCCACCGTTCTTCCCACTGCTCCCGGGTGAGGTGGGCGGCATCGAGGTGGTTGCGGGTCTTCCAAAGCTTCTTGCCACCCACGGCGATGGAGGGCCTGCCGGCGGCCAAGGATGCTTGTGCCGTCTCGAAGCGGTGGACGAGTTGGGCCAGGCGGCGGGTCTTCTGGTGGCGTTCCGCCTGGCTCTTGTAGCCGCGGTCCTTGCCGGAGCCCTCGCCCACGGTTGTTGCGATGCGGCGGTGCAGGGCCTCGGTGGCCGCGCGCAGATGCGAGACCTCCGCGGCCAGGGCGCGCATGGCGAGTTGGTATTGGTCCTCGGCGGCCCGCGTGATGGATCCCGCCCACCGGGAAGACGATGCGGCGGTGAGGGTCCGCTTGCGTTCGGTTCTGCCCCGCTCCGCCGCCGGGACCCGGCCCAAGGCCGCACGCCCGGACAGGTCCGTGCGGTACAGGTGCCCCAGGTGTTCGCCGATCATCGTCAGCGCACTGGCTTCGTCGGCGGTGGGGCGCAGCCGGGTGCGGATCCGCACCCCGGACGGCTGCGCGGCCACGAAGGGGGCGCAGATCCTCCGCAGCCCGCCGGCACCGCGGGCCGTGCTCTGGGCTGCTTCCGGTGCCTGGATGGGGGTGTCCATGCCCCAATCATCCGCCGAGCCGCCGACGGTTTGGGTCCGGCCGAGCAGGGGTGTGGACAGCAGAGCATGGACCCCGCCGGCAGGTGGCACGCAGCGCCGGAACCTCCAAATATGGATCCAGCCTCCGACCGGGGACAACGACCGCACCCCAATGCATTCTCAAGCCAACCGTTGGCAACCCCGGGTGCCTGATTGCGTCGAGCATGGTCCGCGCGCCGAGGTGACGGCCGTGTCCACCGTCAGGATCAGTGCGTCGTAGCCGGCGGCCCGGGCCCTGCGCATCATCTCCAGGGAAAGTGCGCGGTCCTGGCGCAGGTACAGCTGGAACCAGCGGGTGCCCAACGACGCCGCCGCGGCGGTTTCCTCGATGGAGACGGTGCCCATGGTGGCCAGGGTGAAGGGGATGTTGTGCTTGGCGGCGGCCGCGGCCCCGGCGTGTTCGCCGGCCGCGTGCATGAGCCGGGTCAGCCCCGTGGGGGCGATGCCCACCGGCAGCGAGAATTTAGTCCCGGCCCCGGTTGTGCTCGGGTCCACCGCGCTCACGTCGCGCAAGATCCCCGGGACAAGCTCCACGTTCTTGTACGCGCGGTAGTTGCGGTCCAAGGTCTCCTCGGAATAGGAGCCGCCGTCGGCATAGTCGAAGGCCGCGGTGGGCGTGCGGCGCCTGGCCAGCAGCCGCAGGTCGTCCACGGTGAGGGCCGCGGTCGCGGGGTTTCTGCCCGGTTTCGGGAACGGCTTGAAGTTCAGTTGCGCGAGCGCCGCCGGGATCCGCGTGAGGGAACGTTTCATGATGCGAAGCGGCCGCCTTTCGATGCTGGAGGACACTTTCCTCCCCGCATCCTAGGCATCGCCGCGGCACTGCCGACAAACGGCATTCCCACGCGGCGGGAACCGGCCTGGCCGGACGGCGGTTAAAGACCGACGGCGGCCGGCCTCCCGGGATACCGGGAGGACGACCGCCGTCGGCGGATGCTGATTGTGCCTTAGAGGGCGGCGAAAACTTCGCGCAGCAGCGTTGCGGTTTCCGACGGGGTCTTGCCGACCTTCACGCCGGCAGCCTCAAGTGCTTCCTTCTTGGCCTGTGCGGTACCGGCCGAGCCGGAGACGATGGCGCCAGCGTGGCCCATGGTCTTGCCCTCGGGGGCGGTGAAGCCTGCCACGTAGCCGACAACCGGCTTGGTGACGTTGGCCTTGATGAAGTCGGCTGCACGCTCTTCGGCGTCGCCGCCGATTTCGCCGATCATGACGATGGCCTTGGTCTCCGGGTCCGCCTCGAACGCAGCCAGGGCGTCAATGTGGGTGGTGCCGATGACCGGGTCGCCGCCGATGCCGATGGCGGTGGAGAAGCCCAGGTCGCGCAGTTCGTACATCATCTGGTAGGTCAGGGTGCCGGACTTGGAGACCAAGCCGATCGGGCCCTTCTGGGTGATGTTGTTCGGCGTGATGCCGACAAGTGCCTCGCCCGGGGTGATGATGCCGGGGCAGTTCGGGCCAATGATGCGGGTGATCTGGTTGCCGTCGGCGTCGACCTTGGACTGGGCAAGTGCCCAGAACTCGGCCGAATCCTGTACCGGAACGCCCTCGGTGATGACAACGACCAGGCCGATGCCTGCCTCGATGGCTTCAACGACTGCATCCTTGGTGAATGCCGGCGGAACGAAGACGATGGAAACGTCTGCGCCGGTTTCGGCCATGGCTTCAGCCACTGCGCCGTAAACCTTGATGTCCTTGCCGCCGTGCAGCACGGTGGTGCCGGCCTTGCGGGCGTTGACGCCACCGACGATGTTGGTGCCGGCCTTCAGCATCAGGGCGGTGTGCTTGGTACCCTCGCCACCGGTGATGCCCTGAACGATGACCTTGGAGTCCTTGTTAAGGTAAATGCTCATGTTCGCGTATCCCTACTTACTTCGCTGCGTTGGCGAGCTCGGCGGCCTTGTCGGCGCCCTCGTCCATGGTTGCTGCCAGGGTGACCAGCGGGTGGTTGGCCTCGGCCAGAATGCGGCGGCCTTCCTCCACGTTGTTGCCGTCAAGGCGCACAACGAGCGGCTTGTTGGCTGCGGAACCGAGTTCGGCCAGCGCGCCGACGATGCCCTTGGCAACGGCGTCACACGCGGTGATGCCACCGAAGACGTTCACGAAGACCGCCTTGACCTGCTTGTCGTTCAGGATGACGTCCAAGCCTGCGGCCATGACCTCTGCAGAGGCTCCACCACCGATGTCCAGGAAGTTGGCGGGCTTCACGTTGCCGTGGTTTTCGCCGGCGTATGCAACGACGTCCAGGGTCGACATGACCAGGCCTGCACCGTTGCCGATGATGCCAACTTCGCCGTCCAGCTTGACGTAGTTGAGGTCCATTGCCTTGGCCTTGGCCTCGAGCGGATCCGCTGCTTCCTTGTCCTCAAGCTCGACGTGGTGCGGGTGACGGAACTCGGCGTTCTCGTCGATGGAGACCTTGCCGTCGAGGGCAACGATCTCGCCGGCGCCGGTGCGAACCAGCGGGTTGACCTCAACCAGGGTTGCGTCTTCCTTCTTGAAGACGTCCCACAGCTTCAGGATTGCCGAGGCAACCTTTTCGGTCAGTTCCGGGGCGAAACCTGCTGCTGCAACGATCTCGTCGGCCTTGGCCTGATCGATGCCGACGGCCGGGTCAACGGCGATGCGTGCCAGTGCCTCGGGGCGCTCAACGGCGAGCTCCTCGATTTCCATGCCGCCTTCCACCGAGCACATGGCCAGGTAGTTGCGGTTGGCGCGGTCCAGCAGTACGGAGAAGTAGAACTCCTCGGCAATGTCTGCACCCTGGGCGATCATGACCTTGTTCACGGTGTGGCCCTTGATGTCCATGCCGAGAATGTTGGTTGCGTGCTCAAATGCCTCGTCGGCGGTCTTTGCGACCTTGACGCCACCGGCCTTGCCGCGGCCTCCGACCTTTACCTGGGCTTTAACAACCACGACGCCGCCGATTTTCTCGGCTGCAGCCTTGGCTTCTTCAGGAGTGTAGGCAACGATGCCGGCCAGCACGGGTACGCCGTGCGACTCGAACATATCGCGCGCCTGGTATTCATACAGGTCCACGGGCTTGTGTCCTTCTTGTCGAAGTCTATGCTGACTCGAAGACGCGGCAAGGCATAACCATGTCGCGCCTCAGAGGGGAGCACCGGGCCATGAAACAGGCCTGATGCACCTTCAGACTAACGCGTTCCAACGCAATGGCACAGTTCTACAAAACGTAGAGACGTACCCGGCGCAATGCCCACGGCTCCCGGCGCACGAAATCTTCCGCAAAAATGCTAGTCAAGCCTAGTCAATGGCGCGTATCGGAGCAGCAACCGCTTTTCGGCATCCGCGAACTTCACCTTCGCCACAGTCTTGTCCCCTGCGCCTTCCAGCGCCAAGACAACGCCCTGGCCGAAGGTGCCGTGCGAGACCTTGTCGCCGATGTTCAGCGCGATGATTTCCTTGTTGGGTTGGACACGTGCGCTGCGCACCGCGGCCCGCGCGGTGGGCGCGGTGCGCAAGGTGTGCTCCTCGCTGGCACCGCTCAGGCGTGCCACTCCCCCGCCAGTGTTGCCGCGTCCCGCGCCCCAGTACGAGCCGGATTCGTAACGGCTGGTGGCAAAGTTTCCGCTGCCGCCGAAGGAATCGAAGGACGAACGCACGGAGCCTTCCCGTTTCCAGTCCAGAAGCTCGGAAGGCACCTCATCGAGGAACTGGCTGGCGGGGTTGTACTGGGATTGCCCCCAGAGGCTGCGGTATTCGGCGCGCGTGAGGTACAGGCGTTCACGTGCGCGGGTCAGCCCGACATAGGCAAGCCGGCGTTCCTCGGCCATTTCCTTTTCGTCGGTCATCGAGCGCTGGTGCGGGAAAATCCCGTTTTCCATGCCTGTGAGAAACACCACCGGGAACTCGAGCCCCTTGGCGGTGTGCAGCGTCATCAGGGTGACGAATCCCTCCCGGCGGGCCATGTCCGCACCCTCGTCATCGGCCGGCGCGTCGGGAATCTGGTCGGCATCCGCCACCAGCGCCACGCGCTCGAGGAAGTCCGTGAGCGTGCCCTCGGGGTTCTCCTTCATGAAGTCGCGCACCACGGCCACGAGTTCGGCAAGGTTTTCGACGCGCGATTCGTCCTGCGGGTCGTTGGAGGAGCGCAGCATCTCCAGGTAACCGGTCTGTTCGAGCACCGCTTCCAGGGCCTCGGCCGGACCGGAGCCCTCGGCCACCACGGCCAGGTCGTCGATGATCTTGACGAAGGCGCCAACCATGTTCAAGCCTCGCGTTCCAAGGCCCGGCGCCTCGTCCGCCCGGCGCAGGGCTTCCATGAAGGAAATGCGTTCGCGTTCGGCAAGGGCGGCGACCGAGTACTCGGCCCTGTCGCCGATGCCGCGCTTGGGTTCGTTGAGGATGCGGCGGACGTTGATGTCGTCCGCGGGATTCATCAGGACCCGGAGGTACGCCAGGGCGTCCTTGACTTCCTTGCGGTCGTAGAAGCGGGTTCCGCCGATGACCTTGTACTTCAGGTCCACGCGCATGAGCTGCTCTTCGAGGGAGCGCGACTGGGCGTTGGTTCGGTAGAAGATCGCGACGTCCCCGGGGCGGATGTCTTCCTCGTCGTTCAGGCGAAGGATCTCATCGGCGATCCAGCGCGCCTCGTCGGATTCGGATTCACCCACGTAGCCGATGATTTTTTCGCCGTCGCCCTCGGCCGTCCACAAACGCTTCTCGGGGCGGTTCGGGTTGCGCTTGATGACCTCGTTGGCCGCGGAAAGAATCGTTTGCGTGGAACGGTAGTTTTGCTCCAGCTTGATGGTTGCGGCGTCCGGGTAGTCCTTGGAAAATTCCACGATGTTGCGGATGTCCGCGCCGCGGAATGCGTAAATCGACTGGTCGGAATCGCCGACCACCGTCAGCTCACCGCCCAGGGTGGGACCGTCGGGTCCGGTCAGCTCGCGCACCAACGCATACTGGGCGTGGTTCGTATCCTGGTACTCGTCGACCATGACGTGGCGGAACCGCCTGCGATAGTTGTCCGCCACCATGGGGAAGGCCCGGAAGATGTTGACCACGTGCGCAATCAGGTCGTCAAAGTCCAGGGCATTTGCCGAGCGCAGTCGCTCGGCGTATCCGCGGTAGACCTGTGAAACCGCACGGGCGAAGGGGTCGTTCGAGTCGACGGTCGCGGCATACTGCTCGTCGTCGATCAGTTCGTTCTTGAGCGCGGAGATCTTGTGGGCCATGGACTTCGGCGTGAACCTTTTCGGGTCCAGCTCCAGGCCTTTGGAAACCATGGTGATCAGGCGCAGGGAATCGGCCGAATCGTAAATCGAGAAGCTCGACTTCAGCCCGACAGCTGCGGCTTCGCGGCGCAAGATGCGCACGCACGAGGAGTGGAAGGTCGAAATCCACATCTTCTTAGCCACGTCGTCGCCCACCAGGGCCGCAATGCGTTCGCGCATTTCCGCCGCGGCCTTGTTGGTGAAGGTAATGGCAAGGATTTCATGCGGGCGTGCGCGGCCAGTGGCCAGCAGGTAGGCAATCCGGTGCGAGAGCACGCGGGTCTTGCCCGAGCCCGCCCCGGCGACGATGAGCAGTGGTGAACCGGCATGCTTGACGGCCTGTTCCTGCTGCGGGTTCAGGCCCCTGAGGAGCTCAAGGGCGTCCGGCAGTGGCTGGGCTGGAACGGGTGCGACGAAGTCATCGAAAAGGAAATCCATGATGGGCCCTAGTCTACGTGGAGCCTGCCCCGGCTTGGCCTGTGGGTGTCTGTTTGAAGGCATAATTGGTTCATGGCCAAGTCACGCAAGTCGAAACAGTACAACCGCCCTGCCCCCGCGGCACCGATCGTCAACCCGTCAACGGAACGCACGCCCGAACAGGCGCAAGGCAACGGAAACCTGGTCTTGGTGGCGGGCGTTGGGGCAGTGATTCTCCTCTTCTGGTACTACCACCTGCTGACGCTGAATCAGATGACCGACCTGTCCAACGGCCTGATGATGCCGGACCAGATGATCGGCGGCTATTCCGTCGAACACATTGAGGCCTTGCGTGCCGCAATGGATCCGAATGCCGCCGGCCAGCTGAACTACCTCCACAAGACCGCCGGCATACTCTTCCCGCTTTTCCTGGCCCTTGTCACAATGCTTGCGGTAAACCTCAACACCTCGCGCGGTCCCGTGCGGTGGGTGCTGTGGGCGGTGCCGATGCTGTTCGCCGTCATTGACGTGTGGGAGAACCGCGCCATCGATGCGCTCTTCAACGGCCCGGTCGATCCGGCCGCGGTCGCGCTTGCATCTACGTTGACCACTACACGCTGGATCCTGCTCTTCGCCACCGTGGCGATCCTGGTCGGGGTGCTGGTGGCTTCGTTCATCCGCACGTTCCGTGAGAAGTGGGAAGCCTCGAAGCAGGGGCTGCTCTAACTTTCGGTTGGCGGCGCTCCATGCGACGTGCGGGGTGCCGCTTCCAAAATTTTTGTCGAAAAACCGCTACGATTAGTAGGGTTCGTTTCGACGAAGCAAGCCTCTGTAGCTCAGTTGGATAGAGCGACCCTCTCCTAAAGGGTAGGCCGTCGGTTCAATTCCGGCCAGGGGCACCAAACCGTTATGGCCTGCACTTGTGCAGGCCATAACGTGTTTAAGGGCTCTCCCGAAGAATCCGGCAGGCGTTGATGCCGTCCGCGGAGTTCGGCCGGTGCACCGGACTGGCCGTAACCCTGCCACGGGCATCCCCGGATGGGCCTCGCCCGGGTTTGGAAAGAGAGTGTTTGAAAATCGGCACCTGCGAACACTGGCCGTCGTTAAACGGTTCCGTCGTCTTGCCGCACGGAACGCCTGCCGCAAGTGTGCGGCCGACGAATCATGCCGCCCCGGAACAACGCGGGACCAACCGAAAAGGCCGTTAAGAAAAAGGTGCCATCGACCGGTGAAATATGGGATAACTCCCATTACATCCCACATCACCGGTCGACGGCGTTGGAGTGGCTCCCCAGCAGCCGACCTGCCGTTCCCCCACACATCAACATTGCGGACAATCGAGACTTTCACACAAAGAACGGTGGGCAGTTCGGTTACTACCAACTCCTACCGGACATCTAAATCCATTTGAAAGGGTTTGTCAACCGGGTCACCTAATTCGCGCAAAAGGGCCGCTCGTGTGCGTAACCGAACGACCCTTCAACTGATTTTTGCTACCTTTTAGCGCAACAAGAGTGCAGCTGCCTTCGGGGACAGGCTGGCGTCCATTACCGCACAGGCGCCGCCGATTGCACCGGCTTCCGGCCCCAGCGTCGAGGAACGAACCTCGATGCCGTGCACGTTCTTGGAACTGAATCGCTCATTGATGACTTCGCGGACTCCGTCAATGCAGTAATCCCCGACTTCGGACCACAGAGGTCCGCCAAATATGACCTGGGAGACGTCCAGCGCGTTGCATAGCTGGCCGGCAACCTGCCCGACCTTGCCCATGCATTCGCGCATGAGAGTCGCGGCATTTTCGTTGCCCTCGTCAGCCATCTTCACGATCTGGCTCATGCCTTCGGCACGCTCTTCGGGGGTTCCGTCATCCGGCACGGTCAACGTCAAGCCGGCTTCACGGGCCTTTTGCGCCACGTGGTTGAACGCCAGGTTGGCATGCAGGCAATCGTTGCGGCCGCAGGTGCACGGCTGGGCGACGACGCCGGTCGAATAGTGGCCGACCTCGCCCGCGTTGTTGCTGACGCCCCGGTGGATTTCCCCGTTGAGAACCATGCCAGCGCCAATGCCCGCACCCACATACATGAGGATGAAGTTGTCGCGCGCGGCGTCGTTCCCCTTCCACAATTCCGCAATGGATGCTGCAATCGTGTCCTTTTCGAGGATGACATCCAGGTCAAGCATGCGTCGCAGCGGCTCGACGATCGCCACGTCTTTCCAGCCGTCAAGCAATGGCGGATCGATCAGGACCCCGCGCTCGCGGTCCAGCGGCCCGGGGGCCGCCACACCGACTCCAACGATGTTGGCTCGCGGTATGCCGGATGCGGCAATGATCTCTTCCACGGTCTTCGCCATGGTTTCGACGGTCTTCTCCGGCACCTCGACCGGAGGAATATCCATACGGCGGGAATGCATCACTTCACCACGTAGGTTCAGCATGACAACGGAGATAACACCGGGATCCAGGTGGATTCCGATGGCAACCATGCGGTTGACTTCCAGTTCCAAGACGGTCCGGGGCTTGCCCGGACCGGAAACGATTGTGCGGTCCTCGCGGACCAAGCCTTCATCGAGCAATCGGCGTACGACGTTTGAGATGGTCTGTGGAGAAAGTCCCGTGGAACCGGCAAGCTCAACGCGGCTTACCCCGTCGACAGCGCGACGAATCGACTCAAAAATAACCGCCTGATTAAAATCCCCGAGTCGACCTAAGTTGGTGCCCCGCTGCATCAATTCTCCATTTGTAGATCCATGTATGATCCCCCGTTGGCTGTGCCTTTTTCCGGATAGTCCCAGTATCCGGTCGGCGCACGAAGACTGCCTTGTGCCGAGTGCAATACCACTATTCTCGCATTACGCCAATAGTCGAGACTAAATCAGCCCAAAGAGCACGTTATCATCCTCGCATGTACTTTTGGCTGTTGTTAAGCTCAAGGTGTGCCAAAGATTCTCACCATCGCCGCCATGCAGCTTCTTGATCCCACCGGACGCATTCTCCTGGTTCGCAAACGCGAAACCACGATGTTCATGCAGCCGGGAGGAAAACTCGAACCCGACGAAAGCCCCGAGGCCGCGGTCCTGCGTGAGGTGAGGGAGGAAATCGGCTTGGATTTCGTTCCGGAACAGGTTGAATTCCTGGGTCGTTGGAACGGTCCCGCGGCGAACGAGGCCGACACCGAGATCCATGCCTACCTCTACGGAGCTACGACTGCGGAAACACCTCGCATCCAAGCCGAAATCGAACAGATGATGTGGCTGAGCCCCGCGGTCGCCATCCAGCGGGACGACATCGCGCCGCTGCTGCGCGACCATGTCTTGCCCTCGCTGCTCGGCGGCTAAGGCAGCACCGGGCCTGCGGCCCGGTGGCCGCTACTGAGCGAACTGGGTTTCGTGCAGTTCGGCGTACCGTCCGCCGGCGGCCAACAGCTCGGTGTGGGTGCCGCGCTCAACGATCCGGCCGCCCTCGACCACCAGGATCTGGTCGGCCGAGCGGATCGTCGAGAGCCTGTGCGCGATGACCAGGGCGGTGCGGTTTTCCAGGGCCTCGGCGAGGGCCGCCTGGACGGCCGCCTCGTTGGAGGAATCCAGCGCCGCCGTTGCCTCGTCGAGGATGACAACCTGCGGTGCCGCAAGGAGCAGGCGCGCGATGGTCATGCGCTGGCGTTCGCCGCCGGAGAGCCTGTAGCCGCGCTCCCCCACCACTGTGTCCAGCCCGTCGGGCAGCGCCTCGATGGTCGGCTGCAGCCGGGCCCGGGTCAGCGCCTGCCAGATCTCCGCGTCGCTTGCCTCGGGCTTGGCCAGGCGCAGGTTGGCGCCGATGGTTTCGTGGAACAGGTGCCCGTCCTGGGTCACCATGGACACGGTGGAGCGCAGCGAACCCAGTTTCAGCTCGCGGATGTCGACCCCTGCAAGTTCGACCGACCCGGAGTCGACGTCGTACAGCCGGGCGAGCAGCGAGGCGATGGTCGACTTGCCCGCACCCGAGGAGCCCACCAGCGCGACGGTGGAACCCGCGGGGATCTCGAAGTCGATGCCGTGCAGCACCGTCTCCCCGCCCCGGGTGTCGAGCACCGCAACGTCTTCCAGCGAGGCCAGCGAGACCTTCTCGGCGCTCGGGTAGGCGAACGAAACGCCCTTGAACTTCACGTCCACCGGCCCCGGGTCCAGGACCCGGGCCGTCGGCGAATCGGTGATCAGCGGCTTGAGGTCAAGGATCTCAAAGACCCTGTCGAAGCTCACCAGGGCGCTGGTGATTTCCACCCGGGCGTTGGCCAGCGCGGTCAGCGGCGCATACAGCTGGACCAGCAACATGCCCAGCACCACCACGTCGCCGGCGGCAAGTTCGCCGCGGGTCGCATAGACGCCGCCCAGCCCGTAGACGAGGGCCAGCGCCAGGGCCGCCACCAGGGTGAGCATCGTGACGAAGAAGAACTGGCGCATCGTCATCTTCACGCCGATGTCCCGGACCCGTCCGGCGCGCGTCGCGAACTGTGCGGATTCGTCGGCGGGACGGCCGAAGAGCTTGATCAGGGTGGCTCCGGGGGCCGAGAAGCGCTCGGTCATCTGCGTGGCCATGGAGGCGTTGAGGTCCGCCGATTCCTTGCGCAGCAGGGCCAGCGTGCGGCCGAACCGTCGCGCCGGGAACAGGAAGACCGGCAGCAGCACCAGGGCCGCGAGCGTGACCTGCCACGAGGTGGAGAACATGACGCCAGCCGTCAGCACCAGGGCCACGACGTTCGAGACGAGCCCCGACAGGGTCCCGGCGAAGGCCGCCTGGGCGCCGATGACGTCGTTGTTCAGCCTGCTCACCAGCGCGCCGGTGCGGGTCCTGGTGAAGAAGGCGACGGGCATCTTCTGCACGTGGTCAAAGACGGCGGTGCGCAGGTCGAAGATGATGCCCTCGCCGAGCCGGGAGGAGAACCAGCGCACGATCAGCGAGAAGATCGCGCTGAAGACCGCGACCACGGCGATCATCCCGGCAAGCCCGAGCACCGTGGCGGCGTCGCTCTTGGCGACGATCGCATCGACGACCCGGCCGGCCAGGACCGGGGTCACGACGGTCAGGACCGCGGCGCACACCGAGAAGAAGACGAATATCAGCAGCTGCTTCTTGTAGACCCCGGCGAAGGCCAGGACCCGCCGCGGTGTGGTCGGCGCATACGCCTTGCCCTTGTCCTGCCCCGACATCCGCCACAGCGAACTCCAGGCGACGCTTTCCATGCTCATGAGGTGTTCCGCCAAATCTAGGGTGTGGCCACGCGTGGCGCCACGGGATTGCCGCACCGGTCAGCCGGGCCCCGACGGGTCCGAGGTGCAGACCAACTCTACCGGGGGTGCCGGGCGCGACCGGACCGCCGGTCAGCTGTCCAGGGTCGGGCCGGGCTGCAGGGAATGCGGCACGAACCGCACGGTCATGGCCTTGAACCCGGGGGTGTTGGATTCGCGGGCCACCAGGTCGCGGTGCACCAGCGCGTTGGCCTCCGGGAAGTACGCGGCCGCGCATCCCTTGGCCGTCGGGTAGGAGACCAGGCGGAACCTGTTGGCGCGGCGCTCGGTGCCGCCGAAGGTCGAGATCACGTCGACCAGCGCCTTGTCCTCCAGGCCCAGCTCCACCAGGTCCTCCGGGTTGATGAGGATGACGCGGCGCCCGTCCTTGATGCCGCGGTAGCGGTCGTCCAGCCCGTAGAACGTGGTGTTGTACTGGTCGTGGCTGCGCATGGTCTGCAGGATCAGGTGGCCCTCCGGCGCGTGCAGCGCCTCGAACGGCGAGACCGTGAACCTGCCCTTGCCGATGTCCGTGGCGAAGGAACGGGTGTCGCGCGGCGGGTTGGGCAGCACGAAGCCGTTGCGGCCGCGCACCCGGCGGTTGAAGTCCTCGAAGCCCGGCAGCACCCGGGAGATGTGGTCGCGGACGACGTCGTAGTCCTCGGCCATGGCCTTCCAGGGGACCACGTGGTCCTCGCCCAGGATGGCGGTGGCCATGCGTGCGACGATGACGGGTTCGGCCAGCAGGTGCTCGGAGACCGGCTTGAGCCGGCCCTGGGTCGAGTGGATGACGGACATCGAGTCCTCCACGGAGAGGAACTGCGGCCCGCCGGCGTGCTTGTCGTCCCGGTCGGTGCGGCCCAGGGTGGGCAGGATGATGGAGGTCTGCCCGTGCACCACGTGGGAGCGGTTGGGCTTGGTGGAGATGTGAACCGTGAGCTTGGCGCGCTGCATGCCCGCCTCAAGCGCCTCGGTCTCCGCGTTGGCCAAGGCGAAGTTGCCGCCCATCGACACGAAGACGTCGACCTCGTCGTTCTCGAAGGCGTCGAGCGCCTCGGTGGAGTCGTAGCCGTGGGCGCGCGGGGAATCGATCCCGAATTCGGAGTCGAGGGCCGCCAGCAGCTTCTCCCCCGGCTTCTCCCAGATGCCCATGGTCCTATCGCCCTGGACGTTCGAGTGCCCGCGCACGGGGCAGGCGCCGGCGCCCGGCTTGCCGAAGTTGCCCTGCATCAGCAGCAGGTTGATGATTTCCTTCAGCGTCGGCACCGAGTGCGGCTGCTGGGTCAGGCCCAGCGCCCAGCAGAAGATCGTCGCCTTGGATTCGACCAACAGCTGCGCGATCGCGGTGATGTCCGCGCGGGAAAGCCCGGTGGCTTCCTCGGTGGCGTCCCAGTTGAGTTCCGCGCGGGCCGCCTTGTAGGCCTCGAAGCCGTCGGTGGCCGAATCGATGAAGGCCCTGTCGATCACGGACCCGGGGTTCTTTTCCTCTGCGGCCAGCAGCAGGTGCCCGAACGCCTGGAAGAGCGCGAGGTCCCCGCCGACCTTGATCTGCAGGAAGTGGCTGCTGACGTCGGCGGACTTGCCGAGCATGCCGGACACGCTCTGCGGGTCCTTGAAGCCGAAGAACCCGGCTTCCGGCAGCGGGTTCACCGCGACGATGCGGGCCCCGCGCTTGCGGGCCTCGGAGAGCGCCGAGAGCATGCGAGGGTGGTTGGTGCCCGGGTTCTGGCCGACGACGAAGATCAGCTCGGCGTGCTCGAAGTCCTCCAGCGAGACCGTGCCCTTGCCGATGCCGATCGTGGGGTTCAGCGCGGAACCGGAGGATTCGTGGCACATGTTGGAGCAGTCGGGAAGGTTGTTGGTGCCCAGCGAGCGTGCCAGCAGCTGGTACATGAACGCGGTCTCGTTGGCGGTCCGGCCCGAGGTGTAGAAGACGCACTTGTCCGGGGTGGTGGCGTTGACGTGCTCGCCGATGGTGCGGAAGGCCTCGGCCCAGGTGATCGGTGTGTAGTGGGTCTCGCCGGCACGGATGGCCACGGGTTCGGTGATGCGGCCCTGGGAGCCAAGCCAGTACTCGGTCTTCTCGCGGAGCACGCCGATGGGGTGCTTGGCCCACCACTCGGGGGTGACGGTGCGCGCGGTGGCTTCCTCGGCGATGGCCTTGGCGCCGTTCTCGCAGAACTCCGCGGGCTTGCGGGCGCCGGTGATGGACTCGGGCCAGGCGCAACCGGGGCAGTCGAAACCGCCGCGCTGGTTGATGCGAAGCATCGAACGAACCGTGCGGGTCACGCCGGCCTCGGCGAAGCCGCGCTCAAGGGACACCTTGACCGCTTCGACCCCGGCGGCACTGCGCTTCGGCTTGCCGACCACCAGGTCGTCTTCGTTGATGTCTTGCGTTGGGGCCGGGCGATTCATCTTGTTCCTCCACGTCACTGCGGTGTTGCTGCATGGCTCGCCACCGGGGGCGCGCTGGCACTGGCGTCACTGGCACCCGGGGTTCTCACGGCCGCACGGCCGGTGAACTTTCTAGGCGCCTAGTACGCGTTGAGCATGAGTGTATAGGTTCACGCTGCTGGTGCGGGAAAACGCGGCGAGGGTGAGTCCCGATTGTTGCGCCAGCTCAACGGCCAGCGACGACGGGGCGCTGACCGCGGAGAGCACCGGGATCCCCGCCATCGCTGCCTTCTGGACCAGTTCGAAGGACGCCCGGCCGGAGACCTGCAGGACGGTTTCGCCCAGCGGAAGCAGGCCTTCGCGCAGGGCCGAGCCGATGACTTTGTCCACCGCGTTGTGCCTGCCCACGTCCTCGCGCAGCACCAACAACCTGCCGTCGGTGCTGAAGATGCCGGCCGCGTGCACGCCGCCGGTGGCACTGAAAAGCTCCTGCGCCTCGCGCAGGGTGTCCGGCATGCCCAGCAGGGTTTCGAGCTCCACCGACCCCGTGTCCGGGTCCAGCGCGTAGTGCGACTTCTTGCGCACCTCGTCGATCGAGTTGGTCCCGCAGATGCCGCAG
Source organism: Paeniglutamicibacter sp. NPDC091659 (assembly GCF_044756805.1). Taxonomy (NCBI): domain Bacteria; kingdom Bacillati; phylum Actinomycetota; class Actinomycetes; order Micrococcales; family Micrococcaceae; genus Paeniglutamicibacter; species Paeniglutamicibacter sp. NPDC091659. The sequence continues at coordinate 95,157 of NZ_JBIVTO010000010.1, forward strand.
GCGGAGCTTGTCACCACATGGCGGGCCGCCGACAGGTCCGGGGCCTGGGCGCCGAAGCCCAGCTGCACCTCGATGACGTTGAAGGTCTGGTTGCCGGATTCGTCAGTGCCCGCGCAGTAGCGCATGGCCACCAGGTGCTCGGCACGGGAGATGATGCCCTCGGCGAGCAGGAATCCGGCGACCATGTCGAAGTCGTCGCCCGGGGTGCGCATGGAGGTGGTGAACGGGGTGGACCCGAAACGGATTTCCAGGGGTTCCTCGACGGCGAGTTTTTCCTCGCGCTCGCTCCGCGCTCCGTCAAGGGTGGCGCGGACGATGCGCCGGCGCACGATTTTGCGTCCCATTCTCACATTCCTTTTCTTGCTTCCGGCTGCCGCCGGCCAAATCGGTGGGGTTCCCCGGTTACCAAGGTAGTCCAAGGTAGCCGACGGGGGTTCCGGCCCGGGCGCCGGCGGGCGGGATGACGAGGATCGCCTCGGCCCCGGAGAGCCCGCGCAGCATCGCCGAGCCGACGTGTTCGGCCGGTGCCAGTGCGTCGGGCACCAGCGGGTCGGCGGAGCCCACCCAGCGCGCCGGGATGAGCCGGTGCCTGCCAGGCAGCGGTGCGAAGTCCGCGGCGCCCAGCGCGCTTCCGGGTTCCGCAAGTTCCGTGCCGCAGGCGCCGCGCAACAGCGGGTCCACCAGCGTCGCGACGGCCATCAGCGCGGCCAGCGGGTTGCCCGGCAGCGCCACGAGGATGCGTCCGTCGGGCAGCGCCGCGAGCATCGAGGGGTGCCCGGGTCGCATGGCGATGGCGGAAACGATTTCCTTTCCGCCAAGCTCGGCAACGGCGCTGCGCACGAAGTCGCGGTCGGAGAATCCGGTGCCGCCCGTGGTGATCACGATGTCTGCGGCCAGTGCCGGGACGTCGGTGAGCGCGTCAAGGCTCTGTGCCTGGGAATCGCCGATGCGCGCCTCGCTCGCCGCCCGCCCGCCCAGTGCCGCGATGATCAGCGGCAGGACCGGGGAGAAACCGTCGCGAACCTGCCCGGGTGCCGGGGTCCCGGAGGTGATGACCTCGTCCCCGGTGTAGACCAGGTGGACCCTGGGGCGGGCGGCAACCAGGAGTTCGTCGTAGCCCGCCACCGCAGCGGTGGCCACGACCCCGGCACGCAGCACGGTGCCCGCGGCCTGCAGCACGTCGTGCGGTGAGGCTTCGGTCCCGGCGGGCCGGATGTCGGCGCCCGGGGACACCGTCCGGTCGGAGCTGAGCCACCCGTCGCGCTCGGTGGTGTGCTCCAGGCGGATGATGGCATCGGCGCCTTCGGGGATCAAGGACCCGGTCACCACGGCAACGGCTTGGCCCGGGGCCAGCGACGTAACCGTGCCCTCGGCGGGGTTGTGGGCGACTGCGTCGAGCAGCAGCCAGGGGCCCGGCCCGGACACGGCGAATCCGTCCATGGCCGAGGTTGCACAATGCGGTATGGGATAACGGGCAACCAGGTCCCGGGCCAGCACGCGCCCCCCGGCCTGGTGCAAGGGCACGAGTTCCGGGGCCGGCCGAAGGGACCGCCCCAGCCTGTGCGCGTCCTGCCGTGCCTGCTCCCAGCCGTGGTCGTGGTCGGGCATGCTCTAGTCGTCGGTGCCGGCGGAGACGCGTGCCTGCAAAACGGCACGCGCCAGGGCATCGGCGGAATCCATGGCATGCTTCTCGCTTGCCTGTCCCCTGCCCACGGCGAGTCCCGCCGCGTAGCCGGCCAGGTAGGTGGTCAACGGGGCCGCGGGGCGCACGATGCCGTGGGCGGCAACCCCGGCCAGGGAAAGCACCTGGTCGATGTCGACCTGCGTGTCGGCGAGTTCAAAGGCGGCCAGTAGTTCCCTGACCCAGTCGTCGAGTTCCGCTGCAGGCATTTAGTGTTCTCCTCGTCAGTGGCCGTTTGCCACCGTAATCCCGTGACGCCCGGCGTCCCCAGGTGTGTCGATGTCGCTGAAATCCACCTCTGGCAGCTTCAGACGTTCCATCTGCACTGTAGCAAGCAGACGCATCATCGACGCATTCTCCAGGCTGCCGTGGGGTCCGGCAGCCTGCTCGATTGCCGCCTTCAGCGCCTCGGTGGTGATGGCGCAGGCTAGCGTCTGCAGGACCCCTCCGGCGTCCTGCGGCACCCACGCCTCGATCCCTGGGGCCCGGCGGCGCGCCACCTCGAGCAGCGCCTTCACCACGGGGGCAGGTTCCAGCAGGTCGGCGGCCAACACCACGGTGATTTCCGCGACGCCGCTTGGCCACTGCGCACTTTCGTCGTCGGGGCCGTCGTCGAGCGCCGCACGCCCCGCGGCCACGGCAGCGGCCGGACCGGCATAGTTGGGGTATTCCCGGGTGATGACCACGCGCTGGCTGTCGGGGGCGTTTTCCATGTACCTTGTCACCGCGTCCGCCAGTGCGTGTGCGCCGACCACGGCTATGCCTTCGGCGTCCTTCACTGCGTTGAGCGCGTGCTCGAGTAGGGTTTCCCCGTGGTGTTCCAGCAGCGGCTTGCTCACCCCGCCCAGCCGTGAGCCACGGCCGCCTGCCACGATGATGGCATCAAATTTCATGCTGCGCTCCGAAGGAATGGGCTCCAGGCTTCCGCGGGGCGGTCCAGTTCGGTGATGAACCAGTGGGCGCCGCGTGGAGTGCCGGGTGCAAAACGTAGTTTCCATCCCAACTGTGCCAGCGTCCTGTCGCCTTTGGCGCTATTGCAGCCGTGACATGCCGCCACGAGGTTTTCCCAGCTGTCGACCCCGCCCCTGCTGCGCGGGATGATGTGGTCGACCGTGCTGGCGCTGCGGCCGCAGTATGCACACCGGTGGGAGTCCCTGCGCAGGACCCCGCGGCGCGACACCTGGAGGTTGCGGCGGTGCGGCATCCGGACGTAGCGGTTCAGCAGGATCACCGTGGGTCGGGGCATGACTTGGCTGGGGCCGACCACCGGGTCCTCTTCATCGGCCGCGAGTACTGTGGCCTTGTCCATGAAGACAAGCAGCAGTGCCCGGCGAAATGTGACTACCGCCAGCGGTTCAAATCCTGCATTCAGCACTAGGGTTCGCATCGGCGCATCCTTAGATCCCGACCCGGCGTAACAGAGGGACCCGTTCACAACGGAATCCCTCAAGTGACGCGCATGGCTCTGAGCATTGACTCTGGGGCTAGCCTAAGACAAAGGCCGTTGATTCCGCGCGGGTTTAGGTGAAATTGGTTCGAATTCCCTCCGAATTTTGCAAGTTGCACGATCCGGAAATGGTGTTGTGAAACCCCGGAAACGGGGTTTCACAACACCATTCGCTTCTACTGGGGTGAAGCGAAACGCAATTCGAAGCTGGCGGCACCGTCGGCCGAATGTTCGACACCCAGCGAGCTGGATACCCAAATCAGGGATCCGTCCGGACTCATGGCCACCGCGTTGGCGGTTCCCTGCAGCCTCCCGCCCTGTTTCCAGCTCATGCCGCCGTCATGGCTGGTCCAGGCGACCCCGTCCGGCGTCATGCCGACGGCCTTGGTGCCGGACACCGCCAGGTATTGCAGCAGCGGACCGTTTGCCACAGGTTCGCCGAAGGTCGCGCCGTCGTCCGTTGATCGCCAGACACCCTGTTCGGTGGCCGCCAGTACGAGGCTACCGCGTGGATCCGCGGCAAGTGTCGCAGGGAGGATCCTCGGGTCGAGGTCCTTCCACCGGCTGCCGTCGGCCGTGGAACGCAACGTCGTATCGAACCCGACGATGGCATTCTTGCTTGCCGTCAGCGCATGGAAGTCCGAAACCCCGGAGCGCGAGAGACTCTCCCAGGTTTTTCCCTTGTCGGTGGAACTCATCAGGCCCACGGGGTTTTCCAACTCGACACCGGGGCCGGGATGACCCGAGGCGTAGAAGCCGTCTTTTCCGAGGGTGAAGCCCATCCAGTCAACGACGGGGCCGATGCGCTGGGCGGGGTTCGCCGATACTTCATAGAGGCCGTCGTGAGTGGCAAGCAGCACCTGTCCCTTGTCCGTGGCGGCAATGGCGTGAACATGAGCGGTCGGATACCCAAGGACCGTCTCCGGGTCCTTCGCAGCGGGACCTGCGCCTGATTCCCGCGGCGTCGAGGCTGCCGCAGCAGTTGTTCCCGTGTCCGGCCCGGCGTCGCCGGGGCTCTGGGCGCACCCGGCAAGGGCCAGTACGCCTGCCAGTGCCGCGGACATGAAAATCGCCGGTTTCGTTGTCATGGTTTTCATGTGTCGGTTCGCCCGCTACTTCTTGAGCATCTCGCGCATGTGTGCGATTTCGGCGTTTTGGTCGGCAATGATTTTCCGGCCCAGTTCCAGCACCCTTGGATCCTTGCCGTTCTTCAGTGCGGCTTCAGCCATTTTCGTGGCTCCGAGGTGGTGCCCGATCATTTGGTTCAGGAAGAGTTCTTCGGCCGCACGGCCTTGGGCGCTGGCCAATGCCTGCAGGTCTTCGTCGCCGAGCATGCCCTCCATTGCCATGGTGTGGCCCAGCTCCCGGGGTTCACCCCATCCTTCCAACCAAGTTTCCATGAGCTTGATCTCCGGGGCCTGCGCATTCTTGATATCGGTGGCAAGCTTCACCATTTCCGTGCCCAGGCTTTTCTTTTCCAGCATGGTCTCGCTCATGAGAACGGCCTGTTCGTGGTGCGGGATCATCATTTGGGCGAACATGGCATCGGCACCGTTGTGCATATTTCCGGGCGTCTGTTGGCCTGCCGTGGTGTTTCCGCCAGGGACGGGGGCCGGTGCGGAGCAACCGGCCAGGACCACGGCGCCCGCCACGATGGCAGCCGAAAGCATCAGGGTTGTCTTGTTCTTTTTCAACGTCTTTTCCTTGCGTGAGATGTGATTGCGTTCCGGTCTTTGCTCCGGAATGCTCATCTACGGCAAATACTCAGTTGCTGTGGGGAAGGCGTCTGGAAAACACTGTCGTTGAAGGCGACCAGGCGCGGACGATAAGGCGTTGGCCCCGCACGCGAGGCGGTTCCACCGCTTCTCGGCTGTCCGAGTTTCTGGGCCAACGCCACGAGGCCGAGAACGCAGGCAACCAGAAGGGCGCATTCGCCCAGCCCCATCACGTGCCCATCGTGGGGTTCAGTGGCCGGCACGTGTTGTTCACCGTGATCGTGCGCGGACGCCGCAATGGAGGTCGCGGCACCTGCTGCACTGCCGGCTCCTCCGTGGTGAATAGGATTGAACGCGGCCCCGGCGAGCACATGCATGGAGAGCAGGCCTAGGAAGAACGCACAGAGAACCACGACCCGCATGGCGGGCGGCAGCGTCCGGCTGCTGGCGGGTCTGGACGGCTTCTTCACGGGATCCACAATATACCCTATGGGGGTATCGTTCAATCCTGTCCACGCAAAGCAAAAGACCCCGCTGCATCCTTGCGGATTCAGCGGGGTCTTTGAAAACTGCTGCTTACTTGGCCAGGGTGTAGTAGCCGTAAAGCGGGTTGCGGGTCACGTCGTGGATCATCGTGTCGACGGTCGGGTTCTGTGCGCCGATCATCTTTCCGCCGCCAAGGTAGATACCTACGTGGCCTCCACCGTTCTGGAATACCAGGTCGCCGGCCTTCGGGCTGCTGGTGCGCACGAACTGGCCGGAGGCGCGGATCGCGGAGGTGCCGCGGGCGATATCGATGCCGTGCTTGGCGTAAACGTACTTCACGAAGCCGGAGCAATCCCAGCCCGCGGTGGTGTTGCCGCCCCAGACGTAGGGAACGCCAACGAACCGGGCTGCGGTTGCCGCAATGCCGGAGAGGTTTGCGGTGTTGATCGAGTCGCTCTTGGGGGCCACGGCGGTGCTCACTGCGCCGCCGCGGTTCGAGCGGGTCGTCGGCGCAAAGGCGTCGGTCGAGGCACGGGTCACTGGGGCGGTGCTGCTGTCGCGGGTCGTAACCGTGTTGGCAACTGCCACGACGACCGGAGCCGGCTTGGAAGTGAATGCGGCGCGCTCGATGTCAAGGTCCTTGACCTTGGATGCGGAGACCGAAACAGCCTTGACTGCAACGCGCTCTGCGGAGAGGCCTTCTACCGGGGCGGAGGATGCCTCGCGGGTTGCCGCGCCCTGGCCCGGAACACCCAAGGTCAGAACAAGGCCGGATGCTGCTGCGATTACTGCTGCCTGGCGGCCAACCGATCCAGCGTTCGAGGCAACTGCCTTCGAGATGGATTCAAGTGGGTTGGTCCGTACCGGCGTCGCGCGGTGGCGACCAAGTGCTTGACGTGTAGTCACGTTGTTATTGCCTCTCCTGATGCCTACGAGGTGAGCTGTCGGGTTCGAGTGGGAGTCACTCGGCAATCCGGCCCCTTGCGGGTCCGGGTTACTTAACCCCAAGGCTTCCTAAGTTCAGAAGCCAAAAATTGGGTCCCCCGCCACTGCCATGCGTTTTTTGAACGGACACCATGCGGCGGCAGTGCTCGGCACTCCTCATGGCGGTAATCGGGCTTGAGCGCCGACTACATTTCTAGAATATATGAAACAACTGCAAATGTCACGTTCTGATCACGGAACGGTGACATTCTTCGTTATAACCAACCTGCTGGGTCTACCCACTTGCCATTGACGATGACCTCAAGGTGCAGGTGCGGGCCTGTCGAGTTACCCGTGCTACCGCTGACCGATACAACGTCGCCACGTTCAACCTTCTGTCCAACCGAGACTTTCACGGCCGAGTTGTGGTTGTAGCTGGTGTGCAAGCCGTTGCCGTGGTCGATCTCCACGCGGAAGCCCGAGTGCCCGGCCCATCCGGCCTGCACGACGGTGCCGGCAGCGCTGGCCTTGATCGGGGTTCCCATGGGAACTGCGTAGTCCAGGCCGTTGTGGTTCATGTACCCCGGGCCCGTTGGGTTCTTGCGGTGGCCGAAGCGAGAAGTCAATCGAATGTTGTCCACCGGCTGGGCAAGGACTCCGCGCGTGGCGATCTTCGAAACGTCGCCACCGGCAGCGGTCATCACGGTGGCCAGCTTGTCTTCCTTGGTGAACTTGCTCGTGACCGAAACACGCTCGATCTTGACCTCGTCGGAGGTCGGAGCCTTTACGTCCACAACAACCGACTGCGCCACGCGGGCTTCCCCGTCCGGAAGCTGGTCGGCTTCCTGCGACGGGCTTGCAGCGGCCAGCGCCAGGCCGGAAACGGCCGCAACTGCGGCGATCTTGTGCGTAAATCCAAGGCGCGATCGCTTGGGACGCGGCGCGAACCGCAATACGTTGTCAAGCTCTTCGGACTCGACCTGGGCGTGGAGCTCTGGTGCCAAGGGAGTCGGTTCTTCGACGCGCTCGGTGGCGGCAATGGCCGCGGCGTCGGGGGATGCACCGTAGCGAAGGCTGGCTTCAAAGCGGCGGCCTACGTAGCTTGCCGGGGTCGTCTCGGCCAGCTCGGGAACCACATGCAGGGAGCGCCGACCGCTGCGGCGGGAAGGTGCTTCTTCGCTCAACGCGGAGTCGACAATACGTTCCAATGTGCCTTCGGCAGGCGAAGCATCAATCGGTCCGGACGCACGGCGACGGCCGGAATTGTGCTGCTGTGTCAAATGACAACCTCTCATGTATCGCCTGCGAAGTTAGCTGTCGGATTCGAGTCATGAGATCAACTCGGCCGAGCCCACCGTGGCGGACTCAACTTCACCCCAAGATCCATGGTTCAAAACCATGAAACGGTTGAAATGGGTCCTCCGCCCCTACCGGTAAGTCTTAGTCCAGAATCCGCCGGTAAGGTTATGCGAATCGGATCTGGATTGAGTCACGAAAATATGACACAACTAGAAACCCTACCGGGCTTTAGTCCAAAGTTACAATTCCGTTATCTGTCCAAGCGCCTGACAAACACATGAGCGCTGACCTCGGTCGGAAGCTCTAGCGCTCCTTCGATGCCCTGGACGCGAACCAGGACATAGTCGTCCGCGCGTTCCAGCGTGACTAGGGCACCAGGGCGGATTCCGCCCTCATCGAGCTGCACCAGGAGCTCAGGTTCAACCTGGATGGACTCGGCCAACCGCTCAACACGCACGGGGCCCGTGTTCCCGTCGGAAAGCGCCGAATCGAGATTTTGGACACCTACCGAGATTTCGGACAGTTCAGGGCCGCCCAGCGCCTCGAGTCCGGGGATGGGATTTCCGTAGGGAGAGGAGGCGGGCTGGCCAAGCAGCTTGTACAGCCGCTTCTCAACGCGCTCGCTCATGACGTGTTCCCAACGGCAGGCCTCGTCGTGGACGTATTCCCATTCCAGACCGATCACATCGGCCAGCAGTCGCTCAGCCAAACGGTGCTTGCGCATCACGCCGGTTGCCAGTTCGCGGCCCCGTGACGTGAGCTCAAGGTGTCGGTCGGTGGTCACAACCACGAGTCCGTCGCGTTCCATGCGGGCGATCGTCTGCGAGACGGTGGGACCGGAATGACCCAGGCGCTCGGCAATGCGGGCACGGAGCGCCGTGATTTCTTCCTCTTCGAGCTCCAAAATGGTGCGCAAATACATTTCGGTGGTATCGATCAGGTCTGACACGTCTGCCGCTCCTGCACGGGTTGGTTCTACACGGAATTACTACGCCCACCACTCTACCCGCCGGTACTCATGCGAGTTGTCACCCGGGCACCCTGCCGCTTCACACGCGATTCACCCCGGACTTCCTGGCGCATCCGGCACGGCTTCGCGGGTTGCGGCCGTTAATAATGACGACTTGCTTTTACGCGTTTGGCTGCGCCATGCGGGATTATTGGAACACCGACCCCATGGCTTTTGTCATCGCGTGGCGTGTCGGAAGAGTGAACCCAGCCTTTTATCGAGGAGCAAAATGAGCACCGGCCTGACCATTCCCGAAAATCTTTTGCCAGTGGACGGGCGTTTCGGTGCCGGTCCTTCCAAGGTCCGCCCGGAGCAGGTCCAGGCCCTTCTGGAAGCCGGCAGCGAGCTGCTCGGAACCTCCCACCGCCAGGCGCCGGTCAAGAACCTGGTTCGCGACATCCAGGAGGGCCTGAAGACCTTCTTCAACGCCCCGGCAGACTACGAAGTGGTTCTGGGCGTCGGCGGATCCACAGCTTTCTGGGACATCGCAACCTTCGGCCTGGTCCGCAACAAGGCACAGCACCTGTCCTTCGGTGAGTTCGGTTCCAAGTTCGCCGCGGCCACCAACAAGGCGCCTTTCCTTGCGGAGTCCTCCATCATCAAGTCCGAGCCGGGCACCCGCCCGGTGCCGGTTGCCGAGGCCGGCGTCGACGTCTACGCCTGGCCGCAGAATGAAACCTCCACCGGCGTTGCAGCACCGGTCCACCGCGTGGAAGGCGCAGACGCGGACTCGCTGGTTGTCATCGACGCGACCTCGGCCGCAGGCGGCCTGGACGTCGATGTATCCCAGGCCGACGTCTACTACTTCGCCCCGCAGAAGAACTTTGCTTCCGACGGTGGCCTGTGGATCGCCCTCTTCTCCCCTGCGGCCATTGCCCGCGCCGAGGAAATCGCGGCCTCCGGCCGCTGGATCCCGGACTTCCTGAACCTGAAGACCGCCATCGACAACTCGCGACTGAACCAGACCTACAACACCCCGTCGCTCTCGACGCTGGTTTCGCTCAACGCGCAGGTGCAGTGGCTCAACGCCAACGGCGGCCTGGAGTTCGCGGCAGCCCGCACCAACGATTCGGCGTCCCGCCTCTACGAGTGGGCCGAGGCCTCCTCGTTCGCGAGCCCGTACGTTGCCGCCCCGGAGGACCGCTCGAACGTCATCGCAACCATCGACTTCGATGATTCGATCGACGCCTCCGCAATTGCCAAGACCCTGCGTGCCAACGGCGTCGTGGATGTCGAGCCGTACCGCAAGCTCGGCCGCAACCAGCTGCGCGTTGCCACCTTCGTTGCCATCGAGCCCGAGGATATCTCGGCCTTGATCAAGTGCATCGAATACGTGATCGCCAACAGCTAAGCCCGTCACTGCCGGATAGCCGGCCGGGGAGCATTGCCCACCTGCCGTGAGGCCGGTGGACAATGCTCCCCGTTTTCATTTGCGGACAAGATGGAGTCGCCGCAAGCCTGAAGACGGTTACCGATCCTGCACCCGGCCAAGCAACGCAAGGGGCCGGGCGGAAAATGCTGATGCATCTCCCGCCCGACCCCGTTGATCGACAAGTCTCCCGGTCGATTATTCAACCATCTTGCCGTGGCTTAGTCCTCTTCGGGAAGTTCCCCGTCGGCATCTTCTTCGTCTTCGAACTGCTCGGCGGAATCGTCGACGCCGTCTTCGGTTTCGCCGGCGGTTTCCTCGGCGTCCGCGGATTCCTCCACGATTCCCGCGGCATGCCCGGCAGCTTCCTCGGCGGCCAGTCGCTCGGCCTCGAGGTCTTCCGGACGAACGCGTTCCGCCCAGGGAACCCATGCGGGAGCCAGCAGGGCGTCGTCGCCCGGAAGGATGCCGACCTCACACACGGTGATGTCCTTGGCCTGGGCGCGCGGTATCCGCGTCAGGGTCGCAAACCAGCACCAACCCTCGTATCCGGGCTGCAGCGTGACAAAACGGTGGGTCACCAAGCGGTCACCGTCGCACACGGCATCAAGGTGTTCGCCGATCATGGACTCCGGAGCGATCTCCAGCAGGGCCGTGCGTGCGCGATCATGCGCCGCGGCCAGTGTCTCGTCGAGCTTTGGTTTGCGGGCCATGGGCTTAGACGTCGAGATCGTCGGCAACGGCGCGCAGCACTGAAGCTACCTTTGCGCCCTGGGATTTCTCCGGGTAGCGCCCGTGGCGCAATCCGTTGGACACCGAATCAAGCACCTTGATGAGGTCCTCGATCAGTACTGCGGTGTCCACCGCGTCCTTGCGCTTGGCGCGGGCCACCGACGGGGCTGCTTCCAAGACGCGCACGCTCAGCGCCTGCGCACCCTTGCGGCCTTCGGCGATGCCAAATTCCATGCGGGTACCGGCGCGCAACTCGGTCACGCCTGACGGCAGCGCCGAAGCGTTCAAATACACTTCCTGGCCCTCATCGGTCACCAGGAACCCGAACCCCTTGGTGGGTTCGTACCATTTCACTTTGCCGGTTGGCACGTCTTGCTACCTCTTCTTACGTCACAATGGGCCACGGGGAAATATAGTCCCCCGATCCCATACCTGGCGATTCCCGACGCGGGCCCCAAATCCGTGGACGGATCGGTGGGCTCTTCACGCCGGGCAAGTCTATTCTTCTAGGGTACGACATTCGCGGCAATTGGCGGCCCACCTGCGGCATGGACCCGCATTGTGGTTACGCGACCGGCGCGCTGTAACTTTAAGGTGTGAATACCACCGTAAAAACTCCGGCCGTCCAGCGGTTCCTGACCCTGTTCGCCGGGGGCATAGCCATCATTTCGCTCGCCGCCTTGGCCGTCATCCTGGTCCAGTACGCGATGTCCGTGGCGTTGTCCCCGCAGCTGCTGGCCGTTGGGCTCTACGGGCTGCCAGTGGCCTTCATCCTGCTGATGGTCGTCTTGGCCCTCAATTTCCGCGAACGCCGCAGAAGTTAAGAGCCTTTTCAAGGCAAGCTGGCCGCGAACAATGTGCCGGTGCGCGGGCAAGGTCGAAGATCTGCACAATGAACACACAGGGTTCTTACAGTAACCGGTTGCAGACTATAGACATGAATGCCAAGACCCCTGAAGCCAGGCTGCTGGTTGTTGACGATGAACCAAATATCCGCGAGTTGCTCTCCACCTCGTTGCGCTTCGCAGGTTTCGAAGTCGTTGCGGCGGCCAACGGTCGCGAAGCCCTCGCCGCAGTCGAAAAGGAAGCTCCGGACCTTGCGGTCTTGGATGTCATGCTTCCGGACATGGACGGCTTCACCATTACACGCCGGCTGCGCGCCGCGGGCAAACACTTCCCGGTGCTCTTCCTGACGGCGCGCGACGACACCGAGGACAAGGTCACCGGCCTGACCGTTGGCGGGGACGACTACGTCACCAAGCCCTTCAGCCTCGATGAGGTCGTCGCCCGCATCCGTGCGGTGCTGCGCCGCACCCAACCGGCCGAGGAAGACACTGCGGTGATCCGGGTCGACGACCTGGAACTCGACGACGACGCCCACGAGGTCCGCCGGGCCGGCGAGGTCATCGACCTCTCCCCCACCGAATTCAAGTTGCTGCGCTACCTGATGATGAACCCGAACCGGGTGCTTTCCAAGGCGCAGATCCTCGACCACGTCTGGGAATACGACTTCAACGGGGACGCCTCCATCGTCGAGTCCTACATTTCCTACCTTCGCCGCAAGATCGACTCGCGCCCCGAGTGGCCCTCGCTGATCCAGACCAAGCGCGGGGTCGGCTACTTGATGCGCACCTCGGATCGCCGCTAAAGGGGTTTAGGGAGTGCAAGGTTTGCGTCGCTTCTGGCGGCAGGTTTCGCTGCGTACCAAACTAGTGGCGCTGATGAGCATGCTGATGATCCTGGGCATCGTTGTCACTGCCGTCGGTTCGGCACAGTCGCTTCGCCTCATGCTCACCGCCCAGGTCGATTCGGAGCTCAAGAGCAATTCGGTGGCAATCACCTCGCTGATGCTCAACGACTATGCGGAGATCGTGCCCATCAACCCGAAGAGCCCGGGGTTTGACCGCTTCTACGGGGATCTGCGCGATGAGTCCGGCAAGATCCTCTACACCATGCCCCGCAAGGAAACCTCAAACAATGTGACGGCGGATATCCCGGACCTGAATCTCGCGACGCTGAACAAGCTCCGGGACGATCCGTCGATTTCGGTGACGGTTCCCGGCACGTCCATGGGTTCCAGCGGCTGGCGCGTACGCATAGTCACCCTGAATCGCAGCGACTACGACCTCATTTACGCCCTGCCGATGGATTCGGTCCAGGACACCGTGACCAAGGCCGCCATGCTTGTCATGTCGACGGGCATGCTTGCGACGCTGCTGATGTCGATGATCGCCTACGGCATCACCACCCGGGCCCTGCTGCCGTTGCTTCGGGTGGAACGCACGGCCGCGGCGATTGCCGCCGGGGACCTGTCCCGCCGTGTCGAGGACTATCCCCCGGAAACCGAGGTCGGCAGGCTCTCGCGCTCGCTGAACGCCATGTTGGCGCACATCGAGCACGCGTTCCGCGGCCGGGCCGCTTCCGAACGCAAGATGCGCCGCTTCATCCAGGACGCCTCGCACGAACTTCGCACCCCGCTGGTCACCATCCAGGGGTACTCGGAGTTCTACCGGCAGGGCGGGTTGTCGGACCCGGAAATGCTGCGCACCGCCATGGGACGCATCGAGGCAGAGTCCAAGCGCATGGGACAGCTGGTGGAGGACCTGCTGACCCTGGCTCGCCTGGACGAGCAGCGCCCGCTGGACCGGAAGCCTGTCGATCTGCTGCTCCTGGCCGGAGACGCCGCGGAGGATGCCCGGGTCAATGCCCCCGACCGCAAGGTGCGCCTGGTCGGGCTGGAAGGCGGCGGCCCGCGACCCGCACCCACCAGCGGGGACGAGGCAAGGCTGCGCCAGATCGTCGCGAACCTGATGACAAACGCCCTGCGCTACACGCCCGAGGGCAGCGACATCGAAATAGCAGTCGGCGTGAAGCCCGTGATCAATGGCCGGTCGGATGCCGTCCTGGAGATCCGCGACCATGGCCCCGGGATCTCCGAGGAAGAGGCCAAACGCGTCTTCGAGCGCTTCTACCGCGCCGACTCATCACGGCAACGCGAAACCGGCGGAACCGGATTGGGCCTTGCCATCGTGGCTGCCATTGCGGCCCAACACGACGGCTCGATCAGGCTCAGCGAGACCCCCGGAGGCGGCGCCACCATGTCCATCCACCTGCCCTATGTCGAGCCGGAGCGCGAACCCGAGGACGCCTCCACCGAAGCCTAGCCTTCGCAGTTCGCAGCTGCGCCAACGGGGCCGGGCGGCGCCATCGTCTTATGCACAGTCCGTCGCGGGTCCGTCCCGCGGCGGACTTGCTTTTTCTAGCCTAGGAACGGGGGCACTTCCCCAGCCGCCACCGCTCCTGCCCGGCGGAAGATCCATGTACCTTCCAGCCGGCCGTGGAGCGCCGTTCAAAGGAGAGAACCAGTGAGCACATTCGCCGCGAACACCAGTGAAATGCAATTGCGGTCGATGGCCGTGCAGGCGACCATCGAAAGGGTGCGTGCGGAGGTGAATTCCATGACCGCCTCGCTGCAGGACTTGCAGGGGACCTGGCAGGGTGCGGCATCCGCGAACTTCCAGTCGGTCGTCGCTGACTGGCGCGCCACGCAGATCCGCGTCGAGGAATCCCTCAATGCCATCGGCACCGCCTTGAACCGGGCCTCGGTGCACTACGAAGAAGCGGAAACGGCAAACACCCACCTGTTCACATACTGACCCGTGTCGGCCCGCGGCAACCGGCCAGGCATTAGTGTTGCCCTGTGGCTATACTCATCGATCCCCCGCTGTGGCCGGCCCACGGCACCCTGTTCTCACATCTGGTCTCCGACGCGTCGTTGGACGAGCTGCGCAGCTTCGCGCTGGAGCAGGGCCTGCCGGAAAGGGCGTTCGACAGGGACCACTACGATGTCCCGCAGAATCACTACGAAACCCTGGTGGCTGCCGGTGCACTGCCGGTATCCGCTACCGAACTGGTGCGCCGCCTGGTGTGCTCCGGTTTGCGGGTGCCTGCGCGGGAACGCCCGGAGCGCCTGGACGCGGTCCTGCTGGCCCGCTGGGACCGGTTGCTGCCGGGCGAACCCCAACTCGGCAGGGAGTTGCTGGCGCGCTGGTCCGAACCCCACCGCGCCTACCACGACCGGGCCCACCTGCTGGCGATACTGAGCGCGCTCGACACCCTGACCGGATCCAACGAGCAAAACCCGGCACACCGTGCCCTGTACCTGGCGGCCTGGTACCACGATGCCGTCTACAACGGAGTCCCCTCCGACGAACGGGATTCGGCAGCCCTGGCAGCGGCGCAGCTTCCGGGAGCCGGGCTCGAACACGCCGAGGTCGGCGAGGTGGTGCGGCTGGTTGAGCTGACCATCGAGCACAGCCCCGACTCGGGCGATACCGCGGGGCAACTGCTCTGCGATGCCGATCTGGAGGTCCTGGGCCGCGAGGCCGGCGCCTACCGCCGCTATGTGCTCTCCGTGCGCCGGGAATATGCCCATGTGCCGGACCCTGTGTTTGCCGCGGGCAGGGCCTCGATCCTGCGCAAGCTGCTGGAGTCGGAATCCCTGTATTCGAGCCCGCTGGCCCGTTCCCTGTGGGAAAACCAGGCCCGGACGAACCTGGCCGCGGAAGTCGAGCGCCTGGAGCGCCCCGAACCTGCCTGACGGCTTGGTTCCCGGTTGTTAAAAGCGGCGGACCGCGGAACACCATTCCCCAAGGGGAACGTGTTCCGCGGTCCGCGCGGTATTGCCAGGGGTGCTGCAGGGGGGATTAGAATCCGCCCATGCCACCCATGTCGTCGCCGCCACCTACTGCTGCGCCAGCCGGAACCGGCTTGTCAGCAACAACTGCTTCGGTGGTGAGGAACAGGCCGGCGATCGAGGCGGCGTTCTGCAGTGCAGAGCGGGTCACCTTTACCGGGTCGTTCACGCCTGCAGCCAACAGGTCCTCGTAGACGCCGGTGGCGGCGTTCAGGCCGTGACCGGCCGGCAGGCCCTTGACCTTGTCGGCGACAACGCCCGGCTCCATGCCGGCGTTGAAGGCGATCTGCTTCAGCGGTGCTTCGATGGCAACGCGAACGATGTTCGCACCGGTTGCCTCGTCGCCCGTCAGGTTCAGCTTGGCGAATGCAGCAGCGCCAGCCTGGATGAGGGCCACGCCGCCACCGGCAACGATGCCTTCTTCAACGGCTGCCTTGGCGTTGCGCACTGCATCTTCGATGCGGTGCTTGCGTTCCTTGAGCTCGACCTCGGTTGCGGCACCGGCCTTGATGACTGCAACGCCGCCGGCCAGCTTGGCCAGGCGTTCCTGCAGCTTCTCGCGGTCGTAGTCCGAATCGGTGTTCTCGATCTCGGCGCGGATCTGGTTCACGCGGCCGGCGATTTCCTCGGCGTCGCCTGCACCCTCGACGATGGTGGTCTCGTCCTTGGTGACAACTACCTTGCGGGCGGAGCCCAGCAGGTCGATGGTGGCGTTTTCGAGCTTCAGGCCGATTTCCTCGGAGATGACCTGGCCACCGGTGAGGATGGCGATGTCGGCCAGCATGGCCTTGCGGCGGTCGCCGAAGCCCGGAGCCTTGACGGCGACGGACTTGAACAGGCCACGGATCTTGTTCACGATCAGGGTCGCAAGGGCTTCGCCCTCGATGTCCTCTGCGATGATCAGCAGCGGCTTGTTCGACTGCATGACCTTCTCCAGGATGGAGACCATGTCCTTGACGTTGGTGATCTTCGAGTTGACGATCAGGATGTACGGATCCTCAAGGACCGTTTCCTGGCGCTCGTTGTCGGTCACGAAGTAGGCGGAGATGTAGCCCTTGTCGAAGCGCATGCCCTCGGTGAGCTCAAGCTCGAGACCGAAGGTGTTCGACTCCTCGACGGTGATGACACCTTCCTTGCCGACCTTGTCCAGTGCCTCGGCGATCAGTGCGCCGATTTCTTCATCACCGGCGGAGATCGAGGCGGTGGCCGCGATCTCTTCCTTGGTTTCGATTTCCTTGGCGGAAGCCAGCAGCTCGACGGTGACGGCCTCGACGGCCTTCTCGATGCCGCGCTTCAGGGACAGCGGGTCGGCGCCGGCGGCAACGTTGCGCAGGCCTTCCTTGACCAGTGCCTGGGCCAGGACGGTGGCGGTGGTGGTGCCGTCGCCAGCAACGTCGTCGGTCTTCTTGGCAACTTCCTTGACGAGCTCTGCACCGATCTTTTCGAACGGATCCTCGAGCTCGATCTCCTTGGCGATGGAGACACCGTCGTTGGTGATCGTGGGGGCGCCCCACTTCTTTTCCAGAACGACGTTGCGTCCACGCGGGCCGAGCGTTACCTTGACGGCGTCGGCCAGAATGTTCAGGCCGCGCTCAAGGCCGCGGCGTGCTTCCTCATCAAATGCAATGATCTTGGCCATAGCGGCTATGTCCTTTCGGGACGTTCATGCGTATCTACGACCGGAGGCAACGCCCGCGACGGACGAATGTTCCCCGATGTCATGGGACGATCGTGAAACATTCTCGCTGCTCTGGTCCAGGACTCACTCAAACACAGACTCCGGACCGCATGGATTCGCTTCGAAACTTCGATCGAATTAGCAGTCGGAACTCGTGAGTGCTAATACAAATCTTGGCACTCAAGCATGGAGAGTGCAAGCTGTACGCGTTAGCCCAGAGCATAGCGCGCAATGCGGCGCTTAGCGGAAGGTGTTTCCCAGGACCACGGCAATGCTGCCCGGGATATTGGTGGTCTTGACTACCGAGCTGATTCCAAGCTCCTTGGCCGCCTGCTCGGCGGTGGCGCGGCTGGCCTCGTCGCGGTAGTAAACCGTGGAATAGGTGACCTGCTTGCTCCAGTTTGCGGCCGAGACGTTGGTGAATCCCGCGTTCAAAAGCGTGGTTCGAACGGTGCCGGCAAGTCCCACCTTTTTGGCGCCGTTGTAGACACCCACCTTCATCGAAAGGTCGGCCGCTCCGCTGAGGCCCGATTCGCTTTCGCTGGGGACGGCATCCGTTTCGCTGGGTTCCGCCGAGGATGAGGGCTCGTCCGAGGCCTTGGAGCTTTCGGATTCCGTCGCCGAAGCCTTCGAACCCGAGGACTCGGAGCTGCTTGCCGCCACGTTTGCCGGGGACTTGCCACCTCCGTCGTTCAGGAGCTTGGGCAATGCCGTGAAGGAAAACACTCCGAGCAGCAGGGCAACGGCACCGAAGACCATCAGCCAACGGAGGCCCGGGCGCGCGCCACCGGCAGATGCGGAAGCCGCCCAGCCATCGGCGCGGTGTGAGCCACTGCGGTTGCTGAACTCTGGGACGCGATCAAATTCATCGCGCGGATAGTTGGTCATGCCCGTCCTCGGTGATGTGTCTAGCTTTGGGGGCACACGCGGATACAAGGGTGCAGGCGCGGTTGAAGAACAAAACCTTCAACCTGCGTTGCACTCAAGCCTCTGATTCAACCTTTTTGGCCGAACGTGCGCGGTGCCTCGTCGTTCGTAGTCTACGCAATCGTTTGACCAGCATAGGGTCATAAGCCAACGCGGCGTCCGTGTCGATCAGGGTGTTCAGCAGCTGGTAGTAGTTGGTTGCGGAGATGGAAAAGAGCTGGGCAATTGCCTGCTCCTTGGCACCGGCGTACTTCCACCACTGCCGCTCCAGCGTAAGGATCCGCTGGGAACGCTCGTCCAATTCACTGGATTCATCAAGCTCGAACTCAAGCCCAAGTGCCTCGGTTGACATCGCACACCCTCAACAATCCAGTTCCCCGCATGGTGAACCTCAACAAATTAGTTCAATGTAATTATTCTAACGCGGATCCGGTGCCCGTCATTTGCTACAAGGGGGGCCGTTTCGGCCACAATGGCTGCTATGGACACCGGAGAACCAACGCTCTTTGAGCTACCCGACGAACAACCCGACACCACCAGGTTCCCCTTCGACAAGGGCCTTGGCGATGCGGTTGCTGCTGGCCTGGTGGCCCCCGACTGGGCCGAAGCGCTGGCCCCTGTGGAAGGCAACCTCGTCGCCATCGCCAGGACCCTGGAGAAGCGCCGAAGCAACGGGGAGCACGTGCTTCCGGCACCTGGGAACATCTTGCGCGCCTTCCAGCAGCCCCTCTCAGCGGCCCGCGTGCTGGTCATGGGGCAGGATCCCTACCCCACGCCGGGGCATTCGGTGGGCCTGAGCTTTTCGACCCGGGCAACGGTAAACCCGCTTCCCCGAAGCCTCAAGAACATCTATGCCGAGCTGCACACCGACATGGGAATAATCACGCCGACCCACGGCGACCTTTCGGCGTGGGCCGCCCAGGGAGTGGTGTTGCTGAACCGCGTGCTCTCGGTCTGCGCCGGCGCAGCAGGCTCCCACCGCGGCATCGGGTGGGAAGCCGTCACCGACGCGGCGATCGACGCCCTTGCCGCCCGCGGTGGCCCGCTGGTTGCAATCCTCTGGGGCAAGGACGCCCAGGCGTTGGGCGACCGGTTGGGCGATACCCCGATCATTGCCTCGGCACACCCCTCGCCACTCTCGGCACGTCGCGGGTTCTTTGGGTCGCGCCCCTTCAGCCGAACCAACCAGCTGCTGGAAGCACAAGGGGCAACGCCCATTGACTGGTCGCTGCCCCCGGTAAGCCGCACGCGCTAGCGTCGGCGGATGCCGCTGCGTTCCCCGCTGACGGCACTGCCGGTGAACGGCCGCGCGAGGGTGTCCCCGAAGACCACGCCGCCGGCGATGGCCATCATGATGGTGAATGCCGTGAACATGTCGATCAGGGCCCCCGTCATGTCCTCTACGTCAAACACCAGTCCGTACATGGACCGGAAGATCATCAGGCCCGGCAGCAGGAACACGATGGCGGGGGCCGCAAGCACCAGCTGGGGCGCACGCATCCGGTGGGCAATGATACGGCCCGCCAAACCGATGAATGTGGCGGCCACGGCCGGAGCCGTCCGGTCCCCCACGCCCAGGGCTTGGATGCCCAGCAACAACAGGTAGCCAAGCAGCGCTATGGCCCCGGTGGGCAGCAGAAGGGTTCGGCTGGTCTGTTCGGTCACGGCACCCAGCACGACGGCCGCCGCGACCAGGACGACCAGCAGCCACCCCGGATACGCGATCTTGTCGATGGTCCGCACGTCGAGCTCCGGCGCCCCGGCCAATTGGCCAATCACCAGGGCAGTCATGATGCCCGTCAGGATTGCGGCGTAGCTGAGCCCCGCGGAGAAGAACCTGCCCGCCGCGGTCACGGGGAACCCGTTGATGGCATCCTGAAGCGCCGAAACGAACCTGGCCGAGGGCAACAGCAGGAGGATTCCGCCGGAAACCACCAGTGCCGGGTCAATCGGTGCATTCAGGGCATGGAACAGCACTGCGATGGCCGTGACAACGAAGGTGGATGCGGCAATGGAAAAGAAATCGGGGATGCGCCAACGTGAGGCGTACTTCGCGATCTGTCCAACCAAAAGCGAGGAGATGAATGCAATCGCGGCGCCCACCAAGGATCCGCCAATGAAGACAACGAACGCCGCGGCAAATCCGCCAGCAGCACCGGACACCATCCAACGCGGGAAGGGCTTGGGCTGCCGGGAGATTTCCCGAAGCCTGTCCACCGACTGCTGCCGGGTGACACCGCCGGCGACAATGTCGGAGACCAGTTGGTGCACGTATGTAAGTCCGGCAAAGTTGTTGGTCCACGAGCGCACGACGCGCAGCATGGAGTACGCCTCGCCCTCGGGCGGGGAGAAGTTCAGGTTGATCGACTGGTTCGTGATGTCCACGTCGATGTGCCGCAGGCCCAGGGCAGCAGTCACCGCGATGACGCTTGTCTCGACCTCCAGGGCGCCGGCCCCGTAGCGGAACATCGTTTCGGCCAGGTCCAGCGCAAATTCCAGGGTCTTGCGTGCCGAGGCGTCCTGCGCCGAGTTGACCTTCGGATTGGCATAGGGAGTGCCCCTGAGCCTGTCCACGATGCTGAACGCCTGGGTCGGCGGCGTATCCGAGGCAAGCCAGCGGGAAATCATGCGTCTGGCTGTGGGGTTGGCCCTCGGCGGCAGGGCCGGGGCCCCGCTGGGGGTCACACCGACCTGACCCGTTTGGGCGTTCAGTTTGTCTTGCACCGCTGGAGGCAATTTTGCCGGCTGCTCGGGCGCCTTCGGCGTCGGGCGCGGGGGCGTCGAGTGCTTCCCGTGGTCCGCCGTGCGCCTGCCGGGCACTGCAGGGTTTCCGGGGGCAGGCGACTGTTTCGGCGCCTCGGGCACGTTTGAATCAGTCGGGTCCACCAGTTTCATTTCCCGCGTATGTACCCGCCTGATGCTTGCGACGTGTGGATTTGGGTCTTCACCGGAGGGCACTGTTTTAGCGCCGTCCGGATCCTTGCCTGAAGACACGCTCACTCCTGTCGGTTGCGCCTTTTCACCCCCACCTTACAGCCGTATCTTGGGTATTTATCGAACGGGTTTCCTGGCTCACATTTTGCCCCGCGCACCGGCCTTCGGGGAGGGTCCCGGGAATATCGCCCGCGCCACCCGCGTTGAGCAAAAATAGATGCAAATGTATTCAAATCTTTGGAAGGCGAGCACTGCACCATGAGCGAAAACCACACCCCGCGCCGGCAACTTGAAATCGGCGTTGAGACATTCGGAGACATCACCGAGGATTCCGAAGGCCGTCTGTTGCACCCGGCGGAGGTCATTCGAAACGTTGTCGAGGAAGCCAAGGCCGCGGAAGCCGCGGGGCTGGACTTCTTCGGGGTCGGGGAGCACCATCGCGACGACTACTCGGTGTCGGCACCCGAGGTCGTCCTTGGCGCCATCGCCGGCGTGACCAAGAACATCCGTATGGGCTCCGCGGTCACTGTCCTGAGCTCCGACGATCCCGTTCGCGTCTACGAGCGTTTCGCCACGGTGGACGCGCTCTCCAACGGGCGCGCCGAGGTTATTCTGGGTCGCGGCTCCTTCATCGAGTCGTTCCCGCTTTTCGGCTATGAACTCTCCGACTACGAGATCCTCTTTGAAGAGAAGCTCGCCCTCTTTGCCAAGCTCCGCAAGTCCGAGCCCGTGACTTGGCAGGGACAAACCCGGTCCGCATTGCGCAACCAGAGCGTTTACCCTCCCATCGAATCCGGCAAGCTGGACACGTGGGTGGGCGTGGGCGGAAGCCCCGAGTCCGTTGTCCGGGCGGGACGCCACGGGTTGCCGCTCTTCCTGGCCATCATCGGCGGCGCCCCCATGGCCTTTGAACCGCTGACCCGCCTCTACAAGCGGTCGCTCGAGGAATTCGGCCACCCGGAGCAGAAGATCGGCGCGCACTTCCACGGTCTGGTCGCCGACACCGACGAAGAGGCCCTGGATCTGCTGTGGCCGCACTACAAGCGCACCATGGACCGTTTGGGTGCCGAGCGCGGGTGGCCGCCGGCGAGCCGCATTCGTTTCGAGGCTTCCGCGGCCCCGGAGGGCTCCCTCCTGGCCGGCGGCCCGGAAACGGTGGCCAAGAAGATCGCGGCCTTCGCCAAGGGGCTGGGCCTCTCACGCGTCGACATCAAGTACTCGAACGGGACGCTGCCGCACGAAACCATGATGCGCAGCATCGAATTGCTGGGCACCAAGGTCAAGCCGCTGGTCCTGGACATGCTCGACGACTAGGTCCGTCGGGGCGCGAGCACCCCATGGGCAAACGGAAAACCCCCGGCAAAAGCCGGGGGTTTTCCGTGTTGGTGGTTCTTAGCAGACTCGAACTGCTGACCTCTCGCGTGTGAGGCGAGCGCTCTAACCAACTGAGCTAAAGAACCGATTGATCCGCCCCGCGGGGGCGTACCTCACAAGGTTAGCCGAGGTGTGAGGTGCACACCAAATCGACGGGGCCGATCCGACCCCGGACTTCAACGCGCGGGCCAAGCACTTCGACCTTGAACCGCCTCACCCAAAAACCGGCCCGGCGGGCCCGGAAACCGCCGGAAACCGGCGCATGAATTTTCCGTAAAACACCGCCCGCACCCCGACATCTTCACAGGCTCCAAAAACCCCGTGAATTCGGGGATTTTCGGGGTTTCAAAACGTCGTGCGAGGCCGTTGGAATTTGTCCACCGGCTTGGCTCTTTCGAGCCGTGTTTACAAGAGGCCTACGCTCGGGTAATAATTTCTTTTGTCGTTTCCACGACGCCCAAAAACTGGGCCCTACAAGGAAGCTGCCGGGAGCCGCCGGCATCGGTCCCCTACCGGCCAAAGAACCGGCCCGGCGTAATCCCGGGAACCCCTTCTTTCGTTCGCTCTTTTTCACTTAGAGGACCGCTCCCAGTGCTTCCAACCATTGAGTACTCCCTGTCTTACGCTCCGCCCATGGGCGCCGAGCGCGATGCCCTGTCCGCACTCTGCCACACGCCCGATGCCCGCTGGCACGAGCGCATGGACCATGCCGAATTCGTCGTCACCGCCCTGCACGAAGGCACCCGCGTGGGCGTGGGAATCGTGCACACCTCGGTGACGGCACCCACCCAGGTCGAACGCCCGCTGGAGCTCGGCGGAATGTTCGTCCACCCCGCCTACCGCCGTCTGGGAATCCGCCAGCACATGGCCGATTCCCGACTCACCTATGCCCTCTCCATGGGCGGAACCCCCATTACGGTCATCGACAACCGCAACGAGGCTTCCTGGAGCTACTACGAGCGCTCGGCAAAGTGGACCCCGGAGCAGGAGTACACCGGGTGGTTCACCGGCCTGCCGATGACCATCTGGGTTGCCACCGAATCCTCCTGGTACCGCACCCGCATGGGCATGGATCCGTTGGTTCCCGCGCAGCCGAACGTCGTGCTGCCGACCGCACAGCCGCTGGTCCTTGGCCCGGACCAGGGCAACGCCGTTTCCGCCTAAGCCCCTACCTGTCTGGAGGCAGGAACCTTGGAAGGGCCGGATCCCGACAGGGAGCCGGCCCTTCCACCCGTTGCCCGGCGGTTTGGGCCGGGCGTAGGGTTGTCGACTACGACCGTCGCGACCCGAGGTGCCGTCATGAGCCAACGAAATTCCTATCCCGCCGGCGTGCCGTGCTGGGTGGAAACGTATCAATCCGACGTGGACGCCGCACTGGCCTTCTACGATTCCCTGTTCGACTGGCAGCCGTCCGGTCCCGGGCCGCTCGGCGGAGAAGGCTCAGAGGGACGCTACTACGTCGCCCGCATGCGGGGGCTCGATGTGGCGGGCATCGCCTCGCAGCCCGCCCCGGAGGTCCCCGTTGCGTGGCTGACCTCGATCGCCGTCGACAATGCCGATGCCTCGGCCGAGGCCGTCGTGCGGGCGGGCGGCACCGTGCTCGCCGGCCCCTTCGACGCCGCACCGGCCGGCCGCGCGGCCGTGGTTGCGGATCCCTCCGGGGCCGTCCACGGGCTGTGGGAGGCCGGCGACCGCGTCGGGGCCCGGCTGGTCAACGAGCCGGGGGCCTGGGCGATGAGCCAGCTTTCCACCCCCGACCCCATCTCCGCGGCGGCGTTCTATGCGGCGGTCTACGGCTGGACCACCCAGAGCTTTGGCGCGGGGGCCGGGGCTGCCATGCTTTTCCGGCTCCCGGGCTACGTGGGCGGCGAGCCGGAGCAGCCGGTCTCTCGCGAGGTGGTGGCCGTCATGGTCGCCGGTGACGGCCCGGCGCGGTGGACCCCGAACTTCTGGGTCGCCGACGCCGAAGCCACGGCGAACCACGCCGCCGGGCTCGGCGGGCGCGCCCTCACTCCGGCGTTCAAGACCCCTCCGGGCATGACCCTGGTCCTCGCGGACCCGCAAGGCGCAGTGTTCTCGGTGACGGGCGTGGGCGCGCGGCCCTAGCTCCGTTGCCCGGATCCGTCGGCTAGGCCGAAGCGGACCCCGGGCGCATGTCGCCGCTGTCGATGTAGCGCTGGTGCCAGCCGAGCGATTCGGTCAGCAGGTGCGGGGTGTGCTTGCCGTAGCTGCCCACTCGCGCACGGTCGAAGTAGTCCTGCAGCATCGGGCGGTACTCCGGGTGGGCGCACTTGTCGATGACCACCTGGGCGCGCATCTTCGGGGAAAGACCGCGCAGGTCGGCCAGTCCCTGCTCGGTAATCAGGATCATGGTGTCGTGCTCGGTGTGGTCCACGTGGCTGGCCATCGGGACAATGCCGGAGATCTTCCCGCCCTTGGCCGTCGACGGGGACATGAAGACCGAGAGGTAGCCGTTGCGGGCGAAGTCGCCCGAGCCGCCGATGCCGTTCATGACGTGCGAGCCGACCACGTTGGTGGAGTTCACGTTGCCGTAGATGTCGGCCTCGATCATGCCGTTCAGTGCGATGCAGCCCAGCCGGCGCACGAGCTCCGGGTGGTTGGAGATTTCCTGGGTGCGCAGCAGGATGCGCTCGCGGTAGAAGTCGACGTGCGCGTTGAACTCGTCGATGCCGTCGGAAGACAGCGAGAAGGAGGTGGCAGAGGCGAAGTCGAGCGTGCCGTCCTTGAGCAGGGACAGCATGCCGTCCTGGATGACCTCGGTGTAGGCCTGCAGGCCCTTGTAGCAGCCGCGGGCCAGGCCGGCCAGCACGGCGTTGGCGATGTTGCCGACGCCGGACTGCAGCGGCAGCAGCTTGTCGGTGAGGCGCCCGGCGCGGATCTCGTGGTCCAGGAAGTCGAGCAGGTGGTCCGCGATCTGCGTGGAGGTCTCGTCGACCGGGGCGAACGGGCTCAGCCGGTCCGGTGCGCTGGTTTCCACGACGCCGACGATCTTGGCCGGGTCCACGCGCAGGTAGGGCTCGCCGATGCGCTGGTCGGCCGTGGTCAGCTCGATCGGCTTGCGGTGCGGGGGCAGCGCGGTGCCGTAGTAGATGTCGTGCATGCCCTCCATGGCTGTGGACTGCTCCGAGTTGACCTCGATGATGACCTTGTCGGCCATGTCCAGCCAGGTCTTGTTGTTGCCCACGGAGGAGGACGGGATCAGCCTGCCGTCCTCGGTCACGCCCACGACCTCGATGATCGCCAGGTCGATCTTGCCGTAGAAGCCGAACCAGGCGTGCTGGGCGACGTGGGACAGGTGGATGTCCATGTACTCCATCTCGCCGGCGTTGATGCGGCGGCGCAGGTCCGGATCCGACATGTAGGGCAGGCGCAGCTCCATGCCGCCGGCGCGGGCCAGCACGCCGTCCAGCTCCGGGGCCGTGGAGGCGCCGGTGAGCACGTTGATCTTGAAGTCGCGGCCCGCGGCGTGCTCGGCCTCCATGAGCCCGGCGAGCGCCCCGGGGACGGCCTTGGGGTAGCCGGCGCCGGTGAAGCCGCTCATGGCCACCGTCATCCCCGGCTTCACCAGGGCGGCGGCCTGCTCGGCCGACATCAGGAGGTCAAGGAACTTGGAGTGATGGATCCGATCGTGCACGGCTGCCCTTCCTAGGATGTTTGACACATGTTGCAAGGTGTCATCGGCGCCACTTTATCCGGTGGTCGCGTCACATTCGGACCAGAATCGGCCGCGGGACCGGCCCCGGGCGGGGTTGCTCGGTGAGGAGGCCCGAATTTGCGGTGACTGGCTCGCGTTCCCATCCGCGGTTCGAGGCACAGGATTCCGGTGCCGCGAGCCCGGACGAAGCCCCGGGTGCCGTTCGGGCAGCGCGGTTGACCTGCTGGAATCCGGATTGAAGCTAGCATGGGCGCATGGATGAAGCCAAGAAACTCCGGATCACCGTGCTGTGCATCAGCGTGCTCGTCGCCCTGGGCTTCGCGTTCTATTTTTCGGGCGGTCTGGGCTACCTGTTGGATTCCTGACGGGTCCTAATACAAGGTCCTCGTTCGCCACGCGGTGCAACTCCCGCCGGGGAACTAGCCGAGAACGGGGTTCTCGATCTTGAGCCCGTCGCTTTGGGCGACGCGTCCGCGGATGAAAATGATGGCGATGAGCCCGAAGGCGATGACCGGCATGTTTCCCAGGCTGGCGATCGCGGTCAGGGCCCCTCCTGCGGGGTGAGCCGTTTGCAGGAAGATGCTGGGATCGGTGCTGGCGTGCAGGAGAACCGGCCAGATCAGGTTGCCAGTTGCGCGCAGTGCCAGGTACATGCAGATCCCGAAGCCGAAGGTGTACAGGAGCTGCACGAGCGTGGTGAAGACGGCCTGTCCGCTAAGCAGGTTTCCTGCGTGCAGCGCCGAGAACACGGCGGCCGACACGACCGCCACGGCGATCTCGGGGTGCCCCGCCTTGCGCATCAGGTTGACCACGAAGCCGCGCGTCAGGGTCTCCTCGGCGAAGCCGATGAGCAGTCCTGCGAGCAGCCAGACAGCGACCTTGGCGAAACCCGCGGCGCTGTAGTCGATGGTGGCGAACCGCAGGATGTTGAAGCCCAGGACGAGGACGACGGCTATCCACATCCATTTGCCGCCGCGGATGGGCTGGCGGGCGAAGAGCTCCTTCAGCCACCCCAGCGAGAGCGCGAACAGCACCAGCAGCAGCCCGCCGAACGCGATCGGCAGCACGTAGGCAAAGACAATGAATTCGGGGCTATTGGGATCGGTCAGCATCGGGGCAGCGATCGCGCTGATTCCCAACCCGCCGAGCTGGTACAGCCCGTAATAGGCGGCCGCAAGAACGACGCCCTTCCACCAGCCGCCCCGCTCCCAGAACTGCTTCCATGCTGTTGACGCTGCGTGGTTGGACATGATCATTCCTTCGGTCGGGCAAAACACATCGCTTCAAGCCAGACCCGGTCTGGCTACACATCCACGTCAATCCTATCCAGCGCCGCGGAGTTCCATCAGGTACTGCCTGCAGACATGGACCCGTGCGTGTTTTCGTGCATCGAAGTTCGTCCTCCGGCCGTTCCATGGAAGGTGCGCCGTACCCGCGTCCTGCGGGTACGGCGCACCGGCCGGCACGTGTCCCGGGGAAGCGCCGCTCCCCCGGGCTCAGCGGCGCGAGAAGTTCTGCGCCAGGTCGATCAGCGTCCTGGTGCCGAAGCCCGTCGCGCCCTTGGAGCGCCATACGTCGTCGGTGTCCGACTGCATGGTGCCGGCGATGTCCAGGTGTGCCCACGGGGTATCGCCCACGAACGCCTCCAGGAACAGGGCGGCAGTGGTAGCCCCCGCGTACTTCCCGCCGAGGTTGGAGATGTCGGCGATGTCCGAGTCCAGCTGCTTGCGGTACTTGCGCTCCAGCGGCAACTGCCACACCTGCTCGTCGGTGCTCGCGGCGCTGGTGCGCACGGCATCGACGAGGGCCTGGTTGTTGCCCAGCAGGGCCGCGGTGAGCTGGCCCAGGGCCATCAGCGCCGCACCGGTGAGCGTGGCGATGTCCACCACCACGTCCACCTCGTCCTCGAGGGCCAGGGTCAACCCGTCGCACATGACCAGGCGGCCCTCGGCGTCGGTGTTCTTGACCTCGATGGTCAGCCCGCTGCGGGTGGTCAGCACGTCCCCGAGCTTGTAGGCGGAGCCGTCGGGCATGTTGTCGGTGCACATCAGGAAGCCGGTGACCTCCGCGCCGGCGCCGAGGTCGCGCAGCGCGGTGAACGTGGCAAGCACCGAGGCGGCCCCACCCATGTCCATCTTCATGAGCAGGTGCATCGGGTCGCTGGGCTTCAGGCTCACCCCGCCCGAGTCGTACATGATGCCCTTGCCGACCAGCCCCAGGTGGCCCGTGGCCTTGGCCGGGGGCGCGTAGTGGAGCTTGATCATGCGCGGCTCCTGCGCGCTGCCCGCGTTGACCCCGAGGAGGCCGCCGCAGCGCATCGCGATGAGTTCCTCGCGGTCGAATTCCTGCACCTCGAACCCGAAGCGCTCCCCGAGTTCCCTGGCCACCTCCGCCAGGGCGACGGCGGTCAGGTGGCTGGGCGGGGCGTTGCACAGGTCTCGGGCGATGTTTGTGGCTCGGGCATTGATCCGCCCGATCCCGGTGCCGTCCGCGGCCTGGACCGGGTCCGTTCCCTCCGCGCACACCTGCACGAGTTCCAGCGGCGTGAAGGCCCCGCCGTTTTTCAGCGGGGTGAAGGCGTAGCGGGCCAGCAGGACGCCCTCGGCGACGACGCGGCCCAGGGTTTCGGCGTCCAGTTCCGTGTCCGGGATGCGCAGCCCGAACCGGGACTTCCCCTTGGTCGCACGGGTTGCGTTGGCCGCGGCATCGCGCAGTGCGTGCTGGTCAAGCTCGGCGAGCGCTCCCGCGCCCACGGCAACCAACAGGGGCCCGTCCCCGGTCGGGACAAGCAGCGTGCCGCCGGCCGCACCGGTGAACCCGGCCCGGGCGAGCGCCTCCCGGTCCAGGCCCAGCTCGGCGGGGACGTCGCCGTCGCTGCCCACCAGCACGGCCACGGCCTCGACCCCGGCAAACGCGTCCACCCAGTCGATGACCGGGTCGCCGGCGTGCAGCGATGGCACCGGCGAGAAGTCGCCGGGGATCAGTTTGTACGCGTCGAAGTTCACTGGTTCTCCTTTGGTGCCACCGGGCTGTCGAGGTCAAGCGCGTCGGGGTCGTCTGGTTCCATCTGTTCGGGCAGTTCGCCCTGCAGCCGCTTGGGCATGCGCCCGGCCGGGACGATGGCCAGCAGGGCCAACCCGGCGAGCCCCAGCAGCGAGAGCTGCAGGGAACGGAGTCGGGCGTCGGCGTTGACCTCCACGGCCGCGGCCAGCTCCTCGGGGCTGCCGGCGCGTTCCCCGATGGCCGCCTCGAGCTGCGCGTTGGTCATGAAGTCAGCGTTGCTGATGTTGACCTTGGAGATCAATTGGTCGGACACTTCCGGGTGCGCTGCGGCTCCGGAGGCTATCAGCGAGGCGAGCATCCCCACGGCGAAGGCGCTGGCAACCGCGATGCCCACGGAGCCCGAGAGGTTGTGCACCAAGCCGCGCCAGGCGCCCACGTCGCCAGCCAGCGGCTTCGGCACGGAGCTGAGCAGCGTGTTGAAGACCAGCGCGACGATGGCGCCCTGCCCCAGGCCCAGCAGGACCAGGCCAAAGACCACGAAGAGCTGGCCCCAGTCGTTGCGGATGGTGAAGGCGATCAGGCACAGGGCCCCGGCGACAACCACGAACCCCGTCCGCGCGATGAGGCTCGGTGGGAACTTGTCGTAGAGGAACGCCACGAACGTGCTGGCCAGGAAGATGCTCAACGTGTAGGGAATCAGCGAGAACGAGGTTTCAATGCCGCTTCGCCCCTGCACCATCTGCATGTACAGCGGGATCAGGAAGTTTGCGGCCGTTCCCACGAAAAGCATGATGGACATGCAGGCGGTGATGGCCAGTTCCGAGCTGGATGCCAGCACCCGCAGATCGAAGATGCGCGGCAATTTGGCGTCCTGGCGCTTGCGGATCCAGGAGAAGAAGACCTGGCCGCCGATCAGGCCAAGCAGGATGAGCAGCGGGGCCGGCGAGAGACCCATGATGTTGAACGGCGCTTGCTCGGTGGCGAACCAGACACCCCAGCCGGACAGTCCGCTGAACCCGAAGCTGAGGAAGATGATGGAAACGGCGGCGATGATGGCGCCGGTCCAGTCGATCTTCAGTGCGGGCTGAGCCGGGATCGTCTTGAGCTTGAAGCTCAGCAGCAAGTTGATCGCGCCGAGGACGACCATGAGGCCGAACGAGTAGCGCCAGCCGATGGTGGTGGCAAACCAGCCTGCGAGCAGCAACGCCAGCACGCCGGCCGCCGGGATCGCCGCGGCCAGCAAGCCGATGGCCTTGGCCTGTTGGGCGTCCTTGTAGTTGGTGGCGATGAAGACGGTCAGTGCCGGTGCGATCAGTGCAATCACGGCACCGGAAGAAGCCTGTGCGATAAAGAGCATCGCAGGGCTAAGGCTCAGCGCCACGCAGGCCATGGCCGCGGCGTGGATCGCCACCGCGATCTGGAAGACCTTTCGGGTTCCGAAGCGGGCTCCGATCTTTGCGCCCAGCAGGATGAAGGCGGCCATGGAGAAGGTGCCGGCGGTGATCGCCGTACCGACGGAGGTTGCCGGGGTGTCAAGGTCGGTGGTGATGCCCGCCATGGAGACGGTCAGCGCGTTCACCGCGAACGAGGCTTGGATCTGGGTAAGCACCACAACGATCAGCGGCAGCCAAGAGGCTTTCTCCGCGATGCTGTGCTGCTGTGAAGACGTGGGATTAGCTGACATTGGTCTATTTCCTTCTCAAGGGAAAGCTCGAGTCACAAAGTTGTTGCACAGAACCCCCAGCAGTCCGCGACGACCCGCTTCGCAGTGAATACCCAGTAGTCGCAGGCTTTCGTGGTGATCGGAGCATATCCCCTAACGGATGCCACCTCCAGAGCGCCACGGTTTTTCACAATCTTCTTGGGCTTTCCGGTGCGCCGCCTTATTCCCTGCCCCGAAGGAGGCTCTGCGACAACCGGTGATTCCGGTGGAGGGCGGGCCCGCCAGGCAACGAGTGCGATCCGGCGCAGGTCGGCCGACACCCTTTGGCACCGAACATCGGCATGGACCATATCCCCGAAGACACAACGAGGGGCGGCCCTTTCGGACCGCCCCATACGCCTTGCCGTAAAACTACTACTTGTTATGCCTGCTCGGACCGGCCGGCGTCTTCGCCCAGCGAGTGCGCCTTGCGGTAGCGGGCAACCATTGCGAACGTCACGACGCTGAGCATCGCGATCATCGAAAAGGCGGTAATAACCAATGTTTCGTGGCCTGGAGTCATTTGTGAATCGTCCTCTCAAATATGCGGCGAAGCCTGCGGGGTCGGGTTCCCGTAGACCTGCCGATCGGGCGTGTCCATAAAATTTCTTGGACACCTGTCCCCGTGTGTTGCGGTGCGAACCAGCCCGTGAGGGCGGTTCGCCTGGTGTTTAAAGCGAGCCGCGTCCGGAGCCATGACAGCTCCGCAAACGGCGAAAATGCCGCCTCGAACATCCGGAACCTTGCACCAGGCATCTTCGCAGACCCCTCGGTCCGGCTTGATGCCGCGCAGTTCCGTTCAGCTGGCAACGTAGCCATAGGATTTCTCGCCGTCGATATCGACACAAGTAAAGGCATCCCGGGCCAGCTGATCACGCCAAGCGGTTTGTACTAGGTATCTGGTGGCACTTGGACACAATCCAAGGCACTTGTTTTCTTCTAGAAACCAACTCGTCGATCTTCAATTATCGCAGATTTGTACTATTTCGCAACTCGATGCAGATTCGCTCCAATCCTGGGGAACCCAATTTCCGGCCTGACTCGGAAGTTTCCTTGCATCCGGATGACGATCGCAATACCGAATCAACATCAAGAAGAGTTCGTCGTAGCCGGGTGTCAGGCGGCCCGGAATTGGAGATTTTCGACCCCGTCGGCGGGCCGGGCAGCATGTGGCAAGCGGGCAGTGTCCGGGAAAACGAAAACGGCCGTCGCAACACCGCGAATGCGGATGTTGCGACGACCGTTTGGTTCGGGGCCGCGGCCCCGGGAAAACTACTGCCTGTTGCCGAGCACTGCGTTCACGCCGGCTTCATCGGGGTACGCGGCCTGCGTGCCCTTCTTTGTTGCAGCCAACGCGGCGCTCACCGAGGCGAAGGCTGCCGCGGTGTACAGCGAGTCGCCCGCGGCAAGGCGTGCCGCCAGGGCGCCGGTGAAGGCATCTCCGGCGCCGGTCGTGTCGATCGCATCGACCTTCGTGGGTGCGATGCGGACAACCCTGCCCTCGGAGCCGGCCATGCCGTCAAGGACGACAGAGCCGTTGGCCCCGAGTGTCACGACCGCGCGGTCAAGCCCGCGTGCCGCGAAGTGCTCGAGCACCGGCTCCCAGTCGGAGGTCGGCGCATCCGGCGCGGGAATTTCTTCCCCGCCCAGGAACTGCGAGGCCTCGTGCGCGTTGACCAGCAACACGTCCGCAAGGGACGCAAGCTCCGCCGCAACCGGGGCGTACGGGGAAAGGTTCAGCAGCACGGTTGCGCCGGCATCGTGCCCGGCCTGCGCTGCAGCCTGGACAGTGTCCAGCCCTACCTCGAGGCACAGGCAGACCACCGAGGGTCCGTCGAAGGCGGCCTGTGCGGCGGCCACGTCGGAGGGGCGCAGCGTTCCGTTGGCTCCCGCGGAGATGACGATGCTGTTCTCGCCGTGCGCGTCGACCGTCACCACGGCGACGCCGGTCTCGACACCTGCAACCCGGTTCACCTGCGTGACATCCACGCCGGCCGCCGAGCAGGAAGCCAGCAGCATGTCGCCGTTGGAATCCTGGCCAACGGCACCCACCAGCGAAACAGCACCGCCGAGAAGGCCCGCGGCGACCGCCTGGTTGGCGCTCTTTCCACCCGGGTTCACGGTGAAGCCCTCGCCATGCAGGGTCTCCCCCGGTTGCGGGAGCCGCTCGGTGTAGATGGTCAGGTCCGCATTGAGCGAGCCGACCACCACGATCCGGCCTGTTTCATTGCTGGGGGTTTGCTGGTTCAATTACTGCACCTCTGCGTCAACTGGTTTCGGGATCAAGAGCGATGCGGCAAACGCCGCGACCGTAATAACAAGGCCGACCATGACCACCGTGAAGTAGGAGGTGCGTTCGCCCAGGTTAGAGGTTCCCACAAGCACCGCAGGCAGCACAAGGAAGCTCAGGCCGGCGCCGAGGTTGAAGGCGCCCGCATTCATGCCCGGCAGGAAGCCGGGGTTGCCCTTGGGCGAGAGGACCACGCCAAGGCCGTTGAGCATGATGTTGGCCGTGCCGGCGTACATGATGCCCAGCAGTGCCGTTCCGGCGATCATCATCGGCAGGGAATCCAGGCCGAAGAACACGATGATCAGCAGGGCGGCAATGCTGCCGAGCATGCCGACGCGGAGCACCTTGTTGTAGCCGAACACCGGCGCCAGACGGCCGCTGATCGGGCCGAAGACCCAGCCCAGCAACGCGTACGGGGTGAGGATCAGCAGTGCGGTCTGCGTCGGGCCGACGCCGAATCCGGGTGCCGCGGCCTGAACGTAGGCCGGGACAATTCCGTTGATGACCGCGAAGATGCCGGTCATGGTCAGCGTGGTGGTCAGCAGCGGCGCCCAGGTGGCGCGCTGGCGCAGGTGCTCGATCTGCACCATCGGCTCGGCCACGCGCTTCTCGGTGGTCCAGAACCCGTAGAACGCCGCGGCGGCAACTGCAAGCAGGACCAAGGACAGCAGCAATGTTTGGGAGGACATGCCGCTGACAAGCTTGGAGGCTTCGTTGAGCGCGGTCAGCAGTGCGCCGACGGCGACGACAATGAAGAAGACGCCGCGCCAGTCCATCGAGGTGCCGGCCTGCGGCTTGGACTCGGGGGTCAGCAGTGCGACGGCCAGGGCCGCAAGAACGGCCAGGACCACCATGAACCAGAAGATCGAACGGAATCCGTGGTTCTCGGCGAGGTAGCCACCCAGGAAGGAGTCAACGCCGGCGACGCCGCCGTTGACGGCCAGGATGAGGCCCATCAGCGCGCCGTAGCGCTTCGGGTTCGGAACCGCGCTGCGCAGCATCAGCAGGCACAACGGGACCGTGGGTCCGGAGATGCCCTGGATGATGCGTCCGGCGAACAGCCAGCCGATGTTCGGGGCCAGCGCCGCGACAACGGAGCCGACGGCGGTCATGAGCATCATGATGACCAGGATGCGCTTGCGGCCCACGACGTCGGAAAGACGCGGCAGGAACAGGGAGAAGAGTGCTGCGGTGGTGAAGAACCAGGTCTGCGACAGGCCGATCGCGGCCTGGTTGGTGTTCAGTTCCTCGCCCATGGTGACCAGCGCGGGGCTGAGCATGGAGGCGTTGAGCTGGAAGGCCACGCAGGCCGTCAGCAGGGCCGCGGTGAGGGCGGCGGTGCCGCCGCGGGTCATGGTGCCCTTGTCGATCATGGTGCTCATGCGACCGCGACCTCAACTTCGGCCTTGACCTCGACCTCACCGATGCGCACGAGTGCGTCGGTGACCAGGTCCCAGAAGCGCTTGTGGTCAAGGTCCACGGCCACCGAGGTGTGGCAGTCGGCCGGGGCCGGGGCGCGGAAGTCCGCGACCGTCATGCCCAGGGTCAGTGTGCCCTGCAACTCGATGTCGACGGGTACCTTGCGGGTGGAGACGATGCTCGGGTCGATCACGTAGGCGACGGCGCACGGATCGTGCACCGGCGGGAAGTCGAAGCCCTGGGCGTCCTTGTAGGTCGCCTTGAAGAAGTCCATGAGTTCGCGCACGAACTTGGCCGGGCCGGTGCCCACTGCCTCGATCTGCGCGACGACCTCGTCGGTCGCCAGCGCCTGGTGGGTCAGGTCGAGCCCGACCATGACAACCGGCCACTTCTCGTTGAAGACGATGTGTGCGGCCTCGGGGTCGATAATGATGTTGAATTCGGCGACGGCGCTCCAGTTGCCCACGTGGTAGCCGCCGCCCATGAGGACGACTTCCTTCACGCGCTCAACGATGCGGGGCTCCTTGCGGGCCGCCAGCGCAATGTTGGTCAGGCCGCCGGTCGGCACCAGGGTGACGGTTCCCGGCTCGTGGGCCATGACGGTCTCGATGATCAGGTCCACCGCGTGGCGCGGGTCCAACTCGATGGTGGACTCGGGCTGCGCCGGTCCGTCCATGCCGGATTCGCCGTGGATGTCCGGGGCGTTCTCAATGGTGCGCACCAGGGGCCGTGCACAACCGGCGGCGAACGGGACGCCGGTGATGCCCGCGATGGTGCCCACAGCGAGGGCGTTCTTGGTGACCTTTTCCAGGGTCTGGTTGCCGACGACCGTGGTCACGGCAAGCAGCTCGATGGCCGGACTGCCGTGTGCCAGAAGGATGGCAACTGCATCGTCATGGCCGGGATCGCAGTCAAGGATGATCTTGCGCGGCGCGGCTTCCACTGAGGGTTCGCCCATGGTTTTCTCCACATCTTTGGGGGAACTGCTGTGCCCTGGGACACGAAACAGGAACGGGGGTTTCAATGGAAGTCTGGCACCTTTTCCGCACTTGCGTCAAACGCTTAACGTGCCCCGCGCATATCATCAGGTCAAACGCTTAACGCGTTACGACACAAAGAAGCACCGTCTCGACTAGGATTAAGGCCATGGATTCCACGGATTTGCCGCGCACCACTGCGCCCATGAGACGGCGTGTCACTGCCGCAATGGTGGCCGAACATGCGGGGGTTTCCACCGCCACGGTGTCACTGGTGGCCAACGGCAAGACCCTGGGCCGGGTCTCCGCGGCCAACGAGGCCAAGGTGCTGGATTCGATCCGCAAGCTCGGGTACGTCATCGACGAAATCGGCAGCTCGCTCTCCCGCGGCGTCAGCACCACCATCATCATGGTGGCACCCGATATCTCCAACCCGTTCTTCGCCAAGGTCATCGCGGGGGTGCGCAGCGCGCTCGGATCGAATTACCAGCTGCTGCTTTCGGTCACCGACGCGGGCCAGCTGCCCAGTGCGGCGGATACCCGGCGACTGCTGGGGCTCCGCCCCGCGGGCCTGCTGGTCGACGCCCCGGATCCGTCGTTCCTTGAAGAGCTTTCGGCCACCGGCCCCCTGGTTTTGCTCGATGCCCCCGGCTTCGGGGAAGATGTCCCGGCCGTGAACCTCGACGTCGCCCAGGGCGCCCGCGACCTGGCCGCCCACCTCGCCGCGGCGGGCCACACCAAGGTTGCCTACCTGGACGGCATCACCGGGACAACGACATTCGAGCTTCGCAGGATCGCCTTCCTCGAGGCGGCCGCCTCGCTGGGGATGATCGTGCCCGACGGCGCCCAGACTGCCACGACGATCGACGTGGGCCTGGCAGCGGACGCCTTCGCGAAGGCCTGGCCGGAATGGAAGCGGGCCGGAATCACCGCGGTGGTCTGCGCCACCGACACCCACGCCTACGGCGTGCTGCAGGAGGCCCGCGTGGCAGGGATCTCGATCCCCGGCGAGCTTGCTGTCACCGGCTTCGACGACCTGCCGTACTCCGCCAACAGCAACCCGGGACTGACCAGCGTGAATCTGCCCGCGGAGCTGCTGGGCCGGCGCGCCGCCGAGCAATTGCTCAAGCTCATCAACGGCGAAGACCTCGAAACGCCACTGCTGACACTGGACAGCTCGCTCATGGTCCGCGGGTCGACGGTTCTGGCGTAGCCCGGACGTTTTTGTTGTTCGGGGCGGGGCGCCGCGTACGGAGAAGGCGTCGTCCGTATATGGATTGCTTCGGATATTTTCGCCAGCGGACTCGTGGTTTTTCTACGCTGGTGCGCCCGGTTGCTGGCTGATTGGGTGAATGTCATTTTCATGCTAGAAACCACATGCGGATTGTCGCCTAGCTACTCCTGCAGAAGTCTTCAAACGCGCGACGACGGAGAACGCTGTATGCCATTTCGAGAATGAAACGTTGGCCACGTATATGCATTTTCCATACCTCTCCTGTGAGGCCCGAAGCCGATGTTTTAGACATCGCTTTTCACTGGTCCGAGTGATGCAACATCGAACGCATGAGTTCTCCCTGGATCACCAGTTCCAGTGGAATACGAGCAGACCTATTATGATGAAAACTTCGGCTAATTTACCCGACGCTGCTCACAAAACAGCGGCATGATTCCCCGAACGATTCAATGAAGAAGGTTTGTACGTGGCAATCAGTAAGCAAGATGTGGCCGCCGTTTCGATTGGCGATTTACTGGACGAGCCACTCCGCGTCCCGAACTATCAGCGTCCGTATGCGTGGACTCCTGACATCGCGCGGCAACTCCTTTTTGATATCCAAGATGCGCAACAGAGTAGCCAACTCACCGCCGAACACAAGACCCCTCCGTATGTCCTCGGAGCAGTGATCCTGCATAAAGAGGAACGACAATTCAACATCGTTGACGGTCAGCAACGCCTACTAACGTTACGGATGCTCCTCCGTATCCTTGAAGAACAACAATTGATTGAGTCTTTCGACGGAAATTCGACGCCGATCTCAGAGGTTTGGCGGCATCTGCGAGAAGCTGTGAAACCACTGACCCCCGAGAAACGTCAGGCACTTGCTTCGTTTATTCGTGACAGTTGTCAGGTAGTTCGCGTGGTTACAAATGACGTCGACGAGGCTTTCAGGGTCTTCGATTCGCAGAATTACCGGGGCAAACCGCTTGCTCCGCATGACCTCCTGAAAGCGCATCATCTGCGCGAAATGC
Source organism: Paeniglutamicibacter sp. NPDC091659 (assembly GCF_044756805.1). Lineage (NCBI taxonomy): Bacteria > Bacillati > Actinomycetota > Actinomycetes > Micrococcales > Micrococcaceae > Paeniglutamicibacter > Paeniglutamicibacter sp. NPDC091659. The sequence continues at coordinate 132,742 of NZ_JBIVTO010000010.1, forward strand.
GTGGAGAGAGTGACGCATCAAAATCGGCCATTGTTGAAGAATGGGAATTTGCCGGTGATAAGGCATTGAACGAACTCTTCTCCTCGTATTTGTATCGCATCCGCAAGTGGTCACTCGGAGAGAGCGCACCTGAATTCACGAGCCATAACATCAGCATGTTTAAAGGCCTCAGCGGGTCCGCTTCGCTCCCACCTGCCGCCAAGTACCATCTCGCGGCTCAGAGTGTCATTCCTATTCTGAACAGTTGGCAGCACACTCTCAGCGACAAGGACGAGCGCGATGCCAAACACAGTCGATTCCAACTTGATGTTCCGATCGCTTCTGGCCGTCCGTTCTTTGAGATGGTGGCCTTCATGGTTCACGAGTTGCAGCGGCTGAAAAACAGACCGTTCCCGATCCAATCCTTATATAAGAGTGAGAACGATCCGCTTACGTTTGGAAACGTGCTCGAAAAGAGCCGATATCGCAAGGTCACTGAACTGCATCTTGCGGCAATGTTGTATTACATTAATAGGTTTTCCGAGGATGACCTCGAGGTCGCGGACCAGCGCCTCTTCGCTTGGGCATTTGATATACGAGTCAGCCGCCTTCGAGTTGTCCGGGAATCAATCAATAACGCTGGGTATGGGAAGGGCGACGTAGCTTCGCCGTTCCCCGTCTTCCACAACTCCCTTGACTGGCGCGTCGTCCAACGCTTTGGTGCGACAGGCAACCAGCATAGTGAGACTCATGAATTAGAACTCTTCGCACTATTGAACGGGATCACCATCTGATGCCTTACGAAGCACTTACACCTGAGCTCTGCACCGTCGCTCAATTGTTTGACGAGAGCGGATCAGCATACAGCGTGCCCGTTTATCAACGTAGCTATGCGTGGCGAGCCGAGCAGATCGAACAGCTCATCAGCGACGTATGTGATGCTGTGGCACAGAATGCCGACAGCTACTTTCTCGGCAACCTCGTAGTAACCACACGCACTAAAGAACTCGTTGAGTACGAGGTAATCGACGGACAACAACGGCTAACCACGTTGTACCTGCTGCTCTCGTTTCTCTCACACGTTGGCCCTAGCTCCGAACGTCACTTTCGTAACCACATTTCGCGTCTCCGGTATGAATCTCGCCCGCGCTCAAGCGAAGCACTCAGACGTATCGACGGGGGGCCGGCAGCCACCATTTCGGGGAGCATGGAGGACACGGGGATCCAGCAGGGATACAACATCATCCAGCAATACATGGATCAGCGCGTCGCAAGTGACGACCGTCCTCGTTTCACCGAGTTTCTACTTCACCGTGTACACCTTGTCCGAGCTTCGTTGCCAGAGAGCACCGACTTCAATCGGTACTTCGAGATCATGAACACGCGTGGCCAGCAACTTCAGCCTGTCGACATCGTCAAAGCCAGATTGATGAGTTGCCTTTCCTCGGAAATAGACCGCAACTGCTTTGCCCGAGTCTGGGAAGCATGCGCCGAAATGGATACCTACGTTCAGGGACCACTCGCACGCGGCAACTCAAAATTGCGCGACCGGCTGTTCGATACTGAGTGGTCTTGGCTTCGAGTGAGCAGCTTTGACGACCTGCGCAGTGCTTTCGCTGAACATGCAGCCACCGAGCCAGGCTCCGATGCACAGGGGCACGGTATGACGTCGTCGTTCAGCCTTGATGAAGCACTGATCCACTACGCCAATTTGCGTGGTTCTGAGCCAGCTGATCTCTCGGAGTCGGAGCGGTTTAGCTCAACAATTCCGTTTACGTCGTTGCTCCTTCACGCTTTGAAATTGTTCAGCAGTCAAGATCAGGTCACGGAAGAAGGCGGCCTTGACGACAAACGCTTGATCGAGCTTTTCAGCGAGCAGTTCTCCGGGGATCGCCCTGATCGCGTGCGCGACTTCGTAGCTCTGCTCCTGCGAACACGCGTCGCCTTCGATTCGTTCATCCTCAAGCGTGAGTTCCTCGCCGCCTATTCTGACGAAGGTGAATGGTCGCTCCGAAAGGTCGTGAAAAACAGAGCCAAATCCTCGACAACCATCGGCTACCGAAATACGTTCTCGGTCGAGGCTGGTGACGACGACACAATTGACCGCCTTACGAGGGAGCTTCTGTTGCTCCAGTCAATGCTCCGCGTCACTTACACCTCTCCTCGAACGATGCACTGGATCACTCTCGTCCTGCATCATGTGCTCCATTCACCTGACCCAGGCACTGTGAACGAACCCGATCTAATTGAGTTACTCAGGGCTCACGTGCGTAAACACATACATGCCGCATTCCTGGTTGCAGAGGAGCCGACCGGGTTCAACGTTCCCCGAATTGTTTTCACTTACCTCGACTATTTACTGCTATCCGAGAGACGCGTTGGAGGCAATGCTCGTGATTACTTGTTCTCTTTCCGCACTTCAATCGAACATTTTTATCCGCAACACCCTGACGAACAACAATCGGGCGAATCGGTCAGTTCCAAGAACTTGCATGCATTGGGCAACCTGGCGCTTGTGAGCGTCGGCGCGAACTCGAAGTTCAGCAACAGCCTTCCCCTCGCGAAAGCAGGCAACTTCAAGAAGACCATCGAGGCACAGAGTCCGAAGCTGAGCCTCATGGCAGAGCGAACCCGCGTTCTTGGCCAATGGGGTGACGCAGAGATCGAATCGCATCATCACGAAATGGTGGATCTCCTTCGATCTGATCTCATGGAGCGCGACTCTGCAGGGTGTCGATAACCTGTGCCACGCACGAACCATTGAGCTCTGGAGCCAATTTGTAGTGAGGAAATCCGGAAAAGCACACCGAGAAAGCAACACAGTGGGTAGCTTCAACCGCAAAGAGTATGCCGTTGAGGGGCAGTTCCATGGCGATCAACTACCTGGAATTACACGGAGGTGCACCGTTCCCGTGAAGCAATACTTCCCATGGTTCCTGGTGATTCTGTCCAGGAACCACGGGATGTCGGCGGAACCTCCGACAGGATTCGACCCACCGCCCCAATCGCGAAGCTGCGTAGGAACTCGGCACTTGGTCCTCATATGCGGTTCAATAACCGCATATGAGGCAACCCAAGGGCAATGGCAGTGCAGGCACCGCCAGCCGCACGGGTTCAAGTACCGTCAATTTCCCGCGCGTTGGTGCTCGCACCGCCTTGCCGCGGGATCAGAAATCGGTGTGGCCGAGGTCCGGGGCGGAAACGAATGAAACCACCGGGGTGGCGGCCGCCTGGAGTTCAAGCACGATGACCTCGTTGGAACGGGAACGCAGCAGGGGTCCCGGGATGTAGAGCGTGCGTTGCGGCCCGCGTGACCAGTACCGGCCGAGGCAGAAGCCGTTGACCCAGACCACGCCCTTGCCCCAACCGCTGGTGTCCAGAAACAGGTCGGCGACCTCGGGAAGGTCAAAGTTCGCGTGCGCGAAGGACGGCCCCGCCAACAGGGTGATGGGGCTCGGCGCGGACCTTGAGAAACGTTCGGCGACGGGGCCCATGTCCTTGAGATCCAGCGGGAGCAGATCCCAATCGCGGATCGGCTCCCCGTTGACCCCGGCCTCTCCGATCAGTCCCTTGGGTTCGCCGAGCCTGGGTCCGTAGTCCACGCGCCCCTGGTCCTCGACGAGGATCTCCAGTGTCCCGCTGGCGCCGTCTGGCAACACCAGCGTGCGGTCGTGGTTGTCGCGCGAAAGCGTTCCGATTCCCCGCCTGTTGAGGAACACCTGCGCCCTGTCCCGGACCTCGCCGAGGGACAGGACGGCGGGGCCGGCGACCTCGATCCGGGTCCGGTAGACGCTGAACCCCGAGTAGTGGCCGATGTCGTCGGTGGGCAGCGGCCCGTTCCCGGAGGAGGTCCAGCGGCCCGAAGCGTCGACGACGTCCCACAGCGGAAGGGTGCCGGTCAGTGGCACTTTCAGTTCGGGCGCCGGGGCAGCCGGGGCGGGGACGTCGTGCCCGGCCAGGTCCGCGTACCACGCAAGCACCTCGCGGAAGGCCCAGTACTTCGGCGTCGGGTTGCCGGCCTCGTCCAGGGGCGCGTCATAGTCGTAGCTGGTCACGATGGGCTGGTAGACGCCCTTGTCGTTGGCCCCGTTTCCGAAGCCGAAGTTGGTGCCGCCATGGAACATGTAGATGTTCACCGACGCGCCGTGGGCAAGCATGGTCTCGAGTTCCCCCGCGGATTGCTCCACGCTCGCGGTGTGGTGGTGGGCGCCCCAGTGGTCGAACCATCCCACCCAAAATTCCGAGCACATGAGCGGTCCGGTGGGCTGGTGGAGGCGAAGCGTGTCGAGGCGCTCGGCGGACCGGGATCCGAACGACCCGGTCTTGTGCAGCCCGGGCAGGCTGCCGTTGGCGAGCATGTCTCCCTGAGGCTGGTCGACGGTGGTGAATGGCACCGTGAGCCCGATTTCCCGGTTGATCTTGACGAGCTTCTCAAGGTAGGAAGCGTCGGCCCCGTAGGCGCCGTACTCGTTTTCGATCTGGACCAAGACGATCGGTCCCCCAAGGTGTGCCTGGCGCGGGACCAGGATGGGCGCAAGTTGTTCGAAGTATTCCGCCACCGCGGCCATGTAGACGGGGTCGTCGGAACGGATCGTGTCCGCGCCAATGCCGAAGAGCCATGCGGGCAGCCCGCCGTTGTCCCATTCTGCGCAGATGTAAGGGCCGGGGCGCACGATCGCGTGCATGCCCTCGGCGGCGACCAGGTCAAGGAAGCGGCCCAGGTCAAGGTTGCCCTCGGTGTTGAAGGTGCCTTGGACCGGGGCATGGGCGTTCCAGGCGACGTAGGTTTCGATGGTGTTCAGTCCCATTTGCCGTGCCTTGCGGATCCGGTCCGCCCACAGATCGGGATGGACCCGGAAGTAGTGGAGTGCTCCGGAGAGGATGCGGTGGGGGCGGCCGTCGAGCAGAAAGTCGTGCTCGCCGATGGTCAAAGTGGGCATGGCAAAGAGATCCTTTTCTCACATGGATGACGGGCCGCAGGCCGCGGCCTGCGGCCCGTCGAGGTGTCCTACTTGGCGGAAACGGTGAATCCCTGCTGGTTTCCGTACTTGACGCTCGCGTCCTGCCAGGCGACCAGCCCGGCGTTCAGGTCGCTGTTGGAGCCGTAGGCCTGGCCGACGGTGTCGCTGAAGATGCTGTTGGCGTAGGTCTGGAACGGCAGGTAGGACCATCCCGGGACGACGTCTTTCGAGGCCTGGACGAGGACCTCGTTGATCTTCTGGCCGCCGAAGTACTTGCTCTCGGCTCCGAGGAATGCCGGGTCCTGCAGGTCCGCGGTGGTGGAGGGGAACCCCCCGTTTGCTGCGTGGATCTTGGAACCCTCGGGGCCGTTGCTGAACTGGAGGAAGCCGTAGGCCGCAGCCTTGTTCTTGCTCTGCTTGAGCACGGCGTCGCCGCCGCCGCCGTTTTCCGCGGATGCCGACTTGCCCTTTTCATAGGTCGGCATGGCGGCCACGCGCCATTTGCCGTTGCCCTCGGCGGCACCCGACTCCAGGTTGGCGGGCATCCAGGCTCCGGTGATGAGGGTGGCAATGCTCCCGTCGGAAAGGCCTTTGTACCATTCGTCGCTCCATGAGGCGACGGGTGCGACCAGCTTGCCCTGGACCAGCTGGTTCCAGTTTTGCGTCCAGGTCTTGGAGCCCTCGTCCTGGAGGTTGATCTGCACGGTCGTGGGACCGTCGACCTTGTAGGGCTGGCCTCCGGCCTGCCAGATCATGCTGGTGGTGAAGCCCGCATCGCCGATGTCGTTGGTGATGTAGGCCTTGGGATCGGCGGCGTGAAGCTTCTTACCCGCCTCGATGTACTCGTCCCAGGTGGCTGGCACCTCGATGCCGTGTTTTTCAAAGACGTCCGCCCGGTAGAACATGGCCATGGGCCCCGAGTCCTGCGGGAGTGCGTAGATGCCGCCGTTGAGGTTCACCGAACCCCACGTCGACGGGGTGTAGTTTGCCTGCAGCTCCCCCGCACCGTATCCCTTGAGGTCAACCAGCGCATCGGAGAGCGCGAACTGAGGCAGTGCCGCGTACTCGATCTGGGCCACGTCCGGGGCGCCGCTTCCGGCCTTGACCGCGTTCTGGATCTTTGTGTAGTGGTCGTTGCCGGTGCCCACGTTTTCCAGGTTGACCTTGACCTTGGGATACTTCGCCTCGAAGGCTCCCACGATCGGCTCGAGCTGCGGGGCCCACCCCCAGACGGTGAGGGTCGTCTCGGTCTGCAGGGCGGTTGCGATTTCTTCGGCGCTTACCCCTTCGGTGCCGGCGTTGCCCTTGGCTGTGGAACCACCGCAGGCTGCAAGGGTGCTGACCAGAAGGCCCGCCGTGACGACAATTGCCGCGCGGCGTAAACGATGACTGATTTTCATGGGTTTGATGCCTTTCACTTCATTGCTTATGAGACGAGTGGAACTGGTTGGAGGTGGTTCAGGGTCCCCTTGCGGGGCCGTGGTTACTTGACGCTCCCGGCCGCCAAGCCGGACTGCCAGTAGCGCTGCAGGAAGAGGAATGCGACGACGATGGGCACGATGGTGAGCAGGGATCCGGTGATGACAAGGTTGTAGATGGCGTCTCCGCCGGCGGTGGTGGCCTGCGCGTTCCAGTTGTTGAGCCCCACCGTCAGCGGGTACCAGGTGGATTCACTCAGCATGATCAGTGGGAGGAAGTAGTTGTTCCAGGTCGCCACGACGGTGAACAACAGGACGGTGACGAAACCGGGTGCAAGCATCCGCAGGGAGATGGTGAAGAAGGTCCGGAACTCCCCTGCGCCGTCCATGCGGGCCGCTTCGAGCACTTCGGTGGGCACCGATTCGAGCGCGTAGATCCAGACGAGGTAGAGGCCGAACGGGCTGATCAGGGACGGGATGATGACAGACCACGGCGTGTTGGTCAGGCCGAGCTCGCTGAACATCAGGAAGGTCGGCACGGCCAGGGCGGTGCCGGGAATGGCGACCGCGCCCAGGACCACGGCGAAAACCGCGCGCTTCCCGGGGAAATCGAACTTCGCCAGTCCGTAGCCGGCCAGGGTTGCCAGGAAGGTGGCTCCGCCCGCGCCCACCACCACGTAGAGCACGGTGTTGGCCAGCCAGCGCAGGAATTCCCCGTCGTTGTACGTCAGGGTTTGGCTGATGTTGTCCCACAGCGCGAAGTCCCCGGAGAACCACAGGCCGAAGGAGCTGAAAAGCGCCGGTTGGGTCTTGGTGGAGTTCACGAACAGCCAGAAGAGCGGGAGCAGGGCGTAGACGGCCATCAGTCCCATGACGATGGTCAGGAGGATCGACTTGCGCTTGTGCGTCACGCCGCGGCGCGGGCCGGAGCTGAACCGCGGGGCCGTGCGGCTTTTCGCGGGCGGGGCGGTCAGGGTCTCGGGAGGACTCAGTTGCAGCGACATGGGCTAGGCATCCTTTCGAGAACCTGAGAGCTGGACGATGTAGGCCACGATCATCGTCAACAGGCCCATGATCATGGCTATCGCCGCCGCGTAGTTGAACTGCTGGCCGGCGAAGGACAGGTTGTAGGCGTACATGTTGGGGGTGAAGTAGGAGCTGATGGAGTTCGGGGCCAGCGCCTTGAGGATGTTCGGCTCGTTGAAGAGCTGGAAGCTGCCGATGACCGAGAAGATGGTGGCGATGCCGATGGCCCCGCGGATGGATGGGATCTTGATGTTCCGGATGACGCTCAGCGCGCCGGCCCCATCCAGGCTTGCCGCCTCGTACAAGTCCGAGGGAATGGTCTTGAGCGCCGCGTAGAAGATCAGCATGTTGTACCCGGTGAATTCCCACGTCGTGATGTTGCCGATCGCGACAAGGATCCAGCTGCTGGACAGCGGATCCGGGATCGACCAGCCCAGAAACTCGTTGAGGTTTCCCACCAGGCCGAAGCGCGGGCCGTAGATGAACCCCCACATCAGGGTCGCCACGACCGCGGGGACCGCGTACGGCAGGAAGATCGAGATGCGGAAGAACGACGAGAACCGCAGGCGGGAACTGTCGATGGCCAGCGCCGCGGCCAGCGCCACGCACAGCATGATGGGAACCTGCACGACCAGGAACAACCCCACCCGGCGCACCGCGTCCCAGAACTGCGGGTCGGTCAACGCCTGGATGTAGTTGGCTCCGCCGACGAACTTGTTGCCGCCCACCATCTGGTTCTGGAACAGGCTCAGGTAGACGGCGTAAACGACCGGGGCAAGGAATACCAGTGCAAAGACCAGCATGAAGGGGCCGACAAACGCCCACCCCGTCCATCTGCCGCTGCGTCGCCGTGGCCGAAGGGACCGGGTGGCAACCGTCGCGCTCGACGTCGTTGTCATAAGTATCCTTAGTCTCATCCTGTTATGTTTACGCAAACATTGTGGAAACAAAAGTAGCATGTTTAGGTAAACATGCAAGAGGAAAAGGGAAAAATGACACTTTCAGATTCCAGCCTCCCCGACCTCGGGGATGGAAACGCAGCTTCGCACCACGCCCGCACCACGCGCGGCCCCTCAATGGCGGACGTCGCCAGGGAGGCCGGCGTGTCCTCCCAGACGGTGTCGCGCGTTGCAAACGGGCTCAGCAATGTCGAGGAAACGACGAAGAAGCGGGTCCTGGATGCCATGCAGAAACTTGGCTACCGGCCGAACAGGGCCGCCCGGGCCCTGAAGAGCGGCCGCTTCAAGTCCATCGGCGTCATCATGTTCACGCTTTCGACCTTCGGCAACATGCGAACCCTCGACGCGATCGCCACGGCAGCGTCCCGCGCCGGCTACTCCGTCACGCTCATCCCGTTGACGGACCCCACCACGGGCAAGGTCTCCGGCGCCTACCACCAGTTGCGCGAGCAGCAGGTGGACGGCGTGGTCATCATTTTCGAGGCCCACCTGCTCGACCATGCGGATATCACCCTTCCCGAGGACCTGCCCGCGGTCGTGATCGACTCGAACGCCGGGTCGGGCTATTCGGTGGTGGACACCGACCAGCACCAGGGCGCCCGGCTGGCCACCGAGCACCTGCTGGGGCTCGGCCACCGCCAGGTCTGGCACATCGGCGGCCCCGCCTCGTCCTTTTCCGCGTTGCACCGGGAGGAGTCGTGGAAGCGGACACTCGAGGAAGCCGGGATCCAAGCGCCCGAGGTGCTCCACGGCGACTGGTCGGCGGAATCGGGCTACCGGATCGGGCTCGAGCTGGGCAAGGACCCCGTGGTGAACGCCATCTTCGCCGCGAACGACCAAATGGCGCTCGGCGCCATGCGGGCCATGCACGAGCTGGGCCGGGCCATCCCCGGGGACGTCAGCATCGTGGGGTTCGACGACCTCGAGGAGGCGGCCTCCTTCTGGCCGCCGCTGACCACGATCCGCCAGGACTTCCACGCGGTGGGGCGCCTGAGCATCGAGAACCTGCTCCAGCAGATCGCGGGCGACACCCCGGCGCACGATGTCAGCGTGCCCACGCGCCTGATGGTCCGCAAAAGCACCGCGCCGCCACGGGGCGCCGGCGCCTAAACGCGGACGGTCGGTTTCAGCGCACCGGCAAGCACCTGGGCCGTGGCGCTGCGGAGGTAGAGCGCCGCGTTGGCCATGGCATCCGCGGGATCCGGAGTGCCGGAGGGCCCCCGCGCGAAGTCCAGCAGCTGGGCCGCGCCGGTGATGCCGTAGCGTTCCAGCTCCTCCGGCGTGGCCGCAACGCGGCCGGCGACCACCAGGACGGGCAGGTTCCGTACCCGGGCCACCTCGGCCAGCGCGATGGGCGCCTTCCCCTCGAACGACTGGGCGTCCAGCGAGCCCTCGCCGGTGATCACCAGGTCGACCGCATCCAGCTGCGCGGCCAGCCCGCTGAGCTCCGCCACCCGCCGGAAGCCCGGCTCCAGGACCGCCGGGGTGAAGGCCAGGAACGCCGCGGGGAAGCCCCCGGCGGCCCCGGCGCCGGGAACGTTGACGTCCCGGCCCGTCGCCCGGCGCAGCACCCCCGACCAATGGCGCAGGCCCGCCTCGAGCACGGCCACCGCCGAAGCGTCGGCGCCCTTCTGCGGGGCGAAGACGGCGGCGCTCCCGTCGGGCCCCGAGAGCGGGTTGCCGACGTCGACGGCCAGGCGGATCCGCACCTTCTCCAGACGGGGATCGAGCCCGGAGGCATCCACCGACACGACGTCGGCAAGCTGCCCGCCGCCAAGCCCGACCGGATCGCCGTGGGCGTCGAAAAGGCCAAGGCCCAGGGCCAGCAGGGCGCCGCTGCCTCCATCGGTCATGGCGGATCCGCCCAGGCCGATGACGATCTCGGTGGCGCCGGCGTCGAGCGCCCGGAGGACCAGTTCCCCGCACCCGTAGCTGTGCGCGCACAGCGCGCCCTCCGGGGTCCGGGCCGAGGCGGCAAGGCCGGAGGCCTGGGCCGTCTCGATGACGGCGCGCACCGACCCGTCGGCGGCGACCAGCAGCGCCCAGTGTGCGATGATTTCCTGGCCCAGCGGGCCCGTGACCGTGGCCGAGCGCAGCTCGTAGCCGGCGTTCACCGCCGTCTCCAGGGTCCCCTCGCCGCCGTCGGCGATCGGAAATTGTGTCACCACGGCCTCCGGGTACACGCGCAGCACGCCCTCGGCCATGGCTGCGGCCGCCTCGGTGGCGGTCAGCGATCCCTTGAACTTGTCCGGCGCCACCAGGACGCGCAGCGGGGCCCCGCCCACGCCGGCCTCAGGCATGCGGAAGCACCAGCTCGGCATAGCGTTCCTTCAGGGTGGCCAGGACGGTGTCCGCGTCGGCGTCCCAGATCTCCTGGTTGAAGATCTCCACCTCGATGTCGCCGGTGTAGCCGGCGTCGCGCACCCAGCCGCCGATGGTCGCGAAGTCGATGACCCCGTCGCCCATCATGCCGCGCGAGAGCAGGGCGTCGGCGGCGATCGGCAGGTTGAAGTCGCACACCTGGTAGGAGGCGATCCGGTCCTCCCGGCCGGCGCGCTCAATCTGGGACTTCAAGTCCGGGTCCCACCAGACGTGGAAGGTGTCCACCGCGACGCCGACGGCCGAGGCGTCGTAGGGGGCCGCGAGGTCAAGCGCCTGGCCCAGGGTGGAGATCAGCGCGCGGTCCGCCGCGTACATCGGGTGCAGGGGTTCGAGCACCAGGCGGATGCCGTGTTCGACGGCGAACGGCACCAGGTCCGCGAGCCGTTCGGCGACCCGGTTGCGGGCGGCGATGACGTCCTTCTCCCCCGGGGCCAGCCCGCCGACCACCAGGAAGAGCTCGGTGGTTTCCAGGGCCACGGCCTCCAGGATGGCGGCGCGGTTGTCCGCCAGCGCGGCGGCCTGCCCTGCCTCGTCGGGCGCGGTCAGGAAGCCGCCGCGGCACAGCGAGGACACGCGCAGGCCCGCCTCCTTGATGAGCCTGGCGGCGTTTTCCACGCCGACCTCCGCCACGCGGTCGCGCCACGGGCCGATGGCCGGGATCCCGGCGGCCACGCAGGCGTCGATGACCTGCGGCAGGGTCAGCTTCTTGGCGGTCGCGCTGTTCAGCGAGAGCCTGGAGTAATCAGCTTGGCAATCCCCTTGGTGGCCGCTCATGCGCCCACCCCGTTGGTCCGCAGGAATCCGGCCATGCGGAAGGCTGCAAGTTCCGGGTCCCTGAGCAGCCCGGCTTGGTCGGCCAGTTCGAGGGTGCGGGACAGGTGCAGCACGGAGCGGCCCGAGTGCAGGCCGCCGACCATCTGGAAGCCCGCCTGCTGCCCGTTGAGCCAGGACATGAACGCGATGCCCGTCTTGTAGTAGAACGTGGGGGCGCTGAAGATGTGCTTGCCCAGCTCGCGGGTGGAGTCCAGGATGGCGCGCGCCCCGGTCGGGTCGCCCGCGTCGTAGCTCTGCAGCGCCGCGGAGGCGGCAGGGTAGATGGCCGCAAAGATGCCCAGCAGGGCATCGGAGTGGCGGGTTCCGTCGCCGTCGATGAGTTCCGGGTAGTTGAAGTCGTCCCCGGTGTACAGTCGCACGCCCTCCGGCAGGGCGGCCCGGAGTGCGGTCTCGTGGGTGGCGTCCAGCAGCGAGACCTTGACGCCGTCCACCTTGTCCGCGTGCTCGCGGACCAGGTCGAGGAAGGTTTCGGTGGCCGTGGCCACGTCGTCGGATCCCCAGTAGCCGGCGAGCGCCGGGTCGAACATGGTGCCGAGCCAGTGCAGGATCACCGGCTGGTCCACCTCGGTGAGCACCGTGGAGTAGACGTGCAGGTAGTCCTCGGCGGATTCGGCGACCTTCGCCAGCGCGCGGGAGGCCATCAGGATGACCTTGGGCCCGGACTCGGTCACCACGGCGATCTGTTCCCGGTAGGCCTCAAGCACCGCGTCAAGCCCGGCCCTGCCCGACGGCAGCGAGACGATATCCAGCTGGTCGGTGCCGGCGCCGCAGGACACCAGGTCCCCGACGCTCTTGCCGGCGGTGGCGGGATTGTTCGAGGCGATGACCGCGGCCGCCTCCACGCCGGTGTGCTTGATCAGCTGTTGGGTCGCGGCCCAGTCCAGTCCCATGCCGCGCTGGGCGGTGTCCATGGCGTCGGCGACGCCCAGGCCGTGGGACCACAGTTCGTGCCGGTAGGCCAGGGTGGCTTCCCAGTCGAGGCGGGCCGGGGCCCCGGGGACGTTCTCCGCGGTGGTCTCCGGGATGACGTGGGCCGCGGCGTAGGCGCGGCGCGCGGTCAGCGGCGCGACGGGCTTGGCCCAGGCGGTGGCCGGCTGCAGGGTGTACTCGTGGGTGCCGCCGTCGGCGGCGGGCAGGATCAGGGTGGCCATCAGAGCGCGATCTCCGGGATGTCGATGGTGCGGCGTTCGTCGTTGGACTGCAGTCCCAGCTCGGCGAGCTGGACGCCGCGGGCGGCGGAGAGCAGGCCGAAGCGGTGTTCGCGTCCGGCGACGACGTCGCGCAGGAATTCCTCCCACTGCAGCTTGAAGCCGTTGTCCAGCTCCGCGTTGGCCGGAACTTCCTGCCACTGGTCGCGGAACGACTCGGTGACCGGCAGGTCCGGGTTCCAGACGGGCTTGGGGGTGTGGGCGCGCTGCTGGGCGACGCACTTGTTCAGGCCGGCGACGGCCGAGCCGTGGGTGCCGTCGACCTGGAACTCCACCAGCTCGTCGCGGTAGACGCGCACGGCCCAGGAGGAGTTGACCTGGCCGACGACCTGGTCCCCGGCCGGGGTCTCGAGCTCGAAGATGCCGTAGGAGGCGTCGTCGGCAGTGGCCTTGTACTCGGTGCCGGATTCGTCCCAGCGGGCCGGGATGTGCGTGGCGGTCTTGGCGTTGACGCTCTTGACCTTGCCGATGATGCCCTCGAGCACGTAGTTCCAGTGGCAGAACATGTCGGTGGTCATCCCGCCGCCGTCCTCCTTGCGGTAGTTCCAGGACGGGCGCTGGGCCGCCTGGTTCTCGCCCTCGAAGACCCAGTAGCCGAATTCGCCGCGGATGGACAGGACCCGGCCGAAGAAGCCATCGTCCACCAGGCGGCGCAGCTTGACCAGGCCCGGCAGGTAGAGCTTGTCGTGCACCACGCCGGCGGTGACTCCCGCGGTCTTCCCGATGCGGGCCAGCTCGATGGCTTCCTCGAGGGTTTCGGCGGTGGGCTTCTCGGTGAACACATGCTTGCCGGCCAGCATCGCCTTCTTCAGCGTGGCGGCACGCAGGCTGGTCATCGAGGCGTCGAAGACGACGTCGACGCTCGGGTCGTTGATCACCGCATCCAGGTCCGTGTACCACTCGGCGACGTTGTGCTTTTCGGCCAGCTCGCGGACCTTGGCCTCGTTGCGGCCCACCAGGATCGGTTCGACCTGGATCCTGGTGCCGTCCTCCAGGGTGAAGCCCCCGGCGTCGCGGATGGGAAGGATGGAGCGCAGCAGGTGCTGGCGGTAGCCCATGCGGCCGGTGATGCCGTTCATGGCGATGCGGATCGTCTTGGTTTCGATGCCCATGCGGGTCCTCCGGAAATCGTGGTGCGGTGCGGATTGGAATTCGGGAAAGCGCATTCCCGACGTGTCCAGTGTGCACCGTCCGCGACATTTGGGCAAGCGCTTTCCCAAATCCGTCCCGGACTCGCGTAATGTGGTTTTCAGCAATCCCCTCGAAAGGAAAACCCGTGGCAGCAAGCACGTTGGCCGAAGTGGCCAAGTTGGCCGGAGTCTCACAGGCAACCGCTTCCCGGGTCCTCAACGGCTCCGCGAGGAAGCCCGCCGAAGGCATCGCAGAGCGCGTCCGCGACGCCGCCGCGTCCCTGGGCTACGTGGCAAACGCCCAGGCCCAGGCCCTGGCCAAATCCAGCACGGGCCTCATCGGGCTGATCGTGCACGACATCGCCGACCCCTACTTCTCCGCCATCGCCCGGGGCGTCCAGGCCGCAGCCCGGCAGGAACACCGCATGGTGCTGCTGGCCACCACCGACGGCACCCCGGCGTCCGAAAAAGAGGCTGTCATGGCGTTTGCCGGGCGGAGGGCGGAATCGATCATCCTGGCCGGCTCGCGTTCCACGCGCCCCGAGGACGCGGACGCCAATGCCGAACTGGCGGTCGAACTCGACCGCTATTGCCGCAACGGGGGCCGCGTCGGCACGCTGGGCCAGCCGGTCGCGGGGGTCGCCGAAACCGGCTCCGTCCACACCGTCGGGATTCCCCACGAGGCCCTCGCGCACGAGCTGGCACTCGCCTTGGCCCGGGACCACGCGGGCCCGTTCGTGATCGTGGGCGGTCCGGAGGGCCTGGCCACCTCGGACGAACGGATCCGCGGTTTCCAGCGGGGACTGGCCGATGCGGGACGGCCGGCGGCGGACGTGCTGCGCACCGGTTTCAACAGGAACGGCGGCTTCGACGCCGGCAACGAGATCGCCCGGAAGCTCGCCGAAGAGGGGGCGCCGCGGCCCTGCATCTTCGCCTGCAACGACGTGATGGCCATCGGCGTGGCCGCCGCGCTGCGCGAACACGGGCTCGAGGTTCCGCGGGACGCCGCACTGGCCGGGTTCGACGACATCGAATGGCTGCGCGACTTCCAGCCGGCGCTGTCCACCGTGGTCCTGCCGCTGGAGGAGCTCGGCAGGATTGCCACCCTGGGTGCCATCAACGTCGACGCTGGCCCCTCCGCCGTCGAGGGCACCGTGGTGCTGCGCCACAGCACCTCGACCGGTTCCCGGACGGGCGGCAATTAGGCCGGAGCCGGCCCCTCTGTGAGCGTGCGCAGGAAGGCGGCATCCGAGGTCACTTGATCAGCGCTGTCTCCCGCGACGAACTCAAGCATCAGGTCCATCCCGCGCCCGTGTTCCAGCAGGACGGCGGCCACGTCGCGCCACAGTTGCGCCCGTTCTTCCAGCGCAAGTCGCTCGGTTGCCGGCCACCAGGAGAAGCAATGGACTCCCCTGACGTGCCCGATCACCCGGCGCAGCGATTCCAGGGCCTCCCGGTCGCCGAGGCCCTGGGCAGGCTGCCAGTAGGTGCCGACGTTCGGGCGGTCCACGCGGGCCAGCAGCTCGAGGGTCGAATCCACGGTGCTGGTGAGCGAACCGCCGTGGAACTCAAAGGCCAGCTCGAGCCCCTGCGCCGCGGCGATCCCCGCGATGCGCCGGGTGTCCCCAACGACCGCCTCCCAGGTGTCCTCGTCGGCGTCCGCGGGCTCGGTCTCCCCGGCCCAAATGCGTATGCGTGGCGCCCCCAAGCGGGCTGCCAGCGCAGCCACCACGTCAAAGTCGCCGAAGCCGCCGGCCCGGTAGTAGGACCCGAGCGAGAAAACCCGCAAGCCGGCCGCGGCGCAGGCCTCGCGCGCCAGGTCGGCGGATGCGGCATCGACCACGTGGACGTCGCTCCCCCACTCGATGCCGGACAGCCCGGCCGCGGCCGCGGCGGCAACCACCTGTTCGATGCCCAGCTTACGCAGCGTCACCGAACAGAGCCCCGCACCCAACAAGGCTGGTGGCCGGGGGGCCGCCGGGCGGCCGGGCAGGGTGTACGGAACGGAAATCATCGGGACGCTCGCATTCGGGAAGGGGATCCGGCGGATCCCGGTTCAGGGCTCTGGGTTCTTGGTTCTTGGTTCCAACGGGCGGCTCAACGGACCGGTCAATCCGGCACCACGCTCCGGCGGCACGAGCGGCGCCCGGCGACGGCACCCACCCAGGTGCCGCCGCCGGACGCCGTTTTCCAGCCCCGGGGCGCTAGCGCCGCGGGTGGTCGTCGATGCGCACCAGGTTGCGGCCGCGCATGGTGTAGAGGTAGCCGGATTCGTCGTTGGTGATGTGGGATCCGCTGTACCAGCCGCCACGGGTGTCGGCCAGCACCGTGGTGACAGCGAACGTCTTGGGGTCGAAGCGGAACACCGTGGTGTCGGAGACGCCGTAGACGACCCCGCGGTTGGCCACCAGCGCGCCGAAGCCCCTGGACACCGCGCTGATGTCGGAGCGGTGCACGATGCGGCGCTTGGGCACGTCGATCACGAAGAGCCTGCCCTTGCGCGTGAGCCCGTAAAGGTACTTGCCCTGCACGGCCAGGGCCGCGAGCCCGGAACCCATCCCCGGTTCGATCCGCCACAATTCCTTGCCCGCCACCGGGTCGAAGGCAACCACCGTGCCCGCGCCCTCCAGCGAGGAAAGCCCGCCGCCCAGGTAGGCGACGCCCTCGCGGGTGGCCACCGCGCGCAGCAGCTGCACGTCGTCGATCGGGTTGACGAAGCACTGCTTGGCCCCGGTGCCCGGGTCGTAGGTCCAGAACGACCCGCCGCCCTCGGTGTCCGACTGTGCCGCGACCAGCACCAGCTTGTTCTCCGCGTCCCAGCACACGTCCAGCGGACGGTTCTGGGCCCCCGGGAAGTCCGCGGCCTGGTGGATCGGCTTGCCGCCGGCCGGGTCGTAGGTCCAGATTCCCTGCGAGCTGTACTGGCCCGTGTACAAAACCCCGTCCACGACGACGGCGTCCTTGGCCTCGCCCTGCGCCTGCAGGTTGAGCACTTCCCCGGTTGCCGTGGAGTGGCGGGCGATCACGCCGTTGCCGCCGACGTAGATGTATCCGCCGCCGGCGGCCAGCCCCATGGCTGTCTGCGCGGTGGAGGCCGCGCCCGCCTCGCCGAGGTCGCGGACCGCCGAGTCCCCCGTGACGGGGTCGATCTCGGCGATGAAGCCGTAGGCGGAGGTCACCAGGACCTTGCCGTCCCGGGCGTCGACTCCCCAGATTTCGCCCAGCGCCGGTCCGCCGGCCTCCACCTGCGAGATCGAGTTCGATGCGACGGAGTACCTGCACAGGCCGGATTCGTTGGCGAAGTACACGTCGGAGCCGATAGCGGCGAAGTTCTTGGCCGTCTTGCCGATCGACGTTGCCAGCGCGTAGGAAGCAGGATCCTTCGGGTCCATCAGGGCGACCTTCGACTGCTGGGTCGAGGCCGCGGAGCTGACCAGGAGCTTGCCCCCGAGGATGGCCAGGTCCCGGATGCTGGGATCCGCCAGCATCTCGGCGGGCGTGACCGGCTTGAAGGTACGGCTCGCCCTGTCGTAGGCGTGCAGGCAGGCGCGCCCGGCGCTGCCGCCGCCACCCAGGGTGCTGCCGGCCCCGAAGAAGACGGTCTCGTCCGTGGCGGCGACGGCCCGCGCCAGGGTGGCCCCGGCGTCCGGGATGCCGAGGTTTGCGATCAGGCCGCTGGCGGGGTTGTACTCCCACAGGGCCGGGGCCGTTGGGCTGCCGCCGCCCACCGCGTAGAGCCGTCCGTCGGGTGCGACGCTGAGGTCGCGGACGTCGCGGTCGCCGATGCGGCCGATCGGCGTCGCCGGCACGGACAGCGAGGCCAGGTCCCAGCGGTAGAGGTTCGCCTGCGGGCCCGTCGACTTCTGCAGGACACCCGCGTAAAGGTAGCGGCCGGCGGCATCCGCTGCCAGCGTCTGGATGCTGTGCCCCGTGGCCAGCTCGGTCTGGCCCACGACCTTGCCGGTGGGCACGTGGTAGGCGACGACCCGCACGGGCTCGACGTTGCGCGATCCGATGTAGACCACGTCCCCGACCAGGATGGAGCTCATCAACCCGAACTGGACCACGGCGGGACCCAGGTCCAGGATCTCGGGGCCTGGGTCCCCCGGGCGGCCAGCGGGCAGCCAGGATGCGTGTGCCGCCCCGGCCCCTGCGAGGCCCAGGGCCGCGGCCAGTCCGACGGTGCCGCCGGCCTGCAGGAGGGTTCGTCTGCTGAGATGTGGGTTCGTCATGGATCGTCCTTTGCTGCGCATGCGGTGGCTGGGCTATTTGTGGTTGTTTATTTGGTCGGTCTATCGGTGACGGGTCGTTCGGTTTGCAGGCTGGTTGGCGGGTCCACGGTGCAGCTTCGCGCGCCGCGGCCGGCCGGTTCGGGCTCTTCCTTAGGCGGTGAAGGCCAGGTCCGCGGCGCGCAGCCGGAACTGCAGCGGTTCCCCGCGGGAGAGCCGGAGGGCTTCCTCAACGGTGCTGGCGGCCATGCGCTCGAGTTCGCTGCCCAGGGAACCCGCCACGTGCGGGGTCAGCAGCACGTTCGGGTTCACGTAGAAACCCGAGTCCGGCGGCAGCGACCATGGCGTGGTCACGTCCAGCACCGCATACAGGTCGCCCTGCTCGATACGGTGCAGCAGCGCGTCCTGGTCAACCAGTTCGCCGCGGGCGGTGTTGATGAAGGTGGCCCCGGTGCGGAAGCGGGCGATTTGCCGGGCATCGATCATATGCAGGGTGGATGGAAGCGAGGGCGCGTGCAGTGACACGACGTCGCTGCTGGCCACCAGTTCGTCGAGGCTCACCAGTTGGACACCGAGTTCGGCCGCCGCCGAGGGCTCCAGGTACGGGTCCGCGACCACGACCTCCAGGTCGTAGGAGCGCAGCAGCCTGATCACGTGCCGGCCGATCTTCGAGGCACCGATGATGCCGACCCGCTTGCGGAAGTTCCCCAGCTGCGGGAAGTGGTCCTCGGGTTCCACGGCCGAGTGCAAGGTGTGCACGATCCGCGCCAGCTGCAGGACGTTCTTGTTCGCCAGCAGGATCATGGCCACCGTGTACTCGGCGACTGGAACGGCATTCGCGTCGGCGGCGGTGCTCACCTGCAGGCCCCGGTCCCAGCAGGCCTGGCCGACGTGGTGCTTGGCGCTGCCGGCCGCATGCAGGATGTACCGCAGGTTCGGTGCGGCATCGAGCACGGTTTCGTCCAGCTTCGGGCAGCCCCACCCGGTGATGAGGATGTCGGTGCGGGCCAGCAGCGAGCGGGAGCGCGGCGAGTCGAATTCCTGGAGCGGC
This sequence comes from Paeniglutamicibacter sp. NPDC091659, assembly GCF_044756805.1. Lineage (NCBI taxonomy): Bacteria > Bacillati > Actinomycetota > Actinomycetes > Micrococcales > Micrococcaceae > Paeniglutamicibacter > Paeniglutamicibacter sp. NPDC091659. The sequence continues at coordinate 151,919 of NZ_JBIVTO010000010.1, forward strand.
TCGGCGCTCAGCAGGTTCAGTTCGGGTTTGAGCCTTTCCAGGAGCCGGTCCGGGAACACCCTTCGGGCCACGTCCTGGGGCATCGCGAGGGCGACGTTGAGTCGGGATGACGGGGCGCTCACTTGATGCTCCCCGCGTTCATGCCGGACTTCCAGAAGCGCTGCAGGAAGATGAAGGCCAGCAGCAGCGGAACCAGCGAGAGCAGCGATCCGGTGATCACCATGGGCACGAAGTCGGGCTGCGGAACCGCGAAGCCCTGCCAGATCGAGATGCCCACGCTGACCGGCAGCAGCTTCTGGTCCTGGAGCATGACCAGCGGAAGCATGAAGTTGTTCCACACCCCGACGAACTGGAACAGGGCGATGGTGACGAAACCGGGCATCATCATGGGCAGCGCCAGCGAGAAGAACGAGCGGATGGGTCCGGCGCCGTCCATGCGGGCGGCCTCGAGCGTTTCCGCCGGGACGTACGACGCCGAGTAGACGCGGGCCAGGTAGACGCCGAAGGGATTGCACATCACGGGGATGAGCACGGCCCAGACGGTGTTTGTCACTCCCACCAGCGAGGCCAGCAGGTACATGGGCAGCACCGTGGCGGTGTTGGGGATCAGCACTCCCACCAGCACGAGGCCGAACAAGGAGTTCTTGCCGCGGAACTCGAACTTGTCGAACGCGTAGCCGGCCATGACGGAGATGAGCCCGCCCAGCACGGCCCCGACGCCGGCATAGAGGACCGAATTGCCCATCCAGCGCAGGAACACCCCGTTGTCCTGGGCAAGGACGTTGCCGATGTTTTCGAAGAGCGAGAAATCGCCGAAGGAGTATGCGCCGGTTCCGTATAGGTCGGTGGTGTTCTTGGTGGAGGCGAAGAGCAGCCACAGCACGGGGACGACCATGTAGGCGGAGCCCAGGATCAGCAGGCCGTTGACGGTGAAGGTGCTGATGAATCCGTTGCGGTGGGCTTGCGCCTTTGGTGGCTTGGCCGCCTTGGGCGCAGGTTTTGCGGGTGCGGGGGCAGGTTTGGTCATAGTATTTGTGCTCATGATTTGTTCATCCTGGAGCTCAAGCGGGTGACGAGTAGCGACAGCAACGCTGCCAACCCGGCAATGATGATCGAAGCGGCCGCGGCCTGGTTCAGGTCGTGCCTGATGAAGGCGGCGTCATAGGCCCACATGTTGGGGACCCAGCTGCTGGTGATGGACGGCGTGGCCTTGGCCAGGATGGTCGGTTCGGTGAACAGCTGCAGGGTGCCGATGATCGTGAAGAGCATGATCACGCTCAGTGCCGGCAGGATCATGGGCATCTTGATGCCCATGGCAATGCGGATGTCCCCGGCGCCGTCCACCCGGGCGGCCTCCAGGATCTCGCGTGGAACCGCCTGCAGGGCGGTGAAGATGATGATGACGTTGTAGCCGGTCCACTCCCAGACCCCGATGTTCACGATCGCGGGAAGCACCATGTTGGCATCCAGGAAGTTGATCTGGATGCCGCCGCTTTCCAGCGCCTGGACCAGCGGGCTGATGCCCGGGGTGTAGAGGTAGGCCCAGATCAGGGCCGCGATGACGCCGGGTACCGCGTGCGGCAGGAACACCAGCAGCTGGAAGAGCTTGCGGGCCTTTGCCACCGTCGCGTCAAGCAGGAGGGCGAAGACGATGGCCCCGCCCACCATGAGCGGGATGTAGATCAGGCAGTAGAGGCCCAGACGGAGGATGCCGCCGACGAACGACTCCGAGGCGAAAACCTGTGCATAGTTTTCCAACCCGACAAAGACCGTCTTGGCCTCGCCGAAGCCCAGGCCCGACTTCTGCTGGGTGTAGAAGCTGAGCACTATCGAATAGACGACCGGCGCGATGATGGCGACCGCGAACAGGGTGAAGAACGGGACCAGGAACAGCGAAGCGGTCCTGCCGCCTGTGCCTGTGACCGTGGAGCGCGTCGTGCGCCGAACGGATGTGGGGGCCTCGGGGGCCATGGGGATCTCCTAACTGGGCCGGGTTGCCGCCGTGCGGCGGCAACCCGGAAAGGGGGTGGTGCTACTCTGCGATGGACAGGCCGCTTTGCTTCAGCCCGTCAACCGTCGCGGTTTGCGCGGTGTCGACTGCCTCGCCGAGGGTTCCCCCGGTGCTGAGCTTCCCGTAGGCGTCCTTCATTGCGGTGTTGGTGACATCCCAGTTCGGGCCCCATTGCCAGTCCGGCAAGACCGTCTTGTAGGCGGACTCGAAGACCCCGTAAATGTCGTTGCCGAAGTAGCTGGCGTCAAAGGCCTCTTGCGCCACCGGGGTCAGGCCGGGGAATGCCAGGAATGCAGATCCGGTGTTGCCGCGGGCCTTGATGGCTTCCGGGTTGGTGGTCAGGTACTTGATGAACTCGGCCGCGGCGGCAGGGTTCTGGCTGCTCTTGGTGATGTTGAAGCTGGATCCGCCGTAGAAGGCACCGGCCGGTGCATCCCAGTTGGGCAGCTGCGCGGCAATCCACTTGCCCTTTTGGCCGCTGGCCTCGGTGCGCTTCTGGATGCCGGTGGCGCTCCAGTTGGCGCCAACGACGCTGGCCACCGTTCCGTTGGAAAGGTCGAGGCTCCATTCATCGCTGTAGGCCTGCGAGACCTTGACGAGGTCGGCGTCGATCATCTTCTGCCAGAAGTCTGCCACCTTCTTGGTGGCGGCATCGTTGATGCCGATCTTCCAGCTGTCGTCTGCGACATCGAACCAGCTGCCGCCTGCCTGCCAAGCCAGGCCCGCGGTCGCTGCAACTTCGTTCGGGTTGAAGCTTGCCAGGTAGGAATCGGGGGCGACCTTCTTGAGTTTCTTGCCGGCCTCCTCGAATTCCGCCCAGGTCTTGGGAACCTCGACGCCGGCCTTTTTGAGCATGTCCTGGCGGTAGTACATGACCATGGGGGCCGCATCGTAGGGCAGTCCGTAGATCTTGTCGCCGAATTCGATCTGGCCGCGAATTTCGGTGGCCAACTTGTCAACGGTTTCGGCCTCGTCGATCAGACCGTTCAACGGCTGGACCTGGCCGTTGCTGACGAACAGCGGCAGCTGCGGATACTCGATGGTCGCGACATCGGGGCCGTTGCCGGCCGTGATTGCGGTGGACAGCTTGGCGTATCCACCGCTGGCGCCTTGGGGAATGGTTTCGAAATTGACGGTGATCTTGTCTTGGCTCTTGTTGAATGCGGCGGCGACCTGATCCATGCCGGCCAGCGACGACCAGAAGGTAATGGATCCCGCGGGATCGCCGGTTGAAACGGGGGCAGCGGACGGACCGGAAGCCGATCCACAGGCGGCAAGCAACATGACGCTGCTGGCCAGACCGGCTACCCCGATGAGCAGTTTGCGACGCTTCATTGTTCTCCCTTGAAATCCATGATGCGGTGGTGACGGTAATCACCGTCGGATGCGATAGATCCATAAAACACGCAGTTCTGAACGAAGTAAACAAAGTGAACAAAGGTGAACATTCCAAGTCGAGTGCTACCCTCGGCTCGTGGGTCACACGGCGCGCCAAGCCCATTCGGCATTCATTCGGTCAGCATCCATGCGGGCACCTCGTAGGGGGCCCGGCCCTGATGCCAGGCCCAACCTAATCCGTTCAGGGGGAAGCGCACGAGCGCCGGGGCATCCCTGCCCAGCAGGCTACTTGGCCGTCGATTCCCTGACGACCAGCGTCGGCGACAGGCTGACCCGCTGCACGGCAAGTTCCCACCGGCGCTTGGGCCCCAGACGGTTCAAGCACATTTGCAGGGCGTGGTAGCCGACGTCGAACTTTGGCGGCGCCACCGCACTCAGCGGCACTGCTCCCAAGGACGCAACTTCATCGTCGTATGCCACCACCGCGAAATCCTCTGGAATGCGGAGCGCTCGCGCTTCACACAGGTCCGCAAACGTGAGCGCGTCCTCGTCGTTGTGGATGATGGCCGCGGTGGCTCCGGCATCTACGAACCGGTCGACAATGCAGCTCATCTGCTCACGGAGCTTTTCGGGGTCGCTGGTGTCGTACGTGACGCCCGTCAGGTCGGCATCGGGCGCAAGCCCCGCATTTTGCGTCGACAGGCGATAGCCCTCCTCGATATGCGACGCCGTGGGGCTGTCCTTGCGGGTGCACAAAGCGATTTTTCGATGGCCCAGCGACAATAGGTGTGTCACAGCAATCTCTGCGCCGCGGACGTGGTCGCTCTGGACGGATTCGAGCCTGCCGGCGTCCAGGACATCGCCAATCGACCGCTCAACGACGACAACCGGAACTTCCGCCGAGGCCAGGAGATCCAGCGTGGGCGTTCCGGCCAGGCGTTCTGCGCTGGGAGTCACCAATAACCCATCGACGCCGCTCTTGAGCAGACGTTGTATTTGCCGCTGTTCTTCGGCCGGCGAGTAGTTTGAGACGCCGAGCACCAGCCTGACGCCGAGCTCTGACGCCGCGGCTTCTGCCCCCCTGATGACTCCTGGGAAGTAGTACTTCGACGTAGGAACGACCATTCCGATGGTGGCAAGCGGTCGCTGCCCCGGGACATGCGGGTTGGTCTTTCCGCCCGGGGAAACGGACCCCGGGTTGCCGCCGCTCCTGCCGGTGTTTCGCTGGGCACGGCCTCCGGAATCCCCGAAACGTTCCGCAACGGCAATCGCCCCGCCGTGAACGCGCTGCAGCGCCCCCTGCTCTTCCAGGAGGGCGAGATCGCGTCGGACCGTCATGCCAGAAATCCCCAAACTGCGCGCGAAATCCGCGGCATTCAGCGATCCCCGAAGGGCCAGTTCGCGAAGGATCCGATTCTGTCGTTCCTCAATCATCATCGACACGCCCTCCAATTTGTTTAGTATTGTGCATTACGTTCAGTATGAACCAATTCGGAGTCAATGTGTTCAGTCAAGACTTTTAAACGCAACTGTTACTCGAAAGCTCAAGTCGAGAGGCATTTTCGACGCAATTGCGGGTTCGATCGATTGTGCGTCGGCACGTTGCCGCCCCGAGCCGCCAACTTGCGCCCGAGCACGAAGAGTGAGGCAGATGTTCAATGCCCAATTCGGCATCGTCTGCATGCCTGGAGCGGTTCCCGGACTTGCCTTCCGGCCAGTGTGTATGAACGGGATGGTGTTTTTCCTTCTTGGACCGGCTCGATGCGGGTGGCGACTGCGTTCACTTACCGAGGCGCACGAAAAAGACCTATGTCCTTTCCTTACAGATCGGGTGGGGCTCATTCGATGCTTAGACGGGGGCTGGGGGTGGCGGTCCTTGGTTAGGATCGGAAACTTCCGGAAATACACGGAAGTTTGTACCGCTGCCAGGAAACGAAAAATCCCCGTGATTTTCGGGCATTTCTGCCGCGAAACCACGGGGATTTCGGTGGAGCCTCCTACCGGATTCGAACCGGTGACCCCCTGTTTACAAGACAGGTGCTCTGGCCAACTGAGCTAAGGAGGCGTGCAACTCATCGCATGTTTGCAACGCGAGTGCAGAATCAAGCGTAGCCGACAATTACCCGCAGCATAAAACCGACGAGGCCCGGCTCGAACCGCAGGGAAACGTATGGCCGGGTTCCCGACCGCCAGAAGCGGTCCGGAACCCGGCCATCGTGAAGATGCGGTGCCTTTTGTTTACTTGTTGGCAGCGATCTGTTCGTTCACGAAGGAAACGAAGTCCGGGTTCGCGGTCTGGTCCCAAACCTTGCCCTGAACGAAGATGCTCGGGGTGCCTGCAATGGCATCCACGCGGGCCGCCGTGTCGGTGAACTTCACGAACGGGCGGAAGGTCCCCTTGTCGATGCAGCTGGCGACATCCGCGCCGTTGTCCTTGGCCAACTGGGCCAGGGCCTTGTTGTTCATCTCGCCCTGCGGGTAGTGGGCGAACAATGCCTTGGAGAACGGCAGGTAGGAAGCCGGTGCGGCGTCCGCAACGCAGGCCAGTGCATTGGCACCGCGCGAGGAGTAATTTGTCGGTGAACCACGGTCGAGGAAGGCAACGTTGCGGTATTCCACGTTGACGTCGCCGGCGGCAAGCCAGTTGGCGATCTGGTCGGCGTACTGGGTCTCGAAATCTGCGCAGTGCACGCAGTTGACGTCCACGTAAATGAGCAGGTTGACCGGCTCGCCCTTGGCCGATGCCTTGGCGTCGCGTGGAGCCGCCGGTGGCGGAGTCGAGCCCTGCGGAGGAGTGCCTGCCTTGGTGGCATCAACCGTGATGCCGGACGTGTCGGCCAGCGTCTTGTCCGAGGTCAGCGTGATGCCGCCGGCGGCATTGCCGCCCTTGGGTGCGTTGCCCGCGTCGGCGACCTTGCCCGAGTTGTTCTGCAGGATGATGGCGGCGACAAGGGCGACCACCGCCAGGACTGCAACGAGAACGCCGAGCTTGATGAACAGTGATTTGCGTTTGTCCGCGGCTTCCTGGGCAACACGCATTTTCTGCGCCTGCTCGCGCGCGCTCGCGGTGCGGTCGGCCTTGTTCGGCCGCTGGCTTTCGGATGCCATAGGTCAATCGTCCCTTACGTAGGTTTGGTACTCCCCCAACTTCACCAGTTTAGGGCACTGACGCGGCGTTCCTCGGCGTCATAGTGTCGCGTCCGTGTCGAAGCTAACCTAGGCTCAAGGACAATTAGGCGTTCGCGAACTGGAGGATCACTATGATGGCCGATCAAGATCACGAGCCCTCACCTGCCCCCGAACATCGGGGCTACGACTTTATTGTGGTTGCCAACCGGTTGCCGGTGGACCGGGTTGAGGGAGAAGACGGAGAACTGCTGTGGCGTCGTTCGCCGGGTGGATTGGTCACCGCCATCGCACCGGTCATGCAGGAATCCGATGGCGCCTGGGTCGGTTGGCACGGGGCCACGGGCGAAGAACTCGCACCCTTCGAGAACGAGAACATCCACCTGATTCCGGTGCCCCTGGATGAGGAGGACCTCGAGCTGTACTACGAGGGATTCTCCAACTCAACGCTCTGGCCGCTGTACCACGACGTCATTGTCCCCCCGGAGTTCCACCGCACGTGGTGGGACAACTACAAGAAGGTCAACAAGCGATTCGCCGAGGCCACCGCCAACGTCGCCAACAAGGGCGCCACCGTGTGGGTGCAGGACTACCAATTGCAGTTGGTGCCCAAGTTGCTGCGCGAGCTCCGCCCCGACCTGCGCATCGGTTTCTTCAACCACATCCCGTTCCCTTCCCCCGAGATTTTTTCCCAGCTTCCCTGGCGGCGGCAGATCCTTGAGGGCCTGGCCGGGGCCGACCTGGTGGGCTTCCAGCGCACGGCGGACGCCAGCAATTTCCTGCGCAGCATGCGCCGCTACACGGACCGCACCGTCAAGGGCTCGTGGGCGATTCCGCCTGCTCAACTGGACGGCAGCGCCTCGACCAGGAACATCTGCCGTGCCGAGGCCCATCCGATCTCCATCGACACGGCACAGGTTGCCGAGCTTGCCCATGATCCGGAGATCATTGCCCGGGCCAAGCAAATCCGCAAGGAACTGGGCAACCCCAAGACGGTGCTTCTGGGTGTCGACCGGCTCGACTACACCAAGGGACTCAGGCACCGGCTGAAGGCTTACGGCGAATTGTTGGCCGACGGCGACCTGGTGGTTGGCGAGACCTGCCTGGTCCAGGTGGCCAGCCCCAGCCGTGAAAACGTCGAACGCTACGCCCAGTTGCGTGACCAGGTTGAGCTCATGGTCGGTTCGCTCAACGGCGAGCACGACACCATGGGCCACACGGCAGTGCGCTACCTGCACCATTCGTACCCGTTGCGGGAAATGATTGCCCTCTACCTGGCCGCCGACATCATGCTGGTCACCGCCCTGCGCGACGGCATGAACCTGGTCGCCAAGGAATTCGTGGCCGCCCACACCGACAACAGCGGCATGCTGGTGCTCTCGGAATTCGCCGGCGCCGCGGACCAGCTCACGCAATCGGTGCTGGTGAATCCGCACGACATCGACGGCATGAAGACCGGAATCCTGCGCGCCGTGCACATGGATCCGCTCGACTCCTCCAGGCGCATGCGCAGGATGCGCCGGCACCTCAAGGAACACGACGTGGCCCGATGGTCCGACACGTTCCTGACCGCGTTGTCCCAGCCCCTGCCGGTCGACACCCTCGTCTAGCAACGGACTGGGCAACGCCGCCTCGCTGGCCATCCAGCCGGGCGTTTTCCGCTCCAACCTTGAAAGGACCCAGGCACAAACCCATGGGACCTCTGTCGCCAGAACTCGCCGACGCCATCGAAACCCTGGCCGAAACCCAGATACTCCTTGTCGCGCTCGACTTCGACGGAACCTTGGCGCCGCTTGTCGATCACCCCGACGATGCCCGGCCGCTGCCGGCCTCCGCCGAGTTGTTGTCCAGGCTCGCGTCCACGGAAAACACCGTCACGGCCTTGATCTCGGGGCGCGATCTGGCATCCCTTCGCGCCGTGGCAAACCCGCCGACGGAAACCCTGCTGGTGGGCAGCCACGGCACCGAACGCTGGGCCCCGGAGAGCTTTGGCATCGACGCCACGCACATCGACCTCAATGAGAAACAATCGGCGGCCCTGGACAAGGCCACCAAGGTGCTGGAGATGGTCGTCGCCGCAAACCCCGAAACCAGCCTCGAATACAAGCCGGCCTCCGTGGTGTTGCACGTGCGCCAGACATCCCCCGAGGTCGCTTCCAGGGCGCTGCGTGTGGCCCACGAAAAGCTGGAGGACGTCAAGGACCTCTGGACCCTGGACGGCAAGGCAGTCCTCGAAGCCACCGTGCTGTCGGGAACCAAGGGCGAGGGGTTGGACTGGTTGCGCGAGGTGGCAGACGCCTCCACCGTGCTCTTCGCCGGGGACGATGTCACGGACGAAGACGCCTTCGCGGTCCTGCGTCCCGGGGACATCGGGGTCAAAATAGGTTCAGGTAATACAAGAGCACAATTCCGTCTTAATGGGCCCGGAGAATTGTCAACCCTTTTGGAAGCGGTGCTCGATATGAGAAGCTTGTGATTCCATTCACAACGGACCGTCGGGCACGTACCTGCCCGTGAAAGGATTAATGCCCCATGGCATCTGTAACTTTTGACCAGGCTTCACGCGTCTACCCCGGAGCCACCAAGCCCAGCGTCGACAAGCTCTCGCTGGAAATCGCCGACGGGGAATTCCTCGTTTTGGTCGGCCCTTCCGGCTGTGGCAAGTCCACCTCCCTGCGCATGCTCGCAGGCCTGGAAGACGTCAACTCCGGCCGCATCCTCATCGGCGACCGCGATGTCACCAACGTTCCCCCCAAGGACCGCGACATCGCCATGGTTTTCCAGAACTACGCGCTGTACCCGCACATGACCGTGGGCGACAACATGGGCTTCGCCCTGAAGATCGCCGGCGTTGACAAGGAAGAACGCGCACGCCGCGTCCAGGAAGCCGCAAAGCTGCTGGACCTCGAGGACTACCTTGACCGCAAGCCGAAGGCGCTCTCCGGCGGCCAGCGCCAGCGTGTTGCCATGGGCCGCGCAATCGTACGTAGCCCACAGGTCTTCCTCATGGATGAGCCGCTGTCCAACCTCGACGCCAAGCTTCGCGTGCAGACCCGCACGCAGATCGCATCGCTGACCCGCCGACTCGGCGTCACCACCGTGTACGTGACCCACGACCAGGTCGAGGCACTGACCATGGGCGACCGCGTCGCTGTCCTCAAGGACGGCTTGCTGCAGCAGGTCGGCACCCCGCGCGAACTGTACGACCGCCCGCAGAACGTCTTCGTTGCAGGCTTCATCGGCTCCCCCGCCATGAACCTGCTGGAACTGCCGGCAGTCAACGGCGGCGTCGCCTTCGGCGGCACCATCTACCCGGTGTCCTCCGCGACCCTCGAGGCCGCAACCGGCAACTCGGTGACCCTGGGTGTCCGCCCGGAGGACCTCGACCTGGTCTCCGCGGGCGAGGGCCTGGCAGTGAACGTCGATGTCGTCGAGGAACTCGGCGCCGACGCCTACGTCTACGGACACACCACCGTCGGCGGCACCGAATACCAGATGGTTGTCCGCGTCGACGGCCGCAAGCCCCCGTTCAAGGGCGAAACCGTGCACGTGCTGCCGAAGGTCGGACACGTCCACCTCTTCGACACCGCATCCGGCGAGCGCCTGGCGGACGTCAAGGCACCGGGCGCCCACGCGGCACCGGTTCCCAGCGAGGTCTAGGCCCGGTCACCACGGGCGGTAAGCTCGGACCAAGTGCCAACGGCGGCCGCATTCACCACACATGGATGCGGCCGCTTTTGCACATCCGGCATTCTTTTGCCATCGCCACCGCGCTTGATCCAGCGCACTTGAGCCTTTCGACAAGGGACGGTTTCCACCCCATGATTCGCCACACCGCCCAATGGCACGACGAACCCACCAACTACGTCCAGCCCGGAAAGCTTCCGCGCGACGCCGCGGCCGCGGCCGCGGCCGGCCCCGCCGTGGCAGGCTCGCTGTCCATCACCTCCGCCACGGCCGACCCCGCGTTGCTGGACCTGCCGTGGCAGATCCGGCTTGAGGACTGGCCGGCCGACACCCTGGCCCCGCTGCCGCGCGGCATCTCGCGGCACGTGGTGCGCTTCGCCATGATGGGCGGGTCCGTGATCGCCATCAAGGAAACCGGCGAACACGTGGCCCGGCACGAGTACCACATGCTGCGCAAGCTGCGCCGGCTGGCGGCCCCCTGCGTGGAACCCGTCGCGGTGATCACCGGGCGCAAGGACACCGACGGCAACGACCTCGAGCCGGTGCTTGTCACCCGGCACCTGAAGTATTCGATGCCCTACCGCGCGCTGTTCTCCCAGAAGCTGCGCCGCGACACCCTCACCCGGCTCATCGACGCCCAGGCGCTGCTGCTGGTGCGCCTGCACCTGATCGGCTTCTACTGGGGCGACGTGTCCCTGTCCAACACCCTGTTCCGGCGCGACGCCGGGTCCTTCGCCGCGTACCTGGTGGACGCGGAAACCGGCGAGCTGTACCCGGAGCTGTCCTCCGGGCAGCGCGAGTACGACCTGGAGATCGCGCGGGTGAACATCGCCGGGGAGCTCATGGACCTCATGGAGGCGGGGCTCATCGAGGAGAAGGTCGACCCCGTCGCCACCAGCGAACAGATCCTGCACGCCTACCGCGGGCTGTGGGCCGAGCTGAACGAGAAGGAATCCTTCGACCTGTCCGAGCGCTGGCGGGTCGACGAGCGCATCCGCAGGCTCAACGACCTGGGCTTCGACGTGGAGGAGATCAGCCTCAAGACCTCCCCCGACGGCGGCCAGCTGGTCATCCAGCCCAAGGTGGTCGACGCCGGGCACCACACCCGCCGCCTGTTGCGGCTCACCGGGCTGGATGTGGAGGAGGGACAGGCCCGGCGCCTGCTCAACGACATGGACGCCTACCGGGCCAAGAAGCACCCGGACCTCGACGAGGAACTGGTGGCGGCGCACTGGGTGGCCAACGTCTTCGACCGGATCACCGGCGCCATCCCGCGCGAGTTCCACGGGAAGCTGGAGCCTGCGCAGATCGTGCACGAGGTGCTGGAGCACCGCTGGTACATCTCCGAGGCGCGCGGCTCCAACGTGCCCATGGAGGAGGCGGTGGCGTCCTACGTCGACGCGGTGCTGCGCCACCGTCGCGACGAGGCCCGGCTGATGCTCGATCCGGAAACCGCGGGCGGCGAGTGACCCCCGTGGCGCCTGCGCCCGTCGGCTAGTTCCATCCGATCGGGGCTGGCAGCGCGTAGAGCGCGGCGCCCGCACCCGGGGCGGCTATGACCAGTGACTGTCCGTCGTCGCCCGCTGCCGCTTCCGGGGCGTCGCCCACGTGCAGCAGAGGGGCGCCGATGACGATGCCGGTTTCCGATCCCGCCAGCAGGCCCGGCACCGCGATGGCCGCCACCGGCCCGCGGCTGACCAGACACAGCACGGATCCGCTCGCGTGTTCGCGCACATAGACCAGCAGGTCACCGTGGGCGTGGATGAAGCGCAGCGACCCGTCGACCAGCGCGCGGTGCTCGGTGCGCAAGGCTGCAAGCGCGGCGTAGAGCCCGCGCAGGTCGGCACCCCACTTTTCCGGGGCGTCCCACGGCATGGGGGTGCGCGAGTCCTCGCCGTTGAACCCCTTGAGGCCGAACTCGTCCCCGGCAAACACCAGCGGGATCCCGGGGAAGCTGAACTGCGCGCACGCGGCGATCTGCTGGCCGCCCTCGATCATGTGGCTGGCCGCCCGCGCCGTGTCATGGGTGTCCAGGGCGTTGGCGTTGGCCAGCCGCACCTCCCAGCTGTATCCGGCGGAGAACTCGCGGTGGGTCGTCACGAAGTCCGCGGCGTCGATGCGCGCGGGCCCGGCCTGCGGCAGCCCGAAGAACCACCCGGGCGCCTCGGGGTCCGGGTCCTTGGCCAGGAACTGCCACAGCGGCCTGGTGAAGTTGGTGTAGCTGACCGCTCCCTGCCAGCCGTCCCCGGGCACGTCGGGGGCGGCGTCCGAGGTCGATTCGGCCAGCAGCATGGCACCGGGCTTCACCTCTTCCAGGCGGGCCCGCAGCATGCGGGCCACCTCGTGGTTCAGGTCGTCGGCGCCCAGCCGGCCCGTCATGTTTCCGACGTCGATGCGCCAGCCGTCGAGGTTGTAGGGCTCCTTCAGCCAGCGCACGGCCACCGAGTCCTCGTCCAGGATGAAGCGGTCGCGCAGCGCCGCCGAGTTCCAGTTCAGCTTCGGCAGCGAGGGCACGCCCAGCCAGGACTCGTACCGGCTGTGGTCATCGGTGAAGTAGTAGTACTCCCCCTCGCTTGCGCCGGGGTTCCTGTGGGACTTGAGGAACCACTCGTGCCCGGCGCCCGTGTGGTTGGTGGTCAGGTCCCCCACCACGCGCAGGCCCAGGCCGTGCGCCGCGGACACCAGCGAGACGAGGGCCGCGTCCCCGCCGAGCAGCGGATCGACGGTGTCGAAGCTCGAGGCGTCGTAGCGGTGGTTGGACTCCGCGGGGAAGATCGGGGTCAGGTACAGGACGTTGGCGCCCAGCTCCGCGAGGTGGCCCAGTCGCGCCTCGATGCCGGGCAGGTCCCCGCCGTAGAACTGGCGGCCGGTGTTTTCGCCGCTGCCCTCCACCGGGGCGTCCCAGCCGCAGGCGACCATCCATCCGGCCGCGGGCTTCTCGGCGCCCGAGTTGGCGAACCTGTCGGGGAACACCTGGTACATGACCGATTCCTTGACCCAGTCCGGAGTGCCGCGGCCGGCGTGGATCCTGAAGTCGTTCACGTCCGGCACATCCCGGCGGTGCAGCCCGGTGGCGTTGAACCAGCGGTGGTCGGTCAACCCCGCCTCGTCGGTGTACGCAAGGTACCACCTGTAGCGCTGCACGGGGTTGGCCATCACCAGCGGCGCCTCGAACCAGACGGCGGCGCCGTCGTCCGCGGACCTGGCGGCCGGCTCGATGTGCGGTTCGCCGTCGCGCAGGCTGCGCAGCCAGACCCTGGCGGTGCGGCCGGGTTCGGCCGGAACGCGCAGCCGCACCCGCAGTTCGTCCCCGAGTTGCGGGATGCCGGGACCCCGGACGTAAAGCCCGGATCCGTCGTGGTGCGGGGCATGGATCAACGCCGAGTCTGCTGCCAACATGGTGCGGTTCTCCTGGGGATGCTTTTTGGGGGGGTGTGACTTGCGGACGCTCGGGTGCGGGCCTAGCCCTTGACGCCGCCGGCGGTCAGGCCGGAGGTGATGTAGCGCTGCAGGAAGAGGAAGAGCGTCATGACGGGGACCGCTGCAAGCACCGCGCCGGCGGCGAAGACGCCCCAGTTCTCGCTGCGCTGCTGGGCCACGTAGGAGTACAGGCCCACGGCCAGGGTCTGGGACTCGGGGTCGGTGAGCACCACGGAGGCGATCACGAACTCGGAGGAGATGCCGATGAAGGCCAGCAGGCCGACGACCGCGAGGATCGGGGTGACCAGCGGCAGGATGATCTTGAAGAACACCTGCACGTGGCTGGCGCCGTCGATGCGCGCGGACTCGTCCAGCGAGATCGGCACGGTGTTGAAGAACCCGTACATCAGGTAGGTGTTCACGCCCAGCGCCCCGCCGAGGTACACCATGATCAGGCCCAGCTGCGAGCCGAGCCCGAGCGCCGGGATGATGTCCCCGATGAAGTTCAGCAGCAGGAAGATCGCCACGACGGTGAGCAGCTGCGGGAACATCTGCAGCAGCAGGAGCGTCAGCAGCCCCGCCCGGCGGCCGGTGAAGCGCATGCGGGAGAAGGCGTACGCGGCCAGCGCCCCCAGGAAGACGGTGGCCACCGAGGTCACGGTGCCGATCACCAGGGTGTTGACGAACCAGCGCCCGAAGGGCCGTTCCTGGTTGGCGAAGAGCGCCTCGAAGTTGCCGAAGCCGATCTCGGTGAACAGCGTGCTGGCCCCGGCCATGGTGCCGGCGGGGTTCAGCGCCGCGGAGAGCACGTAGAGCAGCGGGAAGATCGAGAAGGCGGAGGCGACGACGGCCACCAGGTGGCGCCAGCCCTTGGTCTTGAACCAGTGCCCGGGGGTCTGCTTGTTTTCTGCCGGGGCTTGCGCCTCCGCGTGCGTGGATGCCGTGCTCATGAGTTGATCTCCTCGAGGGCCTTGGTCTTCTTGAAGCTCAGGGCCGAGACGGCCGCCACGATGATGAAGATCAGGATGGCCAGCGCGCTGGCCAGGCCGTAGTCGCGCCCCGTGCCGGTGCCGAAGGCGATCTTGTAGACCATGGTGATCAGGATGTCGGTGGAGCCGATGTCGAAGGTGGTGTCCGCGAAGCGCGGCCCGCCACCGGTGAGCATGTAGATGACGTTGAAGTTGTTGAAGTTGAAGGCGAACGACGAGATCAGCAGCGGGGCCAGCGAGACCAGCAGCAGCGGCAGCTTGATGGCCGTGAAGATGCGCCAGGGGCTTGCCCCGTCCATCCGCGCGGCCTCGTCGACTTCCTCGGGCAGCGACTGCAGGGCTCCGGTGCAGACCAGGAACATGTAGGGGTAGCCCAGCCAGAGGTTCACCACGAGCACCGAGACCTTGGCCAGCACCGGATCGGTCAGCCACGGGATGTCGGCCCCGCCCAGGATCGCGTTGTTGATGAAGCCGAATTCGGGGTTCAGCAACCCGGACCACACCAGGCCGGAGAGGAACGCGGGGAAGGCGTAGGGCAGGATCATCAGGATCCGGTAGATCTTCTTCCCCTTGAGGTCCGCCTTGTTGAAGGTGATCGCCAGGAAGAGCCCGAGGGCGAAGGTGGTGGCCACCGACAGGATCGCGAAGGCGAAGGTCCAGAGGACGACCTGGACCAGGGGGCCCTGCAGGTTGGGGTCGGTGAAGGCGCGCTGGAAGTTCTCCAGGCCCACGTTCACCTTCCACCCGGTGTTCAGGCTGGTTCCGTCCGGCGCCACGAAGGAGCCGCGTCCGTTGTCCGAGTACACGACGCCGGTCTGGGTGTCGGTGAAGGTGTCCGCCGCGGCATCGTACTTCAGCTTGGGGGTGTAGACGTAGGAGGTCGAGCCGTCGGCGGTCTTCAGCGCCCCGTCCTCGGGATTCGCGCTGATCGGGACGCTCAGGGCGGTGATCTCGGCCTGGTGCTGGAGCAGCGTTGCGAAGTCCAGGGTCGTGTACCCCTCGACCCCGGTTGCGGCCCCGGTCGGGGAACTGGTGCTGGGGGTGACTGTTTCCAGCGGCAGGTCGGTGCCGCCGAGCTTGGCCTCTCCCTCGGGGGTCGTGACCAGCAGGAAGTAGGAGCCGTCCTTTTCCAGCACCGAGGTGGGGAACTGCGGCGAGTCGGGGACGCGCTCCGAGGCCGAAAGCTGGATCGAGGCGATCGCATCGGCCTTGGTGGAGTTGTGCCCGTCGCCGTAGTTGGTGAACGCGATGTAGGTGGAGAAGATCATCACGAAGACCTGGAATACCATCAGGAAGACCACGCCCGGCGCCAGGTACTTGGCGGGCAGGCCGCCGCGGCGCAGGTAGATCCAGTTGATGGCCAGCGTGGTGAGCAGCGAGATCCCGAAGACCAGCCATTCCCCGCTGAGCGCCAGTTGGAAAAGCACAAAGGCGGCCACCGCGTCGGTGATGCCCAGCAGGATGATCTTGGCCAGCGTCCCACCCAGGGAATCGGGCCCGTGGGACCTTTTCCTCGGCGGTGGCGCCTGGCGCCGCGGCTTTGCCGCGTTCACCTGTTCATCGATTTCGACCATGGGATCCGACAACTTTCCTTTGATGCTTTCCCGCCGGTGCGCGACGGATGGGGGGGTGCACGTCGGGGGTGACGGCGGGTTCACGCCATCACCCCCGACGGTAGTGGATTTGCGCGGCGGGACTACTTGCCGCCGGCGATCTTCTTCTCGATGTTTGCCGTCATCTTCGTCCAGGCCGCTGCCGGATCGGATTCCTTGCCCTTGATCAGGTTCAGCTGGGTTGCTCCCCAGTCGGCCCAGACCGCGTCCATGGCCGGAACCGCCGGCATCGGCACGCCGTTGGCGCCGATCTCGCCGAAGGCCTTGACCACCGGGTCGCTGGCTGCCTTGTCGAAGGAGGCCGTCAACGCAGGCGGGCGGCCGCCGACACTGAACAGCGCGTCCTGGGCCGCCTCCTGGGACAGGTAGTTGACCACGAATTCGTTGGCCGCAAGCGCATTGGTGGACTTGGCGGAGATGAAGAAGCCGTTGACCCCGATGAACGGCTGCGCCGGATCCTCACCAGCGGTGGGAAGCGCGTCGATGGAGAACTTGATGCCCTTCTTTTCGATGTCGGGCACGTTCCACGGACCCGTCACGAAGTACGGGGATTCACCCGCAATGAACTTCTCCTTGGCGATGTCTCCGGTGATGTTCGAGTTCAGGACCTTCTCGCCCTTGTCGCCCAGGTCCGCAAGCAGCTGCGCGAACTTCTGGCCGCCTTCGTTGCCCATGGTGAGCTTGCTTGCGTCATAGCTGCCATCGGCGTTCTGCGCGAACACCGGGGCGCCCATCGAGGTCTGGAACGGGTAGAGGTGGTACGGGTCGGCCTGCTTGGGGTCCAGGCCCACCAGGAACGGGAACTTGGCCTTGCCCGCGCCGACAGCCTTCTTGCCTTCGGCGAGCACTTCGTCGAGGGTCTTCTTGGCGGTGGGTGCGAGTTCGGTGTTGCGGATCAGCGCAACGTTTTCGATCGAGTACGGCACTGCGTAGGTCTGGCCGTCGTAGGTCACTGCCTTGATGGAGCTTTCGGCGAAGTCCTTGGTCTTGTCGCCCAGCTGGACGGGGGCAACCACGCCGTTTTGGACCAGCTTGCCCAGCCAGTCATGAGGGCCGACCAACACGTCAGGCCCCTTGCCGGTGGGCGCCTGGGTGATGAAGTCGTCGCGGACCGCGGCGAAGTCCTTGACTACCAGCTTGACGTCGATGCCCTTCTCCGCCTTGAACTTCGCGGCAATGTCCTTCAGCGCCGGGGCGCGTTCGGCATCGACCCACATGGTGAGGCTGGTGGTCGTCGCGGGTGCGCTGCTGGCCGCGCTCGTTGCGGCGGCGCTTGAACTAGCTGCCGGAGCCCCGCCGCTGCCACAGGCGGTCAGGGCCAGCGCGGAAATCGCGCCTACTGCTCCAAGGGTGAATGTGCGGCGCGTGAAGTGTGCACCGGGTTTGGTGGTTCCCGTCATGTTCTTCCTCTTTCAAATCTCGCGCGCCCCGCCCCGTGGGGTCGTTGTGGCCGTCGGCGCTTGTATCGTGAATTTAGTGTAAACGTTTCCACTCATGTCGTCTACATCACGTTAAAACTAGGTTTCGTCGCGTGTCGCGCGGGCCCTTCAGCCCGCCAGGTGCGGCATTCAAATTCCCTGTAAATCCGGAGTATTCAAAGCCAAGACGAAGCATGCGCGGTTTCTCTTCGATCGCGATACAAGAAAGTAAACGCTTCCACTTTTCCTGTTTTCGTCGCTATGATAGAGCGCATGCCACAGACTCCTGAGCTTGCCGAGAGCGCTCTGCCCGCACAAAACCTTCGGCTCGATTCCCCCGTCCACCATGCCTCGACGCATGCTGACTGGTGGCGCCGATCGGTGATTTACCAGGTCTATCCGCGCTCGTTCCGGGACACCACAGGCAATGGCATCGGCGACCTGCCGGGCATCACCCGGGAACTGCCGAAGATCGCCTCGCTGGGCGTCGATGCTCTGTGGCTTTCGCCCTTCTTCGCGTCCCCGCAACGCGACGCCGGCTACGACGTCTCCGACTACTGCGCGGTGGACCCGCTCTTCGGGACGCTCGGCGACTTCGACGACCTCGTCGCCGAGGCAAACCGCCTCGGCGTCAAGATCCTCGTGGACATCGTACCCAACCACTGCTCCAACGAGCACCTGCTCTTTGCCCGGGCACTTGCAGAGGGTCCCGGGTCGGCCGCACGGGAGATGTTCGTCTTCCGCGACGGACGCGGGGAGCGCGGGGAACTGCCGCCAAACAACTGGCAGTCGCACTTCGGCGGCTCTGCCTGGACGCGCGTCACCGAGGCCGACGGAAGCCCCGGCCAGTACTACCTGCACCTCTTTGACTCCAGCCAGCCCGACTTCAACTGGGACAACCCCGCCGTGGGCGACGAATTCGAGCGCATCCTGCGGTTCTGGCTGGACCGCGGCGCGGGCGGCTTCCGGGTGGACGTGGCCCACGCCCTGGTCAAGGATCCGGCGCTGCCGGACTGGGACGGGAACCCCGACGGCTCCCCCTCCCCCGGGTTCCCCTTCTCCGACGCACCCATGTTCGGCCGCCCCGGGGTCCACGACGTGTTCCGCCGCTGGCGCGGGATCTGCGACGAGTACGACGGCGAGCGCGTGCTGTGCGCCGAGGCCAACGTCCACCCGATCGAGGCCATGGCCGACTGGGTGCGCAGCGACGAGATGCACCAGTCCTTCAACTTCCCGTTCCTCCACACCGGCTGGGACGCGCCGGCATTGAAGGGAATCATCACCCGCTCGCTGAACGCATTCGACGCCGTGGGGGCACCGAGCACCTGGGTGCTTTCCAACCACGACGTGGCCCGCCACGCCACGCGCTTCGGCACCGTTGCCCCGGCAACGCGTCCGGGCGACGGGCTGGGGCCGGAGGATCCGCAGCCGGACCTGGAGTTGGGCCTTGCCCGCGCCCGCGCCGCAACGCTGTTCATGCTGGGCCTTCCCGGAGGCGCATACCTGTACCAGGGCGAGGAGCTGGGGCTGGGCGACCACACCGAGCTCCCCCACCCGCTTCGGCAGGATCCCACCTACGCACGGACCAGCGGCGAGCGCCTCGGCCGCGACGGCTGCCGCGTCCCCCTGCCGTGGTCCCCCGGGGGCCCGACGCTGGGGTTCAGCGATGCCGGCGAGGCGTGGATCCCGCAGCCGGCAACCTGGCAGGCCATGACCCGCGAGTCCCAGGAACTGGATCCCGATTCGACCCTGTGGATGTACCGCAATGCCCTGGGCCTGCGTCGGGCCCGCAATCTGGGGCTCGGGGATCTAAGCTGGCTAGTGGACACCGGAACCCCGGAGGTGCTTGGGTTCGCCAACGGCGGCCTCCTGGTCATCATGAACCTGGGGAACGCGCCGTTCGCGTTGCCGGAAGGCACCGTGCTGCAGGCCAGTTCCGCCACCGCCGTCGATGCCACGGGCCGTCTGTTGAGCCCCGATTCGACGGTGTGGCTGCTGCCTGCCTGACCGGCCGGCACCGTGCCCCGGGCAAGACAAACCGTACGACAGACAGCAGGACCACAAACATGCGAGCAACAAGGGAGACGCGCGAAGATGTCCAGCATTAAGGACGTGGCCCAACGCGCCGGCGTTTCGGTGGCAACCGTCTCCCGCGCGCTCTCGGGCAACGGCAAGGTCTCCGCGGCCTCGCGGGACGCCGTCCACCTGGCCGCCAAGGAGCTGGGCTACGTGCTGTCCTACAACGCGTCGTCGTTGGCCTCCGGGCGCAGCCGCAACATCGGCATGGTCATGCCGACGGTCTCCCGCTGGTACTACGCCAACGTGCTCCAGGGCGCCACCCAGGAGCTCAACGAGCGCGGTTACGACCTCACGCTCTACAACACCAGCGGCGAGCAGCGGCACCGCGATGCGGTCTTCCAGGACCTGCTGATGCGCCAACGCCTCGATGCGGTCATCACCGTCACGCTCAAGCTCACGGACCCGGAGCTTCACCAGTTGCGCTCCGTGGGCAAGCCGCTGGTGGCCTTGGGCGGCCTGCTGCCGGAAGTCCAGACCATCCGGGTCGACGACTTCAACATCGCCTCGCTGGCCACCGAGCATCTGGTCTCCCTGGGCCACACTGACATCGCCTTCCTGGGTGGCGCCGACGTGTTCAACGTCGACTTCAAGCTGCCCGGCGCGCGCCTGGACGGATTCGAGTACGCCTTGGACCAGGCCGACATCGCCGTGAACCCGCAGTGGCTGCTGGATGCCGACTTCACCACCGCCGGCGCCTACCAAAAGGTCCGCAGCCTGCTGTCCAACCCGCGCGGACGGCCCACCGCGTTGCTCTGCGCCTCCGACGAGATGGCCTTCGGCGCCATCCTGGCCGCCCGCGACCTTGGGCTGAACGTGCCTCGCGACTTCTCGGTGGTCGGCATCGACGGACACGAGCTCGGCGACCTCTTCGGGCTGACCACGATCGCCCAGCACCCGCACGCCCAGGGCGAGGCCGCGGTGCGGCGCATCATGGAACTGCTCGGCGAGGAGGACGCGGCCCCGTCCGGCACGTCACCGGAGTTCTTCCCCACCGAATTCGTGCTGCGCACCTCCACCGCGCCGCCGGCCGGGGCCTGACTTTCGAGGCCTGCCGGCCGGGAACATCGGCCACGCCATGTTCCGGCCGGAAACATCGTCCCGTTGGCTCGCCGTAGTTTGCCAACGGGACGGTCGCCACGGCTAACGCGCCAACGGGTCGGTGATGACCTCGTACGGGCCGGAAGCCACCTGTTCGTCGAACTTCGAGTCCACAAACAGGGTCTGCCCGCGCAACCGGGCAACGGTGGTCAGCACCCGGTCCGGATCCGTGGCACGCTGGCCGAGCATGCGAACGCTGCTGCCGTCGGCGCTCAGACGCAGCGTGGTCAGTTTCTTGCTGAAGTTCTGCACCACCGAGAGCTTGTTGCCGCGCAACAGCAGCCCGTCGGCATTGACCAGGTCAATACCCCGGGTGTCGATGGCCGCGGCCTTGCGGGTCTTGATGTCAAAGCGCCACAACTTTCCGCTGTTGCCCTGCGCCACCACGAAGGCCGACCCGTCGGCGGAGAGCTCGATGCCCCCGAGGTTGAACCCCTCCCTGCGCTCGATGGTGCCGGTTGCATCGGCCCACAACGCGGCCTGATACTCGCCGCCGGATACGGCCACGCGGAAGACCTGCGCATCGTTCGAGTTGGTGAAGTATGCGGCGCCGTCGGCACCAATGACCACGTCGTTGAGGAACACGTCCGTTCCCGGGGCCTTCAGCGCAGCCTGAAGCTCGCCCCGGGCGTTGTACACCCATAGGTCGGGCCGGTCGTTGCCGATGCCGTTGGGTCCGCCGGCAATGTAGATGTTGCCCGCACGGTCCACGGTGATGCCACGGGCCGTGTAGCGACCATCGGTGCCGTTGCCGCCCAGCCATTCGCGCATCTCCGGGGTGCCCGAAACCCCGCGGTGGATCTCCCCGCCGGTGACTTCGCTGACGTAGAAGGTGCCGCGCCGCTGGTCCGCCCCGATGCCCTCGAACTTCGAGCCGCCTGCGTCGCCGGCCATCGTGTAGCTTTCCGTCCGGTGGTCCGGGGCGGCGTTGGCCGGGGTGGCCAATGCGGCCGAGCCGATGCCCCCGGCCAGAATGGTGCCGGCCAGGATCGTGGAAGCCAGCAGCCCGGTGGATTTCTTCGACATGTTCTCTCCTTGAGAGTCGTGGTTTCGGATTCTTCGTCGTCCACCCACCAGCTTTCCCGCGGGCGCACCGCTGCGGCATCCGGCATACGGGCACCGTGAACTAACCAAATGGACGATGCCGAAGCCGCGGCTCCCCCTTTAGGCTGGAGGGAATCATGAGTACACACGCAGAACAAGGAATGCGCGGCATCCTTGCCCCCGCGACGATATTGGCCCCCTGGCTGCATCTGGTGTTGGTCGCACTCGTGGCGACCAGCACCTGTCGCTACCTGGAACGGCACGGACTGGCGGACAACGCGATCTCGATCGTGCTCGGGGCGGCGGCCCTCATCGCCCTCTACGCCGTACGGCCGCTGGCGCGCGGGCGCACCGGGTGGCTCGTTGCGTGGACCTGCTCCACGGTGCTGCTCTGGTCCGCGCTGACGATCGCCGCGCCCTCCTTCGCATGGTGCGCGGTACCGGTGGCCTTCGCGGTGCTCAGCGTGCTGCCCGAGGGCTGGGCCGTTGGCACGCTGTCGGCCATGATGCTCGTCATCGCGCTGTCCTGGGCACGCATCGGCACCGACTTCGACCCGACACTCGTCGTTGGCCCGATGGGTGTTGCGGTGGTGACCCTCATGTCGTTTCGCGCGCTCACGAGGCAAACCCGCGAGCGCGAGGCGCTTCTGGAGAAACTGACCGAGGCGCAGGACGAACTCGCCCGGGCCGAACGGCGTGCCGGGGCCCTCACCGAGCGCGCCAGGTTCTCCCGCGACCTCCATGATTCCGTCGGCCAGGACCTTTCCAGCATCAACTTGCTGCTTCAGGCGGCACGGCAATCGTGGGATGCCCGCCCGCTGGAAGCCCGCGAAAACGTGTCGATGGCGGCCTCGACCGCCCGCGAAGGCCTGGATTCGATCCGTCGAATGGTGCGCGACTTCGCCGACCCGAATGCCGACGACCCCACGTCCGCGGAGTCGCTGAACGCCCGGCTCAGGCACGCAATCGCCGCAACCGCCACGGGATCGCCGATCGAGTTCCACGCGTTCGGAACGGTCCCGGCGCTGCCGCCCGATGTCGCCGAGGCCCTGGTCTTCACCACGCGCGGCGCCCTGGCCAATGTGCGCCAGCATGCGCGGGCCACCCGCGTGGCCGTGACCATCACGTACAACAGCGACGAGGTCCTCCTGGACATCCGCGACGACGGCATCGGCTTTGACCCCGGGTCCGTGGCACCCTCAACGCTGCGCGGACACGGGTTGCGGGGTATCCGTGAACGAGCCCGGTCGCTCGGAGGCGCCTTCGCCGTGGACTCCGCACCCGCGGAAGGCACCACCGTCTCAGTCCGCTTTACCCTGGAGGAATCATGATCAGGCTGATGATCGTCGACGACCACCCCGTGGTCCGCGCCGGACTGCGTGCGCTGATCGATTCGCAGGAGGACCTTGAGGTTGTGGCGGAGGCTGGCAACCTCACCGACGCGGTTGCCGCCGCCAGGGAGTTCCAACCGCATGTCACGCTGATGGACCTGCACCTGGGCGCGGAAAACCCGGGCGGCATCGCGATCACCGCCGCGCTGCGCGGGCTCGAGCACGCACCCGAGGTGCTTGTGCTGACCACCTACGACACCGAGGCCGACATCGTGCGCGCGCTGCAGGCCGGGGCGCGTGGCTACTTGCTCAAGGATGCCCCGCCGGACGAGCTGTTTGCCGGCATCCGCGCCACCTCACGCGGGGAAACCGCGCTTGCACCGACCGTCGCTGCTGCCCTGGTTCGGCGCACCTCCAACCACGGGGCCGGCATCACCGAACGCGAGGCGCAGGTCCTGGACCTGCTCGCCAAGGGCCTGGGGAACAAGGACATCGCCAGGGAACTCTTCGTCTCCGAAGGCACGGTGAAGTCCCACCTGGCCCACATCTACACCAAGCTCGGCGTCGATTCACGCGCCGGGGCGGTGGCCGCGGCGATCGAAAAGCGCATCATTCGCGCCTGACGGGGGCCGCCGGGGCGTTTCCCGCCGGGCCTACCGGGCGGTGCGCCGGCCCTCGCGGGCCAGCAGCCAGATCAGGTAGATCCCGCCGATGCTCACCGTCACCACGCCCACGGGCAGTTGCACGGGGGCAAAGAGCCGCTGCGCCACCAGGTCGCTGAGCACCAGCAGCAGCGCGCCCATGCAGGCGGCCGGCGCCAGCCGCATGCCCGCGCCCCTGTTCAGCCGCTTGGCCAGCTGGGGTGCCACCAGTGCGACGAAGGCGATCGGCCCGGCGATCGCCGTGGTGGCAGCGGTGAGCAGCACCGCCAGCACGATCATGCCCAGCCGGGTCCGCTCCACCGGCACGCCCAGCGCGGTTGCCGCGTCGTCGCCCATTTCCAGCATGTGCAGCCGGTTGCCGCCGGCCAGGGTGAGGGCCAGCACCGGGAGGATGACGAGCGTCGCGGGCAGGATCGTGGCCCAGGTGACCCCGTTGAGGGTTCCGGCACCCCAGACCGCCGCGGCCATGGCAACCTCGATCTCGGCGCGCAGCACCAGCCACTGGTTCAGCGCGGCGAGCATGGCCGAAACGCCGATGCCCACCAGGATCAGCCGGAAGCCGTGCGAACCGCGCCGCCAGGCCAGCAGATACACGGCCAGGGCCGTGAGCAGCCCGCCGGCGAGCGCACCGATCGAGGTGGCGACGAAGCTGCCGCCCACCAGGGTCAGCGCGAGCAGCGCGCCGGTGTAGGCGCCGGTGGAAAAGCCGATGACGTCCGGGGAGCCCAGCGGGTTCCGGGTCAGCGACTGGAAGACCGCTCCCGCGACGCCCAGCGCCGCGCCGAAGACCAGCGCCGCCACCGCGCGAGGGGCGCGCCACTGGAAGACGATGGTGTTTTCCAGGCCCTGCCCGCCGCCGAACAGGACGTCCAGGATCTCTCCGGGGCCCATCGGGTAGTCGCCGCTGCCGATGACCAGCAGGGCAGTGAGCGCGGCGAGCCCCGCCAGCACCAGGCAGAGCAGGGCCTCCCGTCCACCGCGGCGCACGCGCCCCGGTGCGCGAACACCCGGCTTGGCCATGGCCGCGGTCTTGGTTTCGAGTTCCGCGCTCATACGGCCACCGGCTTCCGGCGCCGGGCCAGCATGATCAGCACGGGGGCGCCGACGAACGCGCAGACGACCCCGGCCTCGAGCTCGCCGGGAATGATCACACGACCCAGCACGTCGGCCAGCAGCAGGATGATCGGGGCCAGCACCGCGGTGAAGGCCAGCATCCAGCGGGCGTCGGGCCCGGAGAACCGCCGGGCCAGGTGCGGGGCCATGAGGCCCAGGAAGCTGATGGCGCCCACGGCCGCGGTTGCGGCTCCCGCCAGCACCGTGACGGCCAGCAGTATCAGCACGCGCGCCCTGCCCACCTTGTAGCCCAGGGCCAGCGCAGTGTCGTCGCCCAGGGCCAGGGCGTTGAGCGAGCGGCCGGTGAAGGCCGCCAGAACGATGCCCGCCAGCACCGCGAGCGCCAGCGGGGCCAACACGTCCGCGGAGCGTCCCTCGAGCGAGCCGATGGTCCAGGCCCGCAACTGGTCGAATGCCGCCGGATGGACCAGCGCCAGGGCCGTGCCGATCCCGGAGAGCACGGCGCCCAGCGCCACACCGGCAAGCACCAGCCGCACGGGGTCACTGGAGCGCGCCCCGGCCATGCCCACCAGGTACACGGCGCCCGTCGCGAGCACCGCGCCGCCAAAGGCGAACCACACATAGCCGCCGAAGCCGTTGACGCCGAAGGTTCCCACGGCGATCACGATCGCCAGCGAGGCGCCCGCGTTGACGCCCAGGATACCGGGCTCCGCCAGCGCGTTGCGAGTCATCGACTGGACCAGCGCCCCGGCGATCCCCAGGGCACTTCCGGCCAGCACGCCGAGGATCGCGCGCGGCACGCGTGAGTCGCGGATAATCGCGTGGTCGGCGGAGTCGTCCGGGTGCAGCAGCGCGCCGAGCACCGTCGACAGGTCGATGTGCTTGGAACCCACGGCCAGGGAAGCCAGCGCCAGCAGGACCAGCACGACCACGAACCCGGCCAGCAGTGACGCGCGTCGCACCTTGGCGCGCGGGCCTTCAGCCGTCGGCCTGCCGGTCGGCGCCGGCGCATTTCGCACGGCCACGCCTGCACCGGCCGCGCCGTAGGCTCCGTCATGGGCTTTTTTGGGGTTCGCCGCAGCGGAGGTGGGGCCTGCCACGAATCATCCTCCTTAGCTTTGAACCGTTCAACACTACCGCGCCGGCTCGGTGCGGCGGGACGACAACCCCGACCGACTTAGGCCAACACAAGAAGAATAGGATACATTTACGTGGTGAAATTGACTTCTTCCCTACGCCAGCCCCGCTTCGGCGCGGCCAAGGCCACAGCCGCACTCCTCCTGATCGCCCTCACCGCGGGATGCGGCGCCACTGGCGCCACCGACACCGCCGCAGGCAACAAGGATGTCGCGATCGGCGGCGAACGCTTCTCCACCGCCGACGAGGAAACCGCCAAGTTCGGCGCCAACGTCGCCCCGGGCGTCTTCCCTCGCACGCTGACCCACGCCAACGGCCAGACCGAGATCGCCAAGAAGCCCGAACGCGTCGTCGTTCTGGACACCGGCGAGCTCGACGCCGTGCTCTCCCTGGGCTTCACGCCGATCGGCATCCCCTCCACCGAGGGCGCAAACTCGATCCCCAGCTACCTGGCGGACGCCGTCAAGGACGCCAAGACCGTGGGCACCATCCAGGAACTGAACATGGAGGCCATCGCCGCGCTGAAGCCGGACCTGATCATCGGCTCCCAGCTGCGCGCCGACAAGCTCTACCCGCAGCTTGCGCAGATTGCCCCGACCGTCTTCTCGATCCGCCCGGGCTTCCCGTGGAAGGAAAACTTCCGCCTGGCAGCCTCCGCGCTCGGTGAGGAAACCAAGGCCGTCGAGGTGCTCAACGCCTACCAGGACAAGGCCACCGCGCTGGGCAAGGACGTCCCGGGCGACCCGAAGATCTCGCTGCTGCGCTTCCTGCCGGAAAAGATCCGTCTCTACGGCAACGCCTCGCTGATCGGCGTCATCCTCAAGGACGCCGGCCTCTCCCGCCCGGAGAACCAGAACATCGAGGACCTTGCCGCCGAGATATCCTCGGAGAACCTGGCCGCGGCCGACTCGGACTGGATCTTCTACACCTCCTACGGCACCCCGGAGGCGACCGGCGAGAAGGCCTCGCTCGAGGGCCCGATCTGGAGCAAGCTGGAAGCCGTCAAGGCCGGCAACGTGCAGCGCGTGAACGACGACGTCTGGTTCCTGGGCCTCGGCCCGACCGGCGCCTCGATCGTCCTCGACGACCTGCGCACCTACCTCGTGAACTGACATCCTCCCCCTCCATCTCAGAGTGGGATTCTCGCGCCGCTTAAGCGGCGTCGTGAGTGGCTACTGCATCTCGGGTCGTTGCCGGCATTACTGCTGGACTTACATGACCTCCACAGTCGTTTAGCGTCTCGGCCTGCCCGGCAGCGACGTTCCTCAAATTCATTGCCGCGTTCACGTCCCGGTCATGGACTTCTCCGCAGGAGCAGGTCCATGACCGGATGTGCAGCGGCTTCTTTTCCCCGACCAGCCCACAGACATTGCACGTGCGGGTGGAAGGGAACATCCGGTCGGCTCGCACGATGAAGCGTCCGGCTTCGTCAGCCTTTTCCTCGATTAGCCGGATGAGCAGGCCCCAGCCGGCGTCGTATATGGATTTGGCCAGGCGGGTGCGGCCCAGTCCTTCGATGCCCAAGGCCTCCAGGCCAACGACTTGGTTTCGTCAACGACCTTCCGGGCCAGCTTGTGATGGTGGTCCAACCGAGTCTCACGCACCGTGCGGTGCAATCTGGCGACCTTCAGGCGGGCTTTCTCCCGGTTCGCTGATCCCTTTTGCCGACGCGACAGCTCTTTCTGCGCTGTCGCCAGTTTCCGCAGCTTCTTTTCAGGTGCCGGGGGTTTTCGACCTTCACGCTGGTGCCGTCGTCATAGGCGATCACTGCCAGATACTCTAGCCCTAGGTCGATCCCTGCCACCTTGTGGATGGGGCCTGGGCCGGTTTGTTCCGGTGCTTCGAGTACGAAGGAGACGTAATAGCGGCCATCCGGTTCCCGAATCACTGTCAGGCTCGACGGTTTTTCCGGCAGTTCCCTGGAGAGCGCGAAATGGATCCACCCGGCCTTCGGCAATCGAACCTGCCCACCCCGCGCACTGACCTTCCGGACATCAAAGTTCGACCGCCCGGTGATCCGGAATGCATCGCGGTGGTCCTTGCGAGACTTGAATCGCGGCGCCCCGACCCTCTTGCCGACTCCCGTCCCTGACAAGCCGGCGTAGAAGTTCCGGCGAGCGGTGTCCGCGTCCAACATCGACTGCTGCAACGCCACACTGCTGACCTCACCCAGCCAGGCCCGCGCCATCGACTTCTTGGAACGGCTCATCACCTTCATCAGGTCATGCACCGACGGGGGCTTCTCACCCGCCCGCCAGGCGGTCCTGCTAGCGGCAACGACGTCGTTGAATACTACGCGCGCGCAGCCAAACGTTCGGGCCAGCTGGTTTTGCTGCTCCAAGTTCGGGTACAGCCGGTACCTGTAGCGTTTCATAACCACCACCTCCGCGCGCTTTCACGTCCGTCGATACATTTTCATGATCCCCCGTGCCGCCGACATTTTGGGTCCGATGATCCATTCCCATTCAAGGCCGCACGCGATGCTAAATGAGAGCCCATGCCTCTCACCGCGGGCAGGAACCTGAACTGTGGCATTTCCCCGGACCTCATCCCCCAGCATGGCCGGAAGCTCTTGGTCACGAGCCGATGGCCGGGCTGGAATGCGGCTGTTCAGCGACCCCGCGGAGACCTTCGTGGCCCCGCAGATTCCTAGGGACAGCCCGCCAAAGGCACGGGCCGCGATACCGATCGCGGCAAAGCACTCGATACTGGTGCAACGCTTACAGTTCTGACGTTGGACATCACTGCCAGCCACATCGCTGTATCCGGGCCCTGTCGACCCGGTCCTATAAGCCAGAACCCAAGGACCACTGGTGTTGCAACTGTGATCCCTAGAATTCAAGAGGCCCACACAGAATGCTGCCTTAAATGGGACGAGCCCCGCGGAAAACCGAAGTTTTCCGCGGGGCTCACATTGGTCGGGATAACAGGATTTGAACCTGCGACCTCGTCGTCCCGAACGACGCGCGCTACCAAGCTGCGCCATATCCCGGTGTTGTACCAACGAGAGAAAAGTTTACCTACTTTTCTCCCCAACACCTAATCGAGATCAATCGGCCCGTTTTAGACGATGGCCTTGCCCGGGTTCAGGATGCCCTGGGGATCGAAAACGGCCTTGATTTTCCGCTGCAATTCAACGACTTCGGGCGATTGTTCCCAGCCCAGCCATTCGCGCTTCACGGTGCCGACGCCATGCTCGCCGGTGATGGTCCCGCCGACGGCCAGCGCGGCGCGCACCGATTCCTCCAGCGCCGCATCAAGCCGACTCACGCCCGCGGGCCCGTCCTCGGGATCCACCCAGAAGGTCGGGTGCAGGTTGCCGTCGCCCGCGTGTGCGACGATGCGCACCATGACCCGGTTGCGTGAGGCGATCTGGCTGAGGGTTCGCATGAACTCGACCATGGCCGATCGCGGGACGGCGACGTCCTCCCCCACCCGGTACTGGTCGTCCTGCCCGTCGCCGCGGCTGGCGCGGCGCATCTCAATGAGCTTGACGGCCTGTTCGTCGCCCGCGGCGGTGACCTGGGCGCCCAGGTTCTCCAAGGCCGACCGAATGATGGCGGCCTCGATCTCGGCCCCGTGCCCGTCGGTGCGCACCAGCAGCAACGCCCCTCCGCGTGCGCTCAGGTCCGAACCGTACGTCGCGTCAAGCACGCGCAGCGTCCCGACGTCCAGCAGCTCCAGGATGGCGGGCTGCACCCGCACGCGGGCGATGGCAACGACGCCGGCGGCGGCCTGGGCCACGTCGGTGAACACCGCAGCAATCGAGCAGTTCTTCTCGCTGAGGTAACGCAGGCGAACGGTCGCGGAGACCACGATGCCCAGCGTGCCCTCGGAACCGACCAGCAGGGAGGTCAGGTCGTAGCCCGCAACGCCCTTGAAGGTATTGCGCCCGGTGGAGATCAGCGTGCCGTCGGCCAGCACCACCTCCAGCCCGAGGACGGAGTCCTTGGTCACGCCATATTTGGCGCAGCGCAGCCCTCCCGCATTGGTTGCAACGTTTCCGCCGATGGTCGACTGCTGGTAGCTGGCGGGATCGGGCGCGTACATGAGCCCGTGTTTGGCAACGGCGTTGTTCAGGTCCGCATTCACGACGCCGGGTTCCACGACAGCGACCTCATCGTCCACCCGGATCTCCAGGATCCGGTTCATTCGTTCAAGGGAGAGCACGATGCACCGTGTGATTGTGTTGGCGCCGCCTGAGACGCCCGTACCGGCCCCGCGCGGCACAACGCTGACTCCGGCCTCCGAAGCCAAGCGCAAGGCCGCCTGGACGTCCTCCACGCGCTCCGCAAAGACCACCGCGAGTGGCAATTGGTAGTCGGAAGTGAGCTTGCCGAAGTCGTGGCTGCTTTCGGCAAGCACTTCGGGGTCGGTGGACACGGATCCCGAACCGATTTCTTGGATCAGGCCTTCAATCAATGCTTCATCGGTGCATGCCAGGCTCATGTCAGCCCTTCAGTAGTGGTCGGTGGCTCTCATTACGACTGACGCACGAGCCTGACCGATCATGTGAGGTCAGCCTTGAGCGCCCATGAAGCGAGCATAGTATGCAATAACCTCGGGCCACCGTACATAACGCGCATATTGCGCTTCGCCCACAGTGCCACGGGACCATCCACCGTGCCGCACCCTCACCTCAGTACCTGCGCCCGCATCGGCGAATTCAAATGCGAGTCTGGTCGGAGCCGCACTCTCCATCCCCAAGCTGAAATCTAGGACGATGCGTGCCGGCACTTCCATATCAACGACCGATCCCCAAAGATGCTGATGGCCTTCTTCCGATTCTTCCAGGAGTTGCCCCTGGGAAAACGACACATGACTACCCGGACCATAGTGGGAGTAGACATTCAATGGCCACCAGAGGTGGATGTAGTCGGTGAATCCCTCAAACGCCTGGTCGACCGGGACCGGGACCGAAACAGAATGGATGAGTTCCGGGAGCGGCTCCGACCCTTCAGAGTCGTCACCGGATGATGCAGCATGAGAAAAGAGTCCGTCCATGACTCAACAGTAGCTGTTGCATCGAATTGGGTGCAGGGCCAGCATCTGCGCCCGATCCAGGCCAAAGAGGAATCGGGTAATCCGTGTTAAACATCAGAACCCCCAAGCCTGTGGCTTGGGGGTTCTGGGACAATTATGTCCGGCGGTGTCCTACTCTCCCACACCCTCCCGAGTGCAGTACCATCGGCGCAGTGGGCCTTAGCTTCCGGGTTCGGTATGGGACCGGGCGTTTCCCCCACGCTATGACCGCCGTAACTCTATTACCTAGCAATCCTTATTCAGGCTGCCGGTAGCTTTAGTGAGTCACAACAAGTGCTGTGGTTCTTCGTTTACAACTATAGCCGAGATGTAGCGGCAGGGCGAATCCTGGGGGCAATTGGCGTCGTGATACCCATCACCGCCAGTGGCATGAGCTTCAGAGTGCTTTTGCCATGCGAATGGACGTCGGCTCGTAGCCCAGTGATTCATAAAGAGCACGCGCCGATGTGTTGTATCCAAAGACATTTAGGCCAAGTTCGCTCGCACCGAGCTGTTTTGCGGTCTGCTCAGCCAAAATCATGGCTTGTCGGCCATATCCAAGACGTTGATACTGCTCGTAAATCTCAATGTCCAAGACCCACCATTTGTCCGGGCCGGAATCAAGCTGGGGTCCTATCCAGAGGTATCCGACGCTTTCACCGGCGCGGCAAACTTCGAATACCAGGTGCCCGTCAATGGGTTCCCCCGCAGGAAAGAACCTATTGAAACTTGAATCCGCATTGGCCTGAGATTCTTCTCGGGATTCGCCGGCTCGCATGCGGCTTTCGATGTATTCGGCCTTGACCAAGGCCAGCCATTCCGGCATGTTCGAAACAGCCATTGGTGTAAGTCCTATTGCCATATCTAAAGAATGGCAGCAAAGCGCCGTTAGAAGAAACCCGGCCGGTCAGGTGCCCGGACCAGGTGCCGGCGGGCCCGGTGCGGATCCCGCCCGGGAAAAGGGCCCCCGCGGTGCGGGGGCGCCGGCGGACCCGCCGGGCAACCGGGGGTTAAA
>NZ_JBIVTO010000011.1:0-151133 GCF_044756805.1 Paeniglutamicibacter sp. NPDC091659
TTCATCGTCATCAACTTCGCGCTGGGCAAGCTGGCGGAAATCGTCTCCCGCCGCCTGAGCAGCCGGATGCCGAACGCCGCGGCGGGGGGAAACCCGGCCACCGACATCGAGGCGCCCATCGCGCCGCCGGTGGCCCCGATCGACCCGAAGGTCTAGGGCCGGAGGCAACAACACCGGGCAGCGAACAAAAAGATGCCGCCGGATCCCCGCCCCCGCCAGGGGCGGGGATCCGGCGGCATCGCCCGTTTGCGGGGTGCCGCTATCAGGTCCGTCAAGGGTTTCCGGGAGATCTTCGAAATACCTTGGTGACGGCGGTGTGCATGGCAATGGGTCCGGACCGGTGGTTTCGAGCAAGACTCATTGTTTCCGGGGGATAGGTGGCCAGCCCCTGCCCGGGAGCATTGCAAAAGGCCCCATCGCAAACAGGACATTGCACCGTCGCCGCGCCAGCGCGATGACGGACTGAGTGTGTTTTGCCCTCGGTCCATCATCGGTCGTAGTAGATCCTTGAAGCCGGATCCTTGCAGGTCGGGGAGTCGATCGTCGAGAGGTGACACGCCTGGTTGGGGACCTCGTTGCACTTCATGGAGTAGTAGTCCCCCTTGCATCGAGGTCCCGGGCCTCCATGTCACCGGAGCCATCCCCGTGTAGGAGGCCGGATGCCAACTACAGTCTGGAAGCTGCCATCTCGGGCCGTCACGCGCCGTGAACACTGTGGTTCCGCTCGTTGCCAAGCCCGGCAAGCCGAGAGGACAACGCACACTCGACCGCCAAGCAGCAAATGTCGATAAGAGGCGTGGAGTGTGAAGATCTCCACCATCTGCGCCACGCCCAGGCGAGGTCTTGTTCTGGGCAGCCGGGCTGCGCCATATGCCTCATTCCTTGGACGATGCAGGCCCCGGCTTGGGGATGACTGGGGCCCGCATCATTATTCGCATCTTGATCGGCTGACTTTACCAATCTGAAGTCCAACTGTGATGTCCTGGCCGACGGGGACGACCCGGGACCTGGGCGCAGGTCCGCCGCGCCGACCAGACTATTCGTCGGCCGAGAAGGGGTGGGCGCGGGCCGCGGCCGCGGCGCGCCGGATTCGGCCGGAGACCCTGAAAACCATGGCCTCCAGCCGCGTGGGATCGTTGGCCAGGTGGACGTCGTAGATGCTTTCCAGGCTCATGGCGCCGAGCCACACGCGGGCCCTCCAGGCTTCCCGGGCTGTGGGCGCGATCAGGTCCAGCATCGCCTCTCCATGCCAGAGGCCCAGATACGCGCTGTTGAGAGCCGGATCCCAGGCCGCCGCTAAGTCCCAATCCAGCACCCCAACGAGCCGGCTCTCCAGCCAGTGCACGTTGTGTCCGGCCAAGTCGCCGTGGACAAGCGCCGGTGGAATCGCGGCAAAGCCGGCGATGGTCGAGAGAACCAGTTCCGCCTCCGCGACCAGCCCCGCGGGCAGCGCCCGCAACGTCGCGGCGGTCTTCGCGGACGTCCAGGGGCCATTGAACGCAAAGGGCGGCGCCAGTAGGTGGGCCAGCGGCGCGACGTCGATGCCCGCAAGTTCCTCCACCAGCCGCCGCAACGCCGCGGCATCGCCCATGTGCGGGGCATGTGCGCTTCCCGGGAGGTAACGCTGGACCACTGCCGAGCGGTCGCCGCCGTGCCACACGGGGGTCAGTGCCGTCGGCAGCTCGAAACCGAGCCGGGGTGCCAGGGCTTCCACGAGGTCCACCCGCCGCTGCATCTGCCGTCCGGCAGCCGAGGTGCGGCTTATCCGCAGCACCGCCTCGTTTTCGGCGACGAGCACCGCATGGAATTGGCCACCCTCGTTGACGTGGGCGGATTCCCATGCCGGTCCCGGATAAAGGGATTGGGCGAGGGCAATTTCCTGTGGCAGCGGTTTTCGGATCACGGCACCATCCTTGCAGGTCAACCTCAAGGTGTTGATGCATCGCGACAAAGTAGGATCGGGAACATGAATCAAAGGTCTGTGGAGCAAAGCCAACCGATCGAACCCGCGATGCCACCGGCCTGCAACCCGGAAGGCAGCTCGCGCAAGGCGCTGAAGATCGAGTTGTTGATAGTGCTTGGCCTTTCCCTGGGGCAATCGGGCATCTACTCGATCGTGAACCTCATCGACAAGATGACCCGCGCGCCCCTGGGGTCGCAGACGACGTCACTGAATAACTCGCTGAACAAGCGCGAGTACTTCGACCTCACCTACCAACTCCTGGACATCTTCTTTGCCTTGGTGCCGGTCATGCTGGTGCTTTACTTGCTCTGGCGGTTGCCCGGCGGAAACGCCTTTGCCCGATTGGGCTTCGACTTCGCGAGACCGTTAAAGGACTTGGGATGGGGTGCGGGCCTGTTCCTGGCCATGGGCCTTGGGACGCTCGGTGTGTATGCGGCGGGCCGCGCGCTGGGGCTGACCACGCTCATTGTCCCGGCCGCGCTGGACGACTATTGGTGGACCATTCCTGTCCTTGTCCTTTCAGCGATCCGCCACGGCATCCTGGAGGAGGTCATCGTCGTAGGGTACCTCTTCGAGCGGCTGGGTCGCCTGGGATGGGGCAAATGGCAGATCATTGTCACCAGCGCCGTGCTGCGCGGCAGCTACCACCTCTACCAGGGCATCGGGCCGTTTGTCGGCAATGTCGCCATGGGCATCGTCTTCGGCTACGTGTATTCACGGCGGGGCCGTGTCATGCCGTTGGTCATCGCGCATGCGTTCCTGGATATCGCCGGATTCGTCGGTTACGCGCTCTTGGGTTCGGCCATCGGGGTGGGTTCCTAAAAACGGTTTGATCGCCGCATTTGTGTTCCCTTGCGCGAAGCCGGGGTCTCGCTAGGCTGACGGGAAAGCCGTTTCCCGTCAGCCCGTTTCCTCTCGGAAGAAAATGACGCCCGGGAGTTCCTCGTCAGGAGAACCGAGTGCCCGCAGCAATGAGTTCACAAAAAATGTTTCGGGTCGGGTTGATCCTGGGCATCATCGGCCTTTTCTTCAACATCCTTGTTTCGCCGATTTGGAACTGGCTGGCGATGAACCAGAACGACTTCGAACTGCCACTTGGCATGGCCGGCGCCGTTGTCTACGTCTTGCAACAAGGCGCCTTCTACGGTGGCCTGTTCCTGCTGGCTGGGTCCTTTGTCGTCCGTTCGGCGGAGGCAGCCGTGGACGGAATCCGCCAGGAACCGCAGATGCATCCCCGTGCGGAAGAGGACTGACGATCGCTGCTCGGCGATCTGTCACAGACCCCACTGATGACGGAGGGACGATGCCAAACTTCATGAGTTCGAGACAAATGTTGAGGCTGGGATTGACCATGGCCGTTGTCGGCGTGGTCTTTTCCTTCACGAGCACCGCCGTGACCCTATGGCTGTTTGGCGCTATTCCCGTGGCGTGGGACGTGTTCGCTGGCGCAGTCTTTGCGCTCCAACAGATCCTGTTCGTTGGTGGCATCTTCATGGCCATCGGATCGATCATGGTGCGGCACTTTGAGATCCTGAAAGACGAGGTACAGCGAGCCGCCGGTGGGGGAGCGGCCGGCCGGTGGCGGCAACAAGGTTAAAGAACCTCGGGGTTGTGGTGAGGCCGGAACTTCCGGTTTCACCACAACCCCGAGGCTGTTGTCTTGTCCTAATGAATCCCTATAGCGTGATCGAACCCTTGGGGGTTTCGAAGGTCACTGAGAGGATTCCCGGCGTGCCGTTGGGTGCCTGCCAGTTGACGGTGACGTCGCCGACCGGCAACTGCTCGGGCTGTCCGAGCCAGTCTGCAACGCGTTCGCTGGATCCGGCGATGCTGATCGACGAAATCTTGCCAACCGGCGGCAGTGCCTTCGACGGGTGCAGGTTCTCCGTCCCGTCATCCCAACGCAGCAGGTACGGGACCTGCGGGTCGGCGATCAAGCCGTTGACGCCGATCTGGCGCCAGGTCAGTTCCTGTCCATCGGGGAACTTCCGATTTCCCGGTACCGAGCTACGGCCTAGGCGAGCCTCGACCGGTGCCAAGTCATCAACCGCAACGCACCAGCCCATCCAGCCGCCGCCAAGTTCGGAACGGGCGCGAACGGCCTGACCGAACGGTGCCTTGTCCGATGCCGGGTGGTTCAGTACCTCGACAACTTCGAGGTACTGGTCATTCTGCAACGGGAAGATGACATTGCGAGTACCAAATCGTGGGTGAATACCGCCCTTTACAGATTCGAGTCCAAGGGCCGCGCCGATCCGAGCGGCAGTTGCCGCGAGGCCGTCGGGTCCACAAGCGTAAGTTACATGGTCCAACCTCATCATGTGCCCATCATGGCACGATGTGATCTGGCTCTCGAGTTAGGGTTACCTAACTTGAGTTTGGCTGGCGCTTTCATGGTCAAATTCGGGCCAGCGTCCCATTCCTTCCGCGTTGTCACATTTTGAGATGTTCTTGCGCGCCCGCATTTCCTTGCGCCAGACTGATTCACAAGGTCATGAGTTCCAGCAACAAGCCCCGGCTTGCTGGACGGCAACCCTCCACCGCGGTGGGGTGCCCCGGGTGAAGACCAGGCCCTGCGTCACAAGGACGCAGGACAAGCGCGGGCATGCCCCTACGTAGAATCCGACGCCACAGGTGTCGGCTACGGGCATACCCCTTGAATCCTCGAAGGGGAGAATAATGTCAAACGACTGGTCATTTGAAACTCGTCAGATCCACGTGGGCCAGGAGCCGGACGCCACCACCGGTGCGCGGGCCCTGCCGATCTACCAAACCACTGCCTTCGTGTTCCCGACCGCGGAAAGCGCTGCCGCGCGCTTCGCGCTGCAGGAACTGGAGCCGATCTACACGCGCATCGGCAATCCCACCCAGGACGCGGTTGAGCAGCGCATTGCCAGCCTCGAGGGAGGCGTCGGCGCGCTGCTGCTGGCCTCCGGCCAGGCCGCCACGACCTTCGCGATCCTGAACCTCGCGGAGGCCGGGGACCACATCGTGGCAAGCCCCAGCCTCTATGGAGGAACGCAGAACCTGTTCAAGCACACGCTGCGCAAGCTGGGCATCGAGGTCACCTTTGTTGCTGATCCCGACGACCTCGACGGCTGGCGTGCCGCGATCAAGCCGAACACCAAGGCGCTCTTCGGCGAGGTCGTATCCAACCCCCGCCAGGACGTCCTGGACATCGAATCGATCTCGGCCATCGCCCACGAGGCCGGCGTGCCGTTGATCGTCGACAACACCCTTGCGACCCCGTACCTGGTGCGTCCCATCGAATGGGGTGCGGACATCGTGATCCACTCGGCCACCAAGTACCTCGGCGGCCACGGCACGGCCATCGCCGGCGTCATCGTGGACTCGGGCAACTTCGACTTCGCCGCCGACCCGGAAAAGTTCCCGGGCTTCAACACCCCGGACGAGTCCTACAACGGACTGGTCTTCGGCCGCGACCTGGGCGTCAACGGCATCCTCGGCGCCAACCTCGCCTACATCCTGAAGGCCCGCGTCCAGCTGCTGCGCGACCTGGGGTCCGCAGTTTCCCCGTTCAATGCGTTCCTGATCGCCCAGGGCCTGGAAACGCTGTCGCTGCGCAT
Source organism: Paeniglutamicibacter sp. NPDC091659 (assembly GCF_044756805.1). Taxonomy (NCBI): domain Bacteria; kingdom Bacillati; phylum Actinomycetota; class Actinomycetes; order Micrococcales; family Micrococcaceae; genus Paeniglutamicibacter; species Paeniglutamicibacter sp. NPDC091659. Next base: position 5,551 of record NZ_JBIVTO010000011.1, read on the forward strand.
CGAGCGCCATGTCTCCAACGCCGTGGAGGTCGCCAAGTGGCTCGAGGCGCAGCCGCAGGTCGAGTCGGTCAACTACGCCGGCATCGAATCGAGCCCGTGGTTCGAACGCGGCCGCAAGTACGGCCCCAAGGGCATCGGCGCGATTGTTGCCTTCGAAATCTCCGGCGGCCTCGAGGCCGGCCAGGGCTTCGTCGATGCACTGAAGCTGCACTCCCACGTGGCAAACCTCGGCGACGTCCGCTCGCTGGTGGTCCACCCGGCCTCCACCACCCACGCGCAGCTCACCGAGGCCGAGCGGGTCGCCGCCGGCGTTTCCCCCGGCTTGGTGCGCCTGAGCGTGGGCATTGAAAACGTTGCCGACATCATTGCCGACCTCCGGGCCGGTTTTGAGGCAGTCGCCTCGCTCGCCGAGGTTGAACTGCAGGGTGCCACTAATTGAGCGTGGAGACAGACGTGGTGCTTTACGACGCCGAAACGGCACAGACGCTGGGCTACGCCCCGGACGGGATCCTTCGGCACCTTCACACGGGTGAATACACCTTTGAAACCGGCGGCGTGCTTCCGGACGTGGTGCTGGGCTTTGAAACCTGGGGGACGCTTAACGAGGACGCGTCCAACGCGGTCTACATTGCCCACGCACTGACCGGGGATTCACACGTCGCACGCGGGCTCTCGACCGAGCCCGGCTGGTGGGACGGCTTTGTCGGACCGGGAAAGACCGTGGACACCGACCGCTACTTTGTGGTCTCGGCAAACATGGTCGGTGGCTGCTCTGGCTCCACCGGTCCGGCAAGCCTGGATCCGGACGGCAAGCCGTGGGGCTCGCGTTTCCCGTTCACCACCATCAAGGACTCCGTGCGTCTGGAAGCACGCCTGGCAGATGCCCTGGGCATCAAGGTCTGGCACACGGTTCTCGGCGGTTCCATGGGCGGGGCCCGGGTGCTGGAATGGGCTGTCGAGTTCCCGGAACGCGTGAAGAACTGCGTCGTCGTTGCGGCAACAGCGGAATCCTCGGCGGAACAGATCGCCTTTGCCCAAGCGCAGAGCGCTGCCATCCGCCTGGACCCGGACTTTGCCGGCGGCGACTACTACGCCAACGACAATGTCCCCTCGGCGGGGCTCGGCCTGGCCCGCAGGATCGCGCACATCACCTACCGTGCCGAACCCGAGCTCGAGGTGCGCTTCGGGCGCTCCGCGCAGGACGGTGAGGCTCCCGTCGGGTCGAAGGACCTGAACCGGGGCCGCTACCAAGTGGAGAGCTACCTGGACCACCAGGCCGGCAAGCTGGTGGGCCGCTTCGACGCCAACAGCTACCTGGTGCTGACCGATGCCCTGATGAGCCACGACGTGGGACGCGGGCACGGCTCGGTTGAGGCTGCGTTGTCACGCCTGGGCTCGGTGAATTTCTTCGTCTCGGCGGTTGATTCCGATCGACTGTACTGGCCCGAGCAATCGGAACGACTGGCGAAGTCCCTGCCGAACCCGGTGGAGGTCCGCTACATCACCTCGCCGATCGGGCACGACGGGTTCCTGACCGATATAGAACAACTCGGCGATGCGCTGCGAAACCAGATTTTCTCCTAGGGATCTGGTTTACGGAAGGCTGTTGAGGGACTGAAGACGTATGGCTCCGGTTGAAGAATCATTCTTCAACCGGAGCCATACGTCTATGCGGGCTATGCGGATCTAGTCGGTCAGTGCCTTGAGGCGCGCCTGCGTGTACTCGTCGCGGGTGATGAGACCGCGGGCCAGGAGGCTGTCGAGCTCGGCCAGTTTTTCTTCGATGGTTTTCTTCGGTGCCAACATTTGGGATTTGGCCGCCCGGGTTGCAAGGTCGGTCTCCAGCGTGAAGATGTCCATGCCGGCGTTCTTCGTGGTCTTGTAGTTTCGAACCCAGACGAATGCCCCAAATGCCAGGATGCCGATGAATGCCACGAAAAATATCCCCATGAAGGCTGGAACCGCATCGAAGATGAAACCCATGCCACCGGGTAAGTCGGTGGGGTCCGGGCCGAGTGTTCCGAATTGGACGGTCTCATCTGGCCCCAGCAGCTCGGTGGGGAAATCGTCGATCGTGCTTGTGCTTGCTAGGGTCATGATTTGCCGTTCTGTCCTAACTCGCGTTGGCGTGTGCATCGCCGCTGTACGGCCTGTTAACACTAGTCAAACATCAATTGATTGCAGAACCGTCGAATTTAGCCAACCGTTTTCCATTTGTGACGAATGGTTCGGTTTCTCGGTGAAATGCCTAGTCGATCGATTCGGTTCCCAGCGACGGGCCGACCGTGGGCTCGCTGAACCGAACGGCCAGGGGGCGCTTGGGTGTGATGCCGTCGCCCGAGGATTGGTGCCGGATGCGGCGAAGGACCCACGGCGCCAAATGCGTGCGGGCCCAGATTAGGTCCTCGCGGCGAGCCTCGCGCCAGTTCTTGGATTCAATTTCCCCTGGCCGGGCGTGCTGCAGGTCATGCGAAACGTTCAAGGCATCTAGTGCCATGGCCGCGATCGTGTGGTGTCCGAGCGGCGAGAAATGCAGTCGATCGTCGGCCCACATCTGCGGCTGGTGCAATTCACGCAGCGACCACATGTCTGCCACGACGGCGTCGTAGCGGGCTGCGATGGTGCGAACGTTTTCGTTGTAGATTGCGACCTTGCCTCGAATGCCGCCCAGCACCGGTGTGTCACGAATGTCGGGGCCCGTGAAAAGCAGGATGGTTGCGCCCGAGGTCGCAAGGATCCGCATGAGCGCGTCGAGCTTGTCGGCGATGGCGTCCGGATCGCCCCCGGGGCGAATGACGTCGTTGCCGCCGGCGCACAGGCTGATCAAATCCGGCTTGAGCTCAAGTGCCGGGCCCGCCTGCTCGTCGAAAACCTGGGCAATGAGACGGCCGCGGATGGCGAGATTCGCGTAGGCGAAGTCCTCGATGCCTTGGCTGAGTTGCTCGGCCACGCGGTCTGCCCATCCGCGGTAACCTCCGGGGCTGCTTGGATCAACATCGCCGATTCCTTCGGTGAAGGAATCACCCAGGGCCACGTAGCGTCGCCATGGATGGAGAAGTGCGTTGTCGGTCAATGAGCCTTCTTCGAGGGGATTGGCGATGTTGTTCACAGAGGTATTCTTACCAAAGAATATCTAAGTTACCTAAGCGTAGGTTAAGTGGCGACACCAAGGGCGCGTGGATTCTGGTTGACTGGATGGGTGAGTGAAAATACCTGGAACCCCACTGTCATCTGGTCGCGCCCCGAAGCCGAGCGAGCCGGAACGCCCTTGCTGGTGCTCTTGCACGGATACCTGTCCAACGAAGAAGACCTCATGGGGCTGGCCCCCATGTTGCCTGACGAATTCACCGTAGTCTCGGTGCGAGCCCCGCAGGCCCTTGGCCCGGGTTTCACCTGGTTCCCGCTCATGCAGGACCTGGACTACTCGTTTGATGCGGTCAAGAAGTCGGTCGCGGATCTGTGGGCTTGGCTGGAGCCGATCGCCAAGCAGCACTCCTCCGTAAGCCTGCTGGGGTTCTCCATGGGCATGGCGGTGGCCACGTCCTTGCTGCGCCATCAACCGCAGGCGATTTCCACCGTCATTGGCCTCTCGGGATTCGCGGTGCCGGGGGACGACTCCGGGTTCTTCAAGGACGAGGAGCTCGCGGGCATCAAGACGCCGATGTTCTGGGGTCGCGACCAGGCCGATCCCGTCATCACGCACGACAAGGTCGAGTACACCCACGGCTGGGCCACCGAAAACGTGCATGTCACCAAGGTGCTGTACGCAAACATGCTGCACTCGGTCAACGCGCAGGAAATGGCGCACGTGCACGAATTCCTGACGCATGTGGTGCTGAAGGGCGCCTCCGTATAACCTGACGACTTCAATGCCGGTTCGCCGGTCTGAACCTCGACGAGCTTCAAAGCCTTGTGGCGGCCGCCTGGAAATCCCAGCGACCGCCACAAGACTTGTTCAGAACAAAAGAACTAAGCGGTTTCGATCTGGACCGATTCGCCGTTCACGGTGACGGTGTCACCATTGCGGATCTGGGCCCCGCGACGGGTCTCGATCTCGCCGTTGACCTTCACCAGTCCGTCTTCGATCATCTGCTTGGCGTGCAAGCCGTCCTCGGCCAGGGACGCCAGCTTGAGCAGCTGTCCCAGCCGGATTGATTCGTCGCGGATCTGAATGTGGAATACCTCGGAATTTGCCATGCATCAATCATCGCGCATCATCCGGATGCGATGTGCATGAAGTCATGATGACGCCGATGTTTGTGGCGTAGCCGACAGAATGTCGAGCCCCGCGAAGGGTGGGAGTACGTTTCTCTAGGTAGGCATCCCGTTCCAAGGAGAAGAGTGGCACGTCCAGAACCCCGCGCGGTTGCCGGTGCATTGACCCTGGCCGGATCGGCGGGCATGCTCATGCCGCTCCAGGCCTTGATAACGTCGAGCGCGGCGTCGCCCCTGGGTGGGTTCCTGCCGGCAGCGATCCTCAGTGCCTCGACCGCGCTGGCCTGCATGCTTGTCGCCAGTGTTTCGATCCCGGCCGCACGCAGGGGCTGGAAGCAAGTCGGTGCGGTGTGGCGCGAACGGCACATTCCGCGCTGGTTCGTTTTGGCCGGCCTTATCGGTTCCTATTACATCGTCGCGCAGGCCATGAGCGTTGGCAGCATCGGGCTTGCGCTCTTTGCCGTTGCCGTTGTCGGCGCAAGGACGCTCTCCAGCATCCTCATTGACGTGATCGGGTTCAGTCCCGCGGGGCGCCAACCCATCACCCGGCAGCGTCTCGCGGGCGCCGTCCTCCTGGTTGTCGGAGCAACGATTGCCGCGTGGGGGACAGGTGCACGGGCCGCCGAAGACCCCATGGCGCCGGTTGCGCTGGTGGTGGCTATCGTCGCCGGGTTGCTGGTGAGTTTCCAGCAGTCAATGAACGGTCGGGCTGGGCAGGCCTACGGGTCCACTGCCACGGCAACAACCATCAACTACCTGGCCTCCTTCGGCGGGCTTCTCCTGGCGATGGCCGTCGTTGCCCTCCTGGGCATCGAGCCCTTCGGTTTTGCCGCAGCACCTCAATGGTGGATGTACTTCGCCGGCCCGCTCGGCATCCTCTTTGTCGTCACGGGCGTCAGCCTGGTCCCCAAGCTCGGCGCCCTGGTGTTGGGCATCGGACTGGTGACCGGGCAACTCGTGGGTTCGCTGATCATGGACCTGCTGCTCGATTCCGAGCGCGTCGGCACCAATGAAATCGTCGGAACCCTGCTGACCCTCGTCGCAGTGTTCATCGCCTCATGGCGCCCCAACGGGCGACCGCAATGGAAAGCAAGCAAGATATCGTGAGTACCGCCCTGTCCGTGGCCGCACCAAAAAACGAGACACGCCTCGGCCCGGTCTATCTTTTGGCTGCCGTTCTGGCTGGCCTGGTCATGCCCGTCCAAAGCCGCGTCAACGGCGCGCTGGGAACCCACCTGGGCGACCCCGTGGCTGCCTCCCTGGTCAGCTTCACCACCGGGCTGGTCTTGCTGGTCGTGGTTTCAATCTTCGTGCCGAGTGCGCGTGCCGGGGCGAAGCTGATCCCCGTGGCCTTGCGCGAACGGCGCTTTCCCCGCTGGTATCTGGCCGCCGGCTGCGTCGGTGCGATGGTCGTGGTCACCCAGTCGTTGACGGTACCGCTGGTCGGGGTCGCCCTGTTTACCGTTGCGCTCGTTACCGGGCAGACGATTGGCTCCATGCTGGTGGACGGCATCGGGTTCGGTCCCGGCGGGCGCCGGAGGATCAACGCGCTGCGAGCCGTCGGGGCCGTCCTGGCGGTTGTCGGTGTGCTGTGGGCGGTGAGCCCGCGCATGGCAACCAGCGAGGCCGTCGCGAGCCTGCTGTTGCCGCTGTTGCTGCCGCTTGTTGTCGGTTTCCTCATGGGCTTCCAGTCCGCCATGAACGGGGTACAGGCCCAGACCTACGGGACCCCGGTGGCGGCAACGCTCATGAACTTCGCGGTGGGGGCGGTCCTGCTGGGCGTCATCCTGCTCGTCAGGCTGCCGTTTACCGGGGCTCCCAACCCGCTGCCCACGCAGTGGTGGTACTACCTCGGCGGCCCGCTGGGCTGCGTCTTCATTGGCCTTTCGGCATTCCTGGTCAAGCACCTGGGGGTGTTGCTGACCGGGCTGGGCATGATCGGCGGGCAACTCGTTGGGTCGCTGCTCATCGACCTGGTTCTCCCGGCTCCCGGCGCCTTGGTCAATGCCGCGACCATCGGCGGCACGCTGCTGACCCTGGCCGCCGTCGCCTTGGCATCGGTGGCCGGCGGCAAGAGGCCCAGGGTTCGATAGCGCCACCGCGCTCCGACGGCTTGGCCAGAGGCGGACCGGACGAAAAAGCTTTGCCATCACGGGGGATCTGCCACATGTCGCGGCCGGCTCGTGTGCCCTAGGATTCCACTAAAACGGGAACAGGGGTCAACCGCCATGAGTATCCTTCAAACCCCCGACGAGGGTGAAGTTACCGGGGAAACCGCCGCCATCTATGCGGAGGAACGGGCCGATCTGGGGTACGTGCCGAGCCACTCGAGGGTGTTGGCCATGAACGCGGAGGCCTACGAAGGCTGGGGGAAGCTGGTTTCGGCGATCGCCGGCTCGATGGGCATGCGCAGGTACGAGCTGGTGACCCTGGCCGCGGCGCTCGGGCTGGAGTCTCGCCATTGCCGGCTCGCCCACGGGCAGAAGGCGCTGAAATTCATGGGGGAGGACGAGCTGCTGCGCATTGCCAAGGACTACCGCGACGCGGGCCTGGACGAAGCCGAGGTCGCCATGATGGACTTCGCCGTCAAACTGAGCACCGACGCGGCCGCGATGAACGACTCCGACTCCCGGCGGCTGCGCGATCTGGGCTTCAGCGACCGTGAGATCGTGGACATCGCCCTGGCCGCGGCGGCCAGGAATTTCCTCAGCCGGTTCCTTCAGTCGCTGGCGGTGGATGTTGACGTCCCGCCAAACCTTGGCGAGGCGATGCGCCATGCGCTGCTGGAGCCATTCGGCCCGGAGTAAGGGCGCTAGATTCGGGATGCGCGGGTCGACGGACTGTTCACTGATCGCCGCCTGCTGATCGCCGCGGAGCCGGCAAGGTCCTGGTTTTGCGCGCTCGCCGGACACCCCGAGTGAGGCCCGACGGACCGCCCCGCGATGAACCCCCATGTAACGCACCGGAACGCTCTGGCATCGGCCAACAAACACGTTAGGCTTATCGAGTATGTTTTTCGCCCTACGGACCGCAACCAGCGGCCTCGTGAATCATTGGAGTTGTTATGGCGCCTCAGTCCAAGCTCGATCAAGTCATCTCCCTCGCCAAGCGGCGCGGCTTCGTTTTCCAGGCCGGTGAGATCTACGGAGGCTCCCGTTCGGCATGGGACTACGGACCCCTGGGTACCGAGCTCAAGGAAAACATCAAGCGCGAATGGTGGCAGACCTTCGTCCGCGGGCGCGAGGACATGGTGGGCCTCGATTCCTCCATCATCCTGCCCAAGGCCGTCTGGGAAGCCTCGGGCCACGTGGCGACGTTCACCGACCCGCTGGTCGAGTGCACCTCCTGCCACAAGCGCCACCGCGAAGACCACCTCATCGAGGCCTTCGTCGCCAAGAAGAAGCGCCAGCCGGTCGACGGCATGAGCGAAATCGCCTGCCCCGACTGCGGCACCAAGGGCCAGTTCACCGAACCGCAGCTCTTCTCCGGCCTGGTCAAGACGTTCCTGGGCCCGGTCGACACCGCAGCCGGCCTGCACTTCATGCGCCCGGAAACCGCGCAGGGCATCTTCGTGAACTTCAACAACGTGCTCACCGCCTCGCGCAAGAAGCCGCCGTTCGGCATCGGCCAGATCGGCAAGGCCTTCCGCAACGAGATCACGCCGGGCAACTTCATCTTCCGCACCCGCGAGTTCGAGCAGATGGAAATCGAGTTCTTCACCGCACCCGAGGACGCCCCGGCGTTCTTCGACAAGTGGGTCGAGGACTGCTGGGCATGGTTCCTGGACCTGGGCATCAGCGAAGAGAACCTGCGCCGCTTCGACGTCCCCGAGGACGAGCGCGCGCACTACTCGGCCGGCACCATCGACTTCGAGTACCGCTTCGGCTTCCAGGGATCGGAGTGGGGCGAGCTCATGGGCGTCGCCAACCGCACCGACTACGACCTGACCAGCCACTCCAAGGGCTCGGGCACCGAACTGTCCTACTTCAACCAGGCCACCGGCGAACGCTACACCCCGTACGTGATCGAGCCGTCCTTCGGCCTGACCCGTTCGATGATGGCCTTCCTGGTCGACGCCTACGTCGAGGACGAGGCCCCGAACGCCAAGGGCGGCGTGGACAAGCGCACCGTGCTGAAGCTCGACCCGCGCCTGGCCCCGGTCAAGGCCGCGGTGCTGCCGCTCTCGCGCAACGAGGACCTGTCCCCGAAGGCCAAGGCGCTTGCCGCCGAGCTGCGCAAGAGCTGGAACATCGACTTCGACGACGCCGGCGCCATCGGCCGCCGATACCGCCGCCAGGACGAGATCGGCACCCCGTTCTGCATCACCGTCGACTTCGACACCCTCGAGGACCAGGCCGTGACCATCCGCGAGCGCGACACCATGACACAGGAACGCGTGGCACTGGACCAGGTGCGCAGCTACCTGGCCGAGCGCCTCAACGGAGCCTAGTCACATGGTCGAGCTTGAATTCCGGCCCTGGCGGGACGGGGACGATTTGGCGTTGCTGGAGATCTTCGGCGACCCGGCGTCCCCGCACGCCCACCAAGACCGCACCATGTTCCGTGCCGACTCGGACGCGCCCTTCGGGCGCTGCCTGGTCGCAACGGACCAGGGCATCGCGGTTGCCGCGGGCGTGGTCTTCGCCTCGACGCTGCACCCGCGGCGCCTGTGGCTCTATGTCGAGGTCGCCCGCGAACACCGCCGCACCGGGGTCGCCACCGAGCTGGTCGAGCGCCTGCGTGCGCTGGTCCCTGCCGGACAGACCACGGAGCTGAAGTCCCGCTACACGCGGACCGCCGGAACCGACGCCGCCGCGGCGGCCGGCTTCTGCGAGTCGCTGGGCATGACGCAGATCCAGGTGGCGCGCGATGTCATCGTCGAACCCGGGGGCCTGGCGCTTCCGGTCTTCGAGGACGACGGGCTGACCCTGGAGGACATCGCCACCGGTTCGGTGGAGCTGACCAAGCTGGTCGTCGAGTTCTACAACGCGACCCACCAGTGGGACGATGCGGAGATGACGCTGGGCAGCGCCCAGAAGATGCTGCTCGACGACGCCACCGGCGCGCAGGGCGTCGTCGTGTTCCGCGACAAGCCCAAGGCACAGGGCGGGAAGATCCTGACCTTCGCCATCAGCTACACCCCGGCGCGCGTGGATGCGCCCGCCGACGTGCTGCTGGGCTGGAACCCGGAGCTGGGCGAAGAGGAATCGGCCGAGCCGATCCGCGGCATGCTGGCCATGCTGGCCCACCAGTACCCGGTGAAGCTGGAGGTCGACGAGTCGATGTTCGTGCTTTCCTCGCTGGTTGACGCATTGATCAGCGCCGACCACGCCACGGTCATTTCGACCACGACGATCGTGGCGACCGCGTAGCCGGTAGGCAACAACGCAGATGGCGTCGGTCCGCTTCCCTTCGGGGAAGCGGACCGACGCCATCGTTGTTTGCGGGGGCTGCCTGTGACAGGGGGAAGGGCCCTTGCTCCCGGGACGAACTCCCGGGCGCAAGGGCCCCAACTTGTTGGTCCTACTTGCTTACTTGCAGGTGAACTTGGCGTCGGCCCAGTCCGCGTGGTCGTTGCCGTTGCCGTCCCCGGCGACGTCAGCCACCAGGTCCACGTACTCGGCGCCGGTGATGTCGGCGCTCAGCGCGAAGGTCGCGCTGGTTGCCCGCATCACCGGGGAAGCGGCGACGGACTTGCCGTCTGCCAGCACGGTGAAGACGACCGAGCCCAGGGTCTTCTGCGCGTCGTCGATGCCGACCTGAGCCGTGAAGGAGGAGCACTCTCCGCCCGTGTAGTAGCGCACGGTGCTGGGAGCGTGCGCACCCAGGCCCTTGGGGTAGACGATGCCGTTCAGGGTGATGGCCGGACCGTCGCCCTGCCCGTTTTCGCCGTTGGCCTTGTCCTTCTCCACCGGGCCCCAGCCGTTGTCCGCGCTGACCCACTGGTGGTCGCTGGCGTAGACGGTGCCCGCGGGCGGTGTAGGCAGCGTGTAGACGGCCACGTCGTCGGACACCGTGCGCGTCCCCACCGGATCGGCCGTGGTGGTGTAGGTCGCGGTGGTGCCGACCGTGTAGTCGCCGTCGGCGGAGGCCGGGGGAACCACGGTCCAGGTGGTCTTCAGCTTCGCACCGGCCGCCAGCGTGGCGGCGCTGTTCGCGGTCTTCGCCGTGGCGGTCCAGCCCTCGGGGAGCTCGAGGGCGACCTCGAGGTCCTTGATGTCAGCCGGCTCGTCGCTGGTGAACGTCGTGGTGAACGTGTTCTCCTGGTCCTGCTTGATCACGTCGCCTTCAAGCGCGACGGCGACCTGGCCGCAGGCCGGAATGCTTTCCGCCGTGCCGAGGTCCTCGATCAGCAGGTTGTCCAGGGAGAAGTCTGCGCCCTCCGAACCGCCCACGCGTTCGAGCCCCACCCAGGTGTCGCCGCAGCCGCCCGCCACGATGGTGTCGGTGAAGCGGGCGGTCTCCAGCTGGCGCGGCAGCGCCTTGGTCTGGGTCTTGACCGTTCCGTTGGCCGAGGCGTAGCCGCCGACCCAGTTGTATTCGCCCGCGAGGGCGTTCTGGTAGTCGAAGCCGACCCGGTACTCGTGGCCCGGAGTCATCGGAACCGTGTAGTTCGAGGTCCGGTACACGAGCCCCGGGCCGCCGTTGGGGCCCTTGTTCTCGGCGTGGGACTTCAGCGACCACTTGCCGTCGATGACGTCGTCGGTCTTCTGGCCGTTCCAGCCCGACTGGGTGTAGGGGGCGTTGAGTTCGGCCAGGTGGGTGCGGGGGTCGGTGGACCCGCCGGCGTTGCCCTTTTCGAAGGGACCCCAGCCCTGGTCGATGTCCTCGAAGTCCTCGGAGATGACGCCGGTGGTGGGAACCTTCGAGGTGGCCACGACCCGCACGTCGTCGATGCGGACCTTGGCCGCGCCCTCGCCGGCGGCGATGCGCAGCGTGGGGGTGGCTGATTCAGTCACGTCGACGAGCACGCGCAGGCGCTGGAAATTGGTGCCGTGCTTCTCGTCGGCTGCAACGTAGTTGGTGGCCCTGGAGCTGCGGATGGTGTTGGAAGCTGATTCGGTGCCCTTGCCCTTGACGGACAGGGTCGCCTCCCGGGTCTGCCCGGGTTCGACCTCGACCCATGCGCTCACCGAGTAGGTACCCGGTTCAAGCTTTCCCAGCCGCTGGCTGATGGCCGAGGGGCCTTCGCCCAGCACCGCGAGGGTGTGGCCCTTGGCGCTGCGTTCGGTGGTTGCCGATCCGGAGGGGTCCCATGCCGTGAGCGACCCGGCGTTGAAACCGGGATCCACAACGGGGGTTCCCTCGCCGAACGCCGGCTTCTGGGGGAGTGCCGGGCGGGCGTCGCCCACCAGGACGTAGGGCTGGCCGGCCTCGGCGCTCAGCGTGATCTTGCCCTGCTTCGCCCGAGGCTGATCGACCAATTCACGGCCGGTGTCGGTGAGCTTGTACAGCTTGTAGCCGCCGTTCTGGCGGAAGCGCTCCGGCAGCGTCCAGGTGGAGGTGCCGCCCTTGGCGCTGTAGTGGTAGAGCTTGGCCGCTTCCCTGCCGCTGGCGTCGAAGGTGCCGTCGGCGGCCCAGGGCAGCAGGTAGGTGTCCCCGCGCAGGACCTCGGTGCCTCCGTCGGTGATGACCCTGTCCGCGGCCGAGGTCCCGGTGACGGAAATGCCGCCCGTGAGGTCGACCCGGTCCTTCTCCCACTTCATGATTTCCTGCTGCTGCAGGTACTTGGCCGGGAGGTTCTTCTTCCAGATGTTCTGGGAGAAGGCGTTGTAGTCGGTCTGCCCGGTCCAGCCTTCCCACTCGACGATGTTGGCGTTGCCCAGCAGCGGGTGCGGGTTCCAGGTGTCCTTCTGCGAGTTGAGCGCAAAGCGGATGATGTCCGAGTTGACGCCCTTGTTGTTGGATCCGCCGTATTTCTCGTCCGTGGCCCAGTGGGACCACGTGTTGTTCCGGTCCAGCGAGTGGGCCCACTCGGAGCTGACCCGGAAGCCGTTCTTGACGAGTTCCTTCTGCAGTCGCTCGGCCAGCCAGCCGTACTGGTAGTAGACGTCGACGTAGACCATGTCCAGGTTCTCGTCGGTCTGCTCGCGGAACTTCTTCACGCGGTCGGCGAGGTTTCCGGTGAGGATGTCCTTGCGCTGGTTGATGTAGTAGGACTGGTCAAGCCAGCTCCAGCCCTTGGCCTTCGGGTCCACGAGGTCCTCGGAGAAGAACTTCGATTCCGGGTAGGCCTCGGTCTGGTTGATGTGGACGCCGTAGGAGGCGTTCCACTTCTTGCTGGCCTCCAGGAGCTGGTTCAGGTCCTTCAGGCCGCCGGCGCGGGTGTTGTAGTTGTCGGCGAAGTCGGTGTTGGCCGAGTCGTGTCCCTCGCTGCCGAAGCCCTTGAGGATGGCCGACTGGCCGAGGCCGTCGGTGGCCAGCGCGATGCGCTTGGTGTCGTCCAGGGTGCGCAGGAACGGGTGCGTGGCCTGGGACGCGAAGTTGAACGGGATGCGCTGGACGACCTTGTCCTTGACGTCGCCGCCCCGGTTGGGGAGCACCGCGATGTCACGCAGGGCGATGGCCGCATCCTGCCAGTTGACCGCGTCGTCGCCGTTGGCGTCCGTGGTGATCTTCACCTTGGACCACGGCAGTTCCTCGGTCTCGTTCGAATCGTTGGCACGGTAGAGCCAGTCGCCGCTGGAGATGCCCACGCGCACGTGGTCGCCGTCCTTGACGGCCTGGCGCTGGAAGCGGCCCTGGCTGCGGTATCCGGAGCCCGAGGACGTGTCGTACAAGGAGTTCGATTCCAGTGCGGCTGCAAGCTCTCCGGTGGTGGCCAGCGCGAATGCGGACTCCTTCGGAGCGGCGTCGGCGGGGGTGGAATCGGTGACGTTGGTGAAGGTGTCGCCGGACTTTGCGCGATCCACCGACAGGTTGGCCGTGGCGACCTGCGCGCCGGCGCTGGTCGAGGAGACACTGACCAGGTTGTTCCCGGGGATGCCCAGAGTGCGGATCTTGGTGGCGGTGCCGTCGGTGATGCCCGTGACGCGGAAAGTCATGACGGAGTGCTCGACGCTGATGCGCGCGTCGATGACCGCGCCGGGAATGCCTGGAATGGTGATCCGGTAGTCCATCGCAGAGTCACCCGCAGGCGTCGAGGTCACCTCGACCTTGTGTGTCTCGCCGTTGACCTTGATGGCCTTGATCGGAGCGGTGCTGCCGTCGATGGAGGCCGACGTGGCTGCCTCGGTGTACTTGAGGACCTGCGGGAAGTCGCGGGAGACCGTGACCTTGAGTTCCTGCGAGGAAATGGTGCTCGTTGGTCCCTCGGGGGTTTGCGGCATGGCAGCTGCGCCGGTCATGCCGAGGGGGACCAGCGCGGATGCCGTGATGGCTCCGATTGCTGTCAGCGCGACGGCCCTTCGGGTCTTACGGGGTGAACTTCGCATCGTGCTCCTTGTTAATTGCAAGCGGCCCAAGCTCACACGACGTCCCCACCCAACGCGTTTCCGGACCACACGGCTATGTTATGGATAACATGAAGAGTGTGGCACGGGTCATAGTGCTGGGTAAAGCAATTTTTGGGAATTTTCTGAGTTCAGTACTTTTGTACACATCGACGAATATGTGATCCATATCAATCTGTCGATGCCCTGAATGGCTGGAGGTACTGCAGGGTGCGGCTTCACCGGATGGGCCAAAGTTCGCGGGCCATGCCGCCAACCGAGCTCGCGGCCAGCGCATAGGCAGCGACCGAGCGATGCGTCTCCGAACACGCAAGGCGGCGCCGCCCGAGGTTCCCCGCAAGGGGGATCTGGGCGGCGCCGTTGGTGCTTTCCGCGTTTCGGGCTCGAGGGGCTAGTCCAGTTCGACGACCCGCACCGAGCCGGGTCCCTCGACGAGCAACATGATCCGCGGGCTCGCGACATCCGCCGAGGCGATCGCCGCGGCCAGTTCTTCCTCGCTGGCCTGGTATCCGTCGCCGGCCCTGGCCAGCAGCCTGACCCGGGCACCGGTCGACTTCGCCAACGCGGCACGCAGCGGACCCGCGTCCCCGCCGGCGACCAGGACGATCGAATCCAGGGTGCCATCCCGCTGCGAGTCGGTGGATTCCAGCACGGTGCGGTCCGCGCGCCAGATGACAAAATGGTAGAGCGATACCAGTACGGTGGCCGTGAGTAGCCCGACCGGTGCACGGACCGACTCGAGCAGTCCCGAAGCCAGCCTGTCTGGCTCCAGCAGGAACTCGATGAGCCGGAACCCCGCCACCAGCAGGGCGACCAGTGCGACCACGGCGCTGATGCCGAAGACCGCAACCAGGTAGACCCTGCGCCCGCGGGGATCCGCCGGCTTCCCCGGACGCCAGGCCCGCCACCATGTCAGCGCACCCAGCGCCAGCCAGATCACCCCGGCCAGCAGCAGGCTGCGGGTGTTGTTGCCGGCCAGCGGGGGAGTCAGCGAGGCAAGCGATGCGTTGACGCAGACCCCGAGCCCCGAGGCGCCCGCGGCCAGGCCGAGCCCGGAGACCACTTGGCGTCCGGCTTCCGCGGTGCCGGGCAGGCGTCCGGCGAACCAGGACGGTGCGAGGCTGCAGACCAGGGCGCCGGCCATGGCCGTGCCCAGTGCCAGTGGCGCGGGCGCAAGCAGCTGCAGCGACGGTCCGCGCAATGCGGCATTGCCCAGCGTGTACAGCAGGTACCCGGTGCCGCCCAAGGCTGCGGCACCCGCGGCCAGGACCCCCACGAGCACCAGCGCGACATCGGCGAACCCGCCGCGCACCGCGCCCATGCCCCGGCGCACCCAGTGCCACCACCACACGGCCAGGCCGCCGGCGATCCACGGCAGTTGCGCCAGCATGCCCTTCCACCAGGGGCTGCCGATCGAGGGCGCGGGAAAGAACGTGTCGAGCGCGGCGGAAAAGACCACGGACAACGCCGATGCCAACGCGGTGGCGCCCACGAGCAGGCCGTACCAGCTGCCCAGGATCCCGGGCAGGTTCGGCAGGATCCGCGGCGTGCGCCGGGCATCGCGCCAGATCCACTGGTGCCACCACCAGACCCCGCCCCAGACCAGTGCCCCGGCGAGGTCGCGTCCCCAGCCGTCGGTGCGGCCCGAGGCCAGGTTGCCCAGCAGGGAGAACAACGAGGTGCTTGCCGCGATCAGGGCCGTGGCATACATCGCCGCCAGGTAAAGGCCCCAGGCCGGCGCCCCGGACTCGGCCGGTTGCAGCAGCCGCTTGGCAAGTGCCCGCCAGAGCAGCAACGTCAGCGGGCCCGCGATGAGCAGGAAGGCGATCGACCTGGCCAGGGCCGAGGTGCGCTCGGTCCCGGTCAGCTCCCCGGGGTCCAGGACAAGGGCCAGCAGCCCCGAAGCGCCCGTGGCCGCGACGGTTACAAGTGTGAAGAAGAGGATGTAAAGCACCAGGCGTCGCACCGTGGGCAGCGCGCCAGTGCTTTGTGCGCCCGTTGTCTGTGCGGAGGCGGCCATCTCACTTCACCGCCGGGGCGGTGCAGGCCAGCAACGGCCAGGGAGCGGAATCGATGGCCCAGCTGCCTTGCCGCGGGACCAAGGCGAAGGAATCCTCGTACCCCGACTCGCCCAAGCCGAAGGGGCCGCGAACCCTGGTTTCGGTGATCGAAACCAGGACCGTGGCGCCGGAGCCTGTGAACTTGGTGGACAGCAACGCAACGCGCAGGTCCGTCCGCTCGGGGTTCGCCCAGACCGGGCAGTCCTTGGTCGCCTTGGTCGTCAGCAACGCGGCGGCTTGTTCCGGGTCGCCCGCCAGCAATGAGGCGACGTAGCTTTGCACGACGCCCTCGGGGGAGCGCGGATCCACCGGGGTTCCGGCCCCGCGGGTGAGCACCAGCACGAACGCCAGGACGACCAGGAGCACCGTGGCGCCGAGCAGGATCAGCGGGGTGCGATTCCCGGCCTTGGGTAGGCTTTTCATGCATCAATTATGCAGCGGAAACAGCGGTGTGGCTGCCTTATCCGGCCTTCCATCCGATTTCCCGGGCGATGTTCGCGATTTCGGTCATGACATGGGCGTTGTAGTCCATGCCGAGCTGGTTCGGCAGGGCGAAGAGCACGTAGTCGGCCTCGGTGATTGCCTCGTCGGCCATGAACTGCTGCGCAACTTCCTCCGGGGAGCCGGAGTAGGTGGGGCCGGAGCGGGCCACCGAGCCGTCGAGGAAGCCCACCGAGTCGCCGCGTTCACGGCGGCCGAAGTACAGCTCGTCCTTGTCGGTGGTGATCGGGAAGGCGCTGCGGGTCACGGCCGTCATGCCGCCGGTGGTGTGGCCGCTTGCCGCGTACGCCGCCTTGTACTGGCGCAGCTGGTCGGCCTGCAGCACGTGGAACGGCCGGCCGTCGTCCTCCAGCAACAGCGTGGAGGAGAGCAGGTTCATGCCCACCGAGGCGGTCCACAGGCCCGAGCCGATCGTTGCCGCGCCCCACCAGATCCGGTTTTCCAGGCCCGGTGAAATCGGGTTGATCGGCAGCAGCTCGTCCTGGTCGTGGTGGTGGTGCCCTCCATCTCCGGGATGGGCGATGCCCGCCCCGGAGATGGCCTTGCGGAAGAGAGCGGTGCGCTCGCGCGTCTCGTTGGCCCAGCTGTTGCCCGGTTCCAGGTCGTAGCCGAACTGGTGCTGGCCGTCGCGGGCCGGCTCGGGTGAACCGCGGCTGACGCCCAGCTGCAACCGCCCGCTGCTGATCGCGTCGACGGCACCTGCCTGCTCGGCCATGTAGAGCGGGTTTTCATAGCGCATGTCGATCACCCCGGTGCCGACCTCGAGCGTCGTGGTCTTCGCCGCCATGGCGGCCATCAGCGGGAACGGCGTGGAGATCGAGTTGCCGAAGTGGTGCACCCGCAACCAGGCCCCGTCGAATCCCGATTCCTCAGCCGCGACGGCCAGGTCAACCATCTGGCGTACTGCATCGGCACCCGTAGACACCGGGGAGTTGCTAGAGCCTCCCGAATGGCCAAAGGTCAGAAACCCGATTTTCTTCATGTTCCACCTTCTGTGCATGCAAAACTATGTACTTCCGGCAACGCTCCGAGCGGGCCAAACTATTCCCGCCGCAATGCACCACGCGTTGTGTGGCCGCCGGAGCCAGGGGCGCCGCCCGGGCAGGGGCCTGCCGTGGAGGCCGTTGCGCGGCAGGCCCGCTGTTGCCCGTGCCGTTTGCGCTCGGTGTCCAAGCCGGGAAGAGGTTTGCCAAAAAAGTTTTGTTAACCCGGGTATTGGTGGGCGAAGCGTTGATAGTGTGATCTCAAATGGGGACGTGTCAACCCCTCATGACAATCAATAGGGGGAACAATGACCCAGCTTGATCCGGCCTACTCAGGGACGTGGCGACTCGATCCAACGCACTCACGCATCGGATTCCAGGCCCGCCATGCGATGGTGACGAAGGTGCGGGGCGCCTTCAACGACGTGGAGGGGATCTTCCGCGTCGACATGGAGGACATCGGCAAGAGCAGTGCCGAGATTTCGGTGAAGGTCGCAAGCATCGATACGCGCAATGCCGACCGCGACAAGCACCTGCGGACCAACGACTTCTTCGACGCGCCGAAGTATCCCGACATCGTCTTCCGCTCGACACGGATCGACCAGGTGGACGAGAACAGCTTCATCATCAACGGGGAGCTGACCATCAAGGACACCACCCGCGAGATTGCCGTCCCCATGGAGTTCACGGGCGTCGAAACCGATCCGTACGGCAACCTGCGCGCCGGCTTCGAGGGAAGCCGCCGCATCGACCGCCGCGAGTACGGTGTCAACTGGAACCAGCTGCTTGATTCAGGGGGCGTCCTGGTGTCCGAGAAGGTGCTCCTCGAGTTCGAGATCTCAGCCATCAAGGAGGCCTAGGCGCAGGCCGGGATCGGGCCGACCCCAGGTGTGTCGGCCCGATCCCGACGCCGGTGCGCTCGCCGGCGGCGGTCGGAAAGCCCGTCCTCACCACGACCGCGAATGAAGCACCGGCGGCGCGGCAATCCATGGGGGCTTCCGCGTGCGAAAGGTCCGGCCGCGGCTGTGATGCACAACTTAGCCCGCACCGGTACCCGATTTGCACATGTTTGAGAGAATGGGTTAGTGACTGTAACTGCCGATTCCCCAGTAAGCCCCGTGCCGTCCGGCGCCAAGCTCGAGCTGCCCCCGCTGCAGCTGGGCAAGCACACCGTGCAAACCCCGGTGATCCTTGCGCCCATGGCGGGCATCACCAACAAGGCCTTCCGCCGCCTGTGCCGTGAATACGGCGGCGGCGTGTACGTGACCGAAATGGTCACCTCGCGCGCGCTGGTGGAACGCAACCCCGAGTCGATGCGCATCATTTCCCACGACCCGGACGAGGAACTGCGCTCGGTCCAGCTCTACGGCGTCGACCCCAAGACCGTCGGTGCCGCCGTGCGCCTGATCGTCGAGGAAGACCGCGCGGACCACATCGACCTGAACTTCGGCTGCCCGGTTCCCAAGGTCACCCGCAAGGGCGGGGGAGCGGCCCTGCCGTGGAAGACCGACCTGTTCACCGCCATCATCAAGGCGGCCACCACGGAGGCGGCCCGCGGCGACGTGCCGCTGACCATCAAGATGCGCAAGGGCATCAACGAGGACCACCTCACCTACATCGAATCGGGCAAGATCGCCCGCGACCACGGCGTCGCGGCGGTGGCCCTGCACGGCCGCACGGCCAGCCAGTACTACTCGGGCAAGGCCGACTGGGACGCGATCGCCAAGCTGCGCGAATCCCTGCCGGACATCCCGGTGCTGGGCAACGGCGACATCTGGAGCGCCGAGGACGCCGTGGCCATGGTCCAGCAGACCGGCGTCGACGGCATCGTCGTCGGCCGCGGCTGCATGGGCCGCCCCTGGCTCTTCGGGGACCTGCAGGCAGCCTTCGACGGCACCGACACCCGCTTCACCCCCGGCCTGGCCAAGGTCGCCGAGACCGTGTACCGCCACGCCGAGCTGCTCACCGAGTACTTCGAGGACGAGTTCAAGGGCCTGCGCGACATCCGCAAGCACATGGCCTGGTATTTCAAGGGCTACCCGGTCGGCGGGGACATCCGCTCGGCCCTGGCTCAGGTGCCCACCCTCGAGGTGCTGCGCGGGCTGCTGGACCAGCTGGACCTGGACATGCCGTACCCGGGCAAGGACGCCGAGGGCCAGCGCGGCCGCGCCGGTTCGCCCAAGAAGACCCACCTTCCCGACGGCTGGCTGTCCACGCGCGACCTGAACGAGAGCCACAAGGCCATGATCTCGGCCGCCGAGCTAGACGTCTCGGGAGGCTAAGCCAGTCCATGTCGCAGATCCCCGGATACACCGCGGCGGACGAGGAACGCTGGGTTCCCGAACCGCCCAAGAAGGCCTACCGCACCGCGTTTGAGCGCGACCGCGCGCGGGTCCTGCATTCCTCGGCGCTGCGCCGCCTGGGCGCCAAGACCCAGGTGGTGGCCCCCTCCTCGGACGACTTCGTGCGCACCAGGCTCACCCACTCCCTGGAGGTGGCCCAGGTGGGCCGCGAGCTCGGCGCGACGCTGGGCTGCGACCCGGACGTCGTCGACACGGCATGCCTGTCCCACGACCTGGGCCACCCGCCCTTCGGCCACAACGGCGAGACCGCGCTCAACGAGATGGCCAAGGACATCGGCGGGTTCGAGGGCAACGCCCAGACGCTGCGCCTGCTCACCCGGATCGAGACCAAGACCTTCAGGCACAACGGCGCCTCCGCCGGGCTGAACCTGACCCGCGCCTCGCTCGACGCCGCCTGCAAGTACCCGTGGCTGCGCGCCGACGCCCCGGAAAAGGACGGCAAGACGACCTCGAAGTTCGGCGTGTACGCCGACGACGCACCGGTCTTCGACTGGCTGCGCGCCGGTTCCGGCGCCCAGCCGCGCCAGACCTGCATCGAGGCGCAGGTCATGGACCTGGCCGACGACATCTCCTACTCGGTGCACGACGTCGAGGACGCGATCAATGCCGGCCGCTTCCAGCTGCGCTGGATCAAGGACGCGGAGCAGCGCGCCCGCGTCATCAAGTTCACCCGCCAGTGGTACCTGCCGCAGGTGGAGGACGACGTCATCGACGCCGCCATCCGGCGCCTGGAAGTGACCAGCGAATGGGTGCCGCACGCCGACGGCTCGCGCCGTTCCATGGCCGCGCTCAAGGACATGACAAGCCAGTTCATCGGGCGCTTCTGCCAGTCGGCGATCGACGCGACCCGCGAGCAGTTCGGCGACGGCGCGCTGACCCGCTTCAACGCCAAGCTGATCGTGCCCGAATCCACCGAGCACGAGATCGCGGCCATGAAGGGCCTTGCCACCGCGTACGTGATGACAAGCGACGAGCGCCAGCCCATCTACGCGCGGCAGAGCGAGATCCTCACCGAACTTGTCACGCTGCTGCATGAGACGGGGGACAAGTACCTGGATCCGCTCTTCGCCGCCGACTGGCGCGAGGCGAGGGACGACGCGGACCGCCTGCGCACCGTGATCGACCAGGTGGCTTCGCTCACCGACGCCTCGGCCATCGAATGGCACGCCACCCTGGTGGAAGGCAAGAGCTTCAACGAGCGGCTCTTCTAACCACGCAGGTCCCGCGCGCTTCGGCGTTTTCCCGTCGATCCATGCGGGAGATGGCGCGGGCGGCGGGCCGCCCCCGCGTTCGTCCACACCTGTGCGCCGGCTGGCGGCCGGAGCTTGCCGCGGTCACTAGACTAGGGGTATGGCCGGCCTGATTAAACGTGAAGACATCGAAGAAGTTCGCAACCGTACCGATATCAAGGAAGTCATCGACGGGTATGTGACGCTGAAGTCTGCCGGCGTGGGCTCGTGGAAGGGCCTGTGCCCCTTCCACGACGAGCGCTCGCCGTCGTTCCACGTGCGCCCGCAGGTCGGCACCTTCCACTGCTTTGGCTGCGGTGAATCGGGCGACGTGATCGCCTTCATGCAGAAGATGGACCACAGCACCTTCTCCGAGACGGTCGAGACCCTCGCCGCGCGCGTCGGCATCGAGCTGCACTACGAGGACGGCGGCACCGGCCCGCGGCGCGAGGAAGTCGGACGCCGCCAGCGCCTGCTCGATGCGCACAAAGTCGCCGAGGAATTCTTCCGCGAGCAACTTGCCACCCCCGGCGCGGCCGCAGGCCAGGAGTTCCTCACCGGGCGTGGATTCGACCAGGACGCCGCCGCCCAGTTCGGAGTCGGCTACGCGCCGCAGGGCTGGGACGCGCTGCTCAAGCACCTGCGCGGACGTGGCTTCCAGGACGAGGAGCTCAAGCTCACCGGCATCTTCTCCGAGGGCAACCGTGGCATCTACGACCGCTTCCGCGGCCGGCTGATCTGGCCCATCCGCGACCTGACGGGGGCCACCATCGGGTTCGGTGCGCGCAAGCTCTACGAGGACGACCAAGGCCCGAAATACCTGAACACCCCCGAAACCCAGCTCTACAAGAAGTCCCAGGTCCTCTACGGGGTCGATTTGGCCAAAAAGGAAATCACCAAGGAACGCCAGATCGTGGTGGTCGAGGGCTACACCGACGTGATGGCCTGCCACCTGTCCGGCATCGGCACCGCCGTCGCGACCTGCGGCACCGCCTTCGGCGCCGACCACATCAAGATCGCCCGCCGCTTGCTGCGCGATGACGGATCCGGCGGCGAAGTGGTGTTCACCTTCGACGGCGACGCCGCTGGCCAGAAGGCTGCCCTGCGAGCCTTCGAGGAAGACCAGAAGTTCATTGCGCAGACCTATGTCGCCGTCGAGCCAACGGGCGCCGATCCGTGCGACCTGCGCCAGACGCGCGGCCCGGAGGCCGTGCGAGAGCTGATCGAATCCAAGCGGCCCCTCTTCGAGTTCGCGATCAAGGCGGGGCTGAAGAAGTTCAACCTCAACACCGTCGAGGGTCGCGTCCAGGCGCTGCGCGTCAGCGCGCCGATCGTCGCCGGCATCAGGGACGCGGCCATTCGCCCGGCGTATGCCCGTGAACTCGCCGGCTGGCTCGGCATGGACGTCGAGGACGTCAATCGTTCCGTGGGCGCCGCGACGCGCCGAAACCGGATGCCCAAGACCGAAACGACACCTGAACGCCACGTCGAAGCCGCACCGGATCAGCCGGCCGCCCAGGTCTTCAGCCGTCCCGATCCGCGGGACCCGGTGTCCCGCATGGAACGCGAGGCACTGGAGGTCGTGCTGCAGCAGCCGGCGCAGCTGACCCCCGAGCAGTGGCAGGCCTTCTACGATGCACGGTTCCTGGCGCCGGCCCACGCCGCTGTCCATGACGGAGTGCGTGCCGCGGGCCTTGCCGGGGCGACCCCGGCCCAGTGGGTCGAGGCGATCCGCCAGGAAGTTCCGGAGCCGCTGCGTTCCTTCGTTTCCGAACTTGCCGTCACGCCGCTGCCCGCCAGCAGCAACGAGGCGTTGCTTCGCTACTGCAACGACATCATCAACAGGCTCTTCGAACTCCAGATCACCCACCTGAAGGCCGAGAAGATGGGCCAGCTCCAGCGCATGGACCCGGCGGGGGATCCCGAGGGATTCCAGCGGATCAATCGCGAGCTCCTGGAGCTCGAACTTCGCCGCCGCGCCCTGCGCCAGGAGTGATCCCGGCGGGGGACTGCCCCGATTTTTGTTTTCACGAAATCATGTGTAGACTATTTCTCGTTGCATTCCTCCGTAGCTCAATTGGCAGAGCATTCGACTGTTAATCGAAGGGTTACTGGTTCAAGTCCAGTCGGAGGAGCTCAAATAAAGAATCCGCATTCTCAGTAATGAGAATGCGGATTCTTTTGCATTAACCCTCCATCGTTGAGGGGTCTTGATTTGTGGCACAATTCGGGGCGAAAATCCTGCGGAAGCCAGGGATGGCCGTTCCGCCCCGGTGAATCTACGCTGGTTCCATGGAGTGGCTGGCTGCGTACGACTACGGCATGGCCCGCGAAATCCTGCAACGCGGGGTCGCGCTGATCTACCTCGTTGCCTTCATCTCGACACTGAACCAATTCCGGGCTCTGCTCGGCGAGCACGGGTTGCTTCCCGCGCCGCGGCTGCTTGGCGGGCCGGGAGCCCGTGGTCCCTCGTTGTTCAGCCTGATCGGGTACTCGGACCGGAAACTGGCGGCCGTGTGCACCACCGGGATCGTCATCTCAGCGGTGTTGGTGGCGGGGCTTCCCCAGGCAGGGCCCCCGTGGCTGCCGCTGGCCACGTTCCTGGCCCTGTGGGGCCTGTACATGTCGATCGTGAACGTGGGGCAGGTCTTCTACGGTTTCGGCTGGGAAATGCTGTTGCTGGAGGCGGGGTTCACCGTGGGCCTGCTCGGTTCCCGGCAGGTCCCGCCGCCGCAAACCATCCTGCTGCTGGTTGCCTGGCTGGTGTTCCGGCTGGAATTCGGTGCCGGCATGATCAAGTGGCGAGGGGACCCGGCCTGGAGAAACCTCACGGCCATGTACTACCACCACCAGACCCAGCCGATGCCCGGCCCGTTCAGTCGCCGGGCCCATCTGGCCCCGAAATGGTGGCACCGCTGTGAGGCTGTGGGCAACCACACCGCCCAGCTGGCGATCCCTTTCCTGCTCTTTGCGCCCCAGCCGATCGCCTCCATCGCGGCCGGAATTGTCATCGGCACGCAGCTGTGGCTGGTGGCCACGGGCAACTTCGCCTGGTTGAACTGGCTCACCATCGTGTTGGCTTTCTGCCGGATCAGCGACCCTGTGCTGCGACAGCTCATCCCATGGCTGCCAGCCGAAACGGGCACGCGCGCCGAGGCGCCGATCTGGTGGATCGTGGTCACGTTGGCCGGCACGCTGCTCCTGGCGTGGCTCTCCATTCCGGCGCTGCGCAACCTGTTCTCCTCCCGCCAGATGATGAATGCGTCCTTCAACCGATGGCAATTGGGCAACGCCTACGGGGCCTTTGGCTCGGTCACCCGGGAGCGGATCGAGGTCGTCATCGAGGGCACCGAAGACGAGTCGCAGGAGGATGCGACCTGGCTGGAGTACGGGTTCAAGGGAAAGCCGGGGGATGTGTCCAAGCGGCCGCGCCAATTCGCGCCCTACCACCTGCGCCTGGATTGGATGATGTGGTTCCTGCCGCTGAACGGGTTGCACCAGCGCTGGTTCCATGCGCTGCTGGCCAGGCTGCTGGATGCAGATGCCGGGACCCTGGCACTGTTGGGCCACGACCCGTTCGCCGGGAGGCGCCCGCGATTCATCCGCGTGTTGGCCTACCGCTACCGTTTCGCAACGGCGGCCCAGCACCGGGAGACCGGAGCCTATTGGGTGCGTGACGAACGCGTGTTGGTGTTCGGTCCGCTCGTCCTGAAATGAGCGTCAGCCACCGATTCGCCGGGCCGTGGGGAAAATGGCCAACGCATCGGCTACGTTTCCCCGCCCTCGGCTGATCCGGTGGGGTACAGGGCCGGCGGTTCAGTAGGATGGGAAGGTGGCTCATATCGACGTATCCGACATCCATTACTTCCTCTCCGACGGCACGCAGTTGCTTGGCGGTGTCACCTTCAAGGTCACCTCGGGATCCAAGACCGCGCTCATCGGGCCCAACGGCGCCGGCAAGACGACGCTCTTCAAGATCATCGCCGGGGACCTGAAAGCCGACGAGGGAGCGGTCAGCCGTTCCGGGGGCATGGGCATCATGCGCCAGTTCGTCGGGCAGGTCCGCGACGAATCAACGGTCCGCGACCTGCTGCTCTCCACCGCGTCGGCCGACCTCGCCGCAGCGGCCAAGGCAGTGGACGAGACCGAGGCGCTCATGCTCGAGTCGGACGACGAGAAAGTCCAGATGCGCTACGCCCAGGCCATCATCGACTGGGGAGACGCCGGCGGCTACGAACTGGAAACGGCCTGGGACAAGGTCTGCATGGCGGCCCTCGGCATTCCCTTCGACCGCGCCCAGTACCGGCTGGCGTCAACGCTTTCGGGCGGCGAGCAGAAGCGCCTGGTGCTCGAGTCGCTCTTCGAGGGTCCGGACGAGCTCCTGCTGCTCGACGAGCCGGACAACTACCTTGACGTCCCCGGCAAGCGCTGGCTGGAGGCAACCCTGAACGAGTCCTCCAAGACGGTCTTCTTCATCAGCCACGACCGCGAACTGCTGAACAACGCGGCCACGCGGATCGTCACCCTGGAGCCGGGTCTCTCCGGCGCCACCGCCTGGATCCACGGCGGCGCCTTCGGGTCCTACGTCGATGCGCGCCGCGAACGCAACGAACGCTTCGAGGAACTGCGCAAGCGCTGGGATGAAGAGCATGCCAAGCTCAAGGAGCTTGTGAACATGTACAAGAACAAGGCCGCCTTCCGCTCGGACATGGCCAACCGCTACCAGGCCGCACAAACGCGCCTGGCCAAGTTCCTGGAAGTCGGTCCGCCCCAAGCCATTCCGCTGGAACAAAACGTGAACATGCGCCTGAAGGGAGGCCGCACGGCAAAGCGTGCGGTCGTTGCCGAAAAGCTCGAGCTGACGGGCCTGATGAAGCCGTTCAGCAACGAGATCTGGTTCGGCGACCGCGTGGCGATCCTCGGCTCGAACGGCTCGGGCAAGTCGCACTTCCTGCGCCTCCTGGCTGCCGGAGGAACCGACCCGGAGCGCGAGCACCTGCCGGTTTCCGATTTCGAGATCGCCCCCGTGCCGCACACCGGCACCGTGAAGCTCGGCGCGCGCATCCGCCCCGGATTCTTCGCCCAGACGCACAGTCGCCCCGACCTTTTCGGGCGCACGCTGCTGGACATCCTGCACCGCGGCGACGAGCACCGCTCGGGCCTGGCCCGGGAAGCGGCTTCCGGGGCGCTGGACAACTACGGCCTGGCCGGCCAGGCCGAGCAAAAGTACGACTCGCTCTCCGGCGGCCAGCAAGCGCGTTTCCAGATCCTGTTGCTGCAGCTTTCCGGCGCCACCCTGCTGTTGCTCGACGAACCGACCGACAACCTCGACCTGCACTCGGGCGAGGCACTGGAACGCGCCATCGACGCCTTCGAGGGTACGGTGCTTGCCGTGACCCACGACCGCTGGTTCGCCAAGTCCTTCGACCGCTTCCTGGTCTTCGGCTCCGACGGCAAGGTCTACGAGTCCGCCGAACCCGTGTGGGACGAAAAGCGTGTCGAACGGGCGCGGTAACGCCCTCACACTCACAGCGCAACGTTCCGCCCGCCGGCTACACGACTGAAAGCAAGACCACAGTGAAATTGATTATCGACGCGCGGTTCACCCGGACCACGCACCACGACGGCATCAGCCGTTTCACCTCGTGCCTGATCGAAGAAACGGCAAAGATCGCGGACGTCACGATGCTCATCAACGACCCGGCGCAGCTGAAGCTGCTGCCGGACGTTCCGCACGTGTTGATCAATTCCCCGCTTTCACCCCTGGAGCCGTTCGTTGCCCGCAAGGTCAACAAGCTGCGCCCGGACGTGGTGTTCTCCCCGATGCAGACGATGGGAAGCGCGGGCCGGAAGTACGGGCTCATCCTGACCCTGCACGACCTGATCTACTACGAACACCCCAAGGCCCCGGGATTCCTGCCCCTGCCGGTGCGGATCGGCTGGTACCTGTTCCACCAGATGTACTGGCCGCAGCGGATGCTGCTCAACCGTCCCGACGCCGTGGCAACGGTCAGCCAGACGACCAAGGGCCTCATCAAGAAGCACCGGCTTTCCCGCAAGCCGGTGGAAATCGTTTCCAACGCGCCCGCACCCGGCGCCGTGCCACGCGATGCGTCGGTGGCGCCGGAGCCGACGCTCTTGTACATGGGCTCGTTCATGGAGTACAAGAACGTCGAAACCCTGATTCGGGCGATGGAGTACCTGCCGGGCTTCTCCCTGCACCTGCTGAGCAACATCGCCCCGCAGCGTGAGGCCGAACTCCAGGCGCTGGTCCCCAAGGGGAGCACCGTGGTGTTCCACCACGGTGTCACGGACGAGGAATACCAGGACCTGCTCAAGCGGACAACGGCCCTGGTGTCCCTGTCGCGGGCCGAGGGGTACGGCTTGCCACTGGTCGAGGCGATGAGCGTCGGAACGCCGGTGGTTGCCACCGACATGCCGATCTTCCGCGAGGTCGGCGCCGAAGCAATCTCCTATGTCGATCCGCAGAGCCCGAGGGACTTCGCAGAAGCCGTCAAGGAGCTGGCGGTTCCGGAGACCTGGCATGCTGCATCCGATGCCGCACTGAAGCGCGCCGAAAGCTATTCGTGGCAAACCTCGGCCCGGCAATTGCTGGACCTGGCGGAATCGGTGCTGGAAAAGCGGAAGTAGCCGAAAACGCGACTCCGAACCGGTATGGCGTGGTGATCTTCGGCATGCCGGCACCGTCTTGATCGCTACTGGCCAAGGGCGGTTTTGGCTCGTCATGCTGGTGCGGGGAGCGCCACGGACCCCCGTTTTTGCATTCGTCGAGAACTCTGATATTGTTTTACCTGCTTCATTCCTCCGTAGCTCAATTGGCAGAGCATTCGACTGTTAATCGAAGGGTTACTGGTTCAAGTCCAGTCGGAGGAGCGCAAATAAGAAATCCCCGTCCTCATTCAAGAGGACGGGGATTTCTTGTGTCTGGCCCATCTCATACCCTGGGTGTACCTCTTCCGGTTGAGTGGTTTGGGCCCGTCCGAGTGATAGTTTGGTTTGAGTTGGCCGGGCCATGGCCACACGAAATGGAGACACCATGTCTGGAACGGAATCGACGGGTACGCAACAGCCGTACTTGTCTGCGCCACGAACCATCAAGGGGCAGGTCGACGGCCTGCGCCACCTGATTCCAAGCCAGCTGGCTGACGAGGCGCGCATTGCCGCGAACATCCTCAAGTCAAAGGGCATCCGTGTCGGCGTCGCGGCCGGTGTCGGCATCGTAGCCGTGGCACTGCTCGGCTTCATGGTCATAGCCCTGGTGGTGGCCCTCATCCTGGGTCTGGGCACTGTGATGGCTCCATGGCTTGCGGCGCTGGTGGTTGCGGCGGGTTTCCTGGTCTTGGCCTTGGTCCTGGCCGGCTTTGCAGTTTGGCGGGTCAAGAGCACGATGCCGCTGGTTCCGGATGAAGCGATCCGTGGCTTCCGCCATGATCTCGGTGTCATCAAGGACGGCAGCGGCTTCGATGTTTCGACCCTGGACGAACCGTTCTCGGTCAAGAAGACGGATCCGGAGGCCGAAGAGCCGAAGACAGCCGAGAAGAAGCCGAAGGCCGAAAAGCCCACGCACGATGAACTGATCATCCGCACCCGTGAGCGTCGCGAACAGATCGCCTTGCACCGCGATGGGCTGGGGCAAAAGCTCGAGGTGCCGATCCAAGTCAGCGAAAAGATTTCGGATGCCACCCACGCTGCGGGCGAGGGCATCACCAAGGCCGCCGCCCAGGCGCGCCATTTTGCCAACACCGCATCTGAAAAACTGAATGACGGAGTGGAGGCCGCGACCGAAAAACTGGTTGCGTTCAGTGGACTCGAAGGGGAAAACGCCAAGGAAGCCCTGCGCGAACGTTGGCAGCCCCTGGCGGTCATGGCCGGCTCGATGGCCATGTTCTTCGTTTTGCTGCGTAAGCTCCTGCGCAAGTAGGTAGACGGCACGGCCTCAGATGCCGGCCCGGTCCACCGTGAAACAACGGGCCGGGAATCAACGAGGCCATCAGGTTTTTAGCGGCGGTTGTGAGGACAGCGGAGCCGCTACCGGATATGGAAGAGGGGGAGCACATGCGCATCATCGGTGCAGGTACACGTGACAACTTCGAGTATCGGGAACTCGCCACCTTTTGGACGGTACCCAATATGATTACCGTGCTGCGCTTCCTGCTTGTCCCGCTTTTTGTCTGGCAAACCGTGACCCTTCACTACGGGTGGGCCACGCTGACCCTTGTGGTCTTGGGAAGCAGCGATTGGATCGACGGGTACGCTGCCCGCAAGCTGGACCAGATTTCGACGGTCGGCAAATGGCTTGATCCGGTCGCCGACAGGGTTGCACTCATCGTCGTTGCCAGCACTTTTGTGGCCACCAAGATTGCCCCTGCATGGCTGGTTTTCGCCATCGTGATTCCGGACATAATCCTCATCATCAACACACTGGTGCTCTTCAAGGGCAGCCCCAACTTGCCGGTGAGCAACCTGGGGAAAATCCGCACGGCACTCTTGCTTGCAGGTACGCCGCTGCTGCTGCTGGGCAACACCACTTGGGGCAGCGGCACGATCCTCGGACATATCTCGACGTGGATCCTGGCCTTGGCCTGTGTGCTTCACGTGATTGCTGCCGTGGGCTACTTCATCCAGGCACGGCAGAAGGCCAAGGCGCTCAAGACGGGAACCGAATGGTCTGGCTAGCGGTCATGGCCGCCATCGCCGGGGCATTCTTCCTGGCATTTGGCACCCAACGCCAGTCCAGCGCGGTTCGTGCCAGCGCCGGAGGGCTCAGCGTCAACGGTCTTGGCCTGCTGCGCTTGTTCAAGACCCCGCGTTGGGTCTTCGGGCTGGTGCTGCTTGGCATCGGCATGAGCCTGAACGTCTATGCATTGGCAAGTGCACCGCTCACGGTCGTCCAGCCAATCGGGGCGATTGCGCTCGTGATCACCACAGTGGTGAACGCCCGTGAGCACGACATCAAGATGAACAGGCTGACCATCCTGGCAATCATTGCCTGCATGGCCGGCAGCATCGGCTTTGTCCTCCTGGCCATCCAGGTCACCGGCGAAGCACATGAAATCACCAAGCAGCAGGAAATGATCACGCTCCTGCTGTTGGCCGTGGTCGTGGCGTTCTTCGGCGGCATCGTGGCCTTCATGCCGCACCGATCCAACGCGTTCTTCTACATCGTCGGGGCCGGCGTGCTCTTTGGGTTCGTGGCGGTGCTGGTGCGCACCATTTCCGTGTCGCTGCTGAACCCCAACGGACTCTTCCTGGCAAACGTTTCCTGGTATGCGGTGGCCGGCGTGATCGTGGCCGGGCTGCTGGGCTCCTACTTTGTGCAGAACGCATATTCGAAGGGGCCGCCGGACCTGGTGGTTGCCGGGTTGACGGTCATTGATCCGATGGTCGGCATCGGCATCGGCATCGGCATTTTTGGTGAGTTGGATCCTAATGTCCAGCCATCGGTGGCGCTTGGCATGGCCGGGGCCGGATGCGTTGCTATCGTTGGTGTGATTCTACTGTCGAGGCACCATCCTGACGTGCTCGAACGCAAGGCCGAGTCCAAGCGCCGAATGAAGATTGCGGAAAGAAACTAGCCCTTCAAACCATTCTGCAACACGCGAGATAAGACATTGCAACGACAACCGTGGCCGCCAAGCGGCCGCGTCGAGGAGTGAAACACCCCTGTGACGGGCGAGAAACCTTTGAAAATTGTGATTGCGGCGGACACCTATCCACCGGATGTAAACGGCGCCGCGGTCTTTTGCTACCGTCTGGCCACGGCCATGACCGAACGCGGACACGAAGTCCACATCATGGCCACCCGGCCCGAAAAAGGGCCCACGATCACGGAGAAGCGGCCGGAAGCGACGGTGCATCGCCTGCGTTCGCACTCGGTTCCAACCCACGAGTACTTCCGCATCTGCTTGCCTTGGGAAATCAACCCGGATATCAAGAGACTGATCGACGAGATCAAGCCAGACGTCGTGCATGCCCAGTGCCACTACATGATTGGCCAGGGTGTCTTGGCCGCCGCAGGCAAGCGCGGAATCCGCATGGTTGCGACAAACCACTTCATGCCTGAAAACCTTGACCCGTTTCTGCCCTTCCCGCAGTGGTTCAAGCGGATCATTGCCACAAACTCCTGGCGCGACATGGGCAAGATCATGGGCAAGGCAAATGTTGTCACCACCCCGACTCCGCTTGCGGCCCGGGCCATGCGTGACTACGCCCGGCTCGAGAAGGTGTTGCCGCTGTCCAACGGCATCGATTCGAGCAACTACGAGCTGTCCGACGGCGAGATCATCGAGCGCAATCCCTACCCGACCATCCTGTTTGCGGGACGGTTGGCGGTGGAAAAGAACGTCAACGAAATCATCGAGGCACTGACCCTCATGAAGACGGTGCCCGATGCCCACCTTGAGGTCGTCGGCGATGGCGAACAACGAACGTTCCTGGCGAAGCTCGCCAAGGAGAGGGGCGTCGAGTCCCGGGTCCATTTGCTGGGGCATGTCGATGATGCGGAGCTCCGGAATGCCTACTTGCGAGCAGACGTGTTCTGCCAGCCCGGCACGGCCGAATTGCAATCGCTGGTCACGCTGGAAGCGCTGTCCGCTTCCAGGCCGGTGGTCCTGGCCAACGCCATGGCACTGCCACACCTCGTGGACAACGGGTCCAACGGATACCTCTTCGAACCAGGCAACCGTGAAGACCTCGCGAACAAGCTGGATGCCATCCTGGGCCTGAGCCAGGAGGAACGCGCTGCCATGGGCGAGGCAGGGCACGCGAAGGCGGCTAAGCACAGCCACGTCAAGACCATGGACACCTTCGAGGCGCTGTACCGCGGTGCGGACGTCGAAGACTACTTGTCCTGACAGTCGGCTCCCGACGCGGGTGTTCGCGATGTGAAAACATTGGCGAGAATCCATTAGGATGATTTTGGATGTTTTCGATTACCCCTTTCGGGGGGGTGAACCGGATTCATCCCAGTCATGGGGCGGTAGCTCAGTTGGTTAGAGCAGAGGACTCATAATCCTTTTGTCGTGGGTTCAAGCCCCACCCGCCCTACAGGGAAAGCCCTGGGCAGTCCGTGCATCGCGCGGATCGCCCGGGGCTTCTTTGGTTCCCGGCCTGGGTCCCGGCCGAGGTGCCGAGCTAGTCGTGCCCCTGTTTCGGCAGCAGGATGGACGGGCGCATGTCGCGGATGGTCAGCAACGGGTCGATGTATTCCTCGAACAGGCGCAACCCCCAATGCACGCATAGCCTGTCGCAGTGGGAGCCAGTGCCGACCATCCCGATTTCGTCCCCCGTTGCGACGAGTGCCCCGGCCCCGAGGCTGCTGCGCACCGGCTCAAAGCTGGACCGAAGTCCGGCGCCGTGGTCGATCACGATTACCGGCCGGTCAACGATGACCCCCACGAATGAAATGATGCCCCCTGCCGGTGCCCGCACCACGGTTCCCGGGCCCGCACCCAGATCAGCGCCGCGATGGCCGCTGAGCCACCGTTGGGCGGGCGGGTCGAAGGCGCGCAGGACGTTCGGAACCGGTGTCAGCGGCCAAGACCATCCGCTGGTTGCACTTCCGGTCTGGAATGCCGCCGGAAACCGTTGCTGTGGAGCACCGGCGACGCCGAAAAGAATCGATGCCCCGAGCAGGGTGCCTGCCACTGCCGAAGTAACTTTCATGGCATTGAGCATGGGCCACGCGTGAAGAATTGCGCCGCAAATTGCCCGAGTGTGGGAGAACCGCAGGTGTGATGTATTTGGCTGCGGGCTGTGCGGAGCAGTCCAGATGGGCGCCCCGGGCTGTAGTACACTGGAACACGCGGTTCTGTGTGCCCTCAAGACCATTTGGTCCCCGGGGTTCACGAAGCCGACTTCGCGCATGAGACATCCACAGATAACCCGCCTTCCAGGTGGCGCATCGTGCTGGGCGCTCGGCTCCACGGTCCGACTCACGTCGGTAGGGGCCATTGCGGGCCGAATCTTCGGCCTGTTCATGCCAGGGGTCACATCCAAATCCGGATGCGCACCATCAACCGATATCTAAGGCAGTTACCGCGTTCCAGTGATGGATCGGCCAGCTACTGCCGGAAGGAGTTGCGACATGCCAGTCGTAACCATGCGCCAGCTGCTCGACAGCGGCGTTCACTTTGGACACCAGACCCGTCGCTGGAACCCGAAGATGAAGCGATTCATCTTCACCGAGCGCAACGGCATCTACATCATTGACTTGCAGCAGTCGCTGTCCTACATCGACCGCGCCTACGAGTTCGTCAAGCAGACCGTTGCCCACGGCGGCACCGTTCTGTTCGTTGGCACCAAGAAGCAGGCTCAGGAAGCAATTTCGGAGCAGGCTACCCGCGTTGGCCAGCCTTTCGTCAACCAGCGCTGGCTCGGTGGCATGCTCACCAACTTCCAGACCGTTTCCAAGCGCATCTCGCGCATGAAGGAACTGGAAGAGATCAACTTCGAGGATGTTGCCGGTTCGGGCCACACCAAGAAGGAGCTGCTGCTTCTCAAGCGCGAGCTGACCAAGCTCCAGACCAACCTTGGCGGTATCCGCAACCTGACGAAGACCCCTTCGGTCCTCTGGGTTGTTGACACCAAGAAGGAGCACTTGGCCATCGATGAGGCACGCAAGCTGGGTATCCCGGTTGTCGCCATCCTCGACACCAACTGCGACCCGGATGAAGTTCAGTTCCCGATCCCGGGCAACGACGACGCCATCCGCTCCGTCAACCTGCTCACCCGCGTTGTTGCTGACGCCGTTGCTGCTGGCCTGATCGCCCGCAACAACAAGGCTGCCGGCAACACCGAAGCTCCGGCCGAGCCGTTGGCCGAGTGGGAGCGCGAACTGCTCGAGGCCGGCAAGGCCGAGGCTCCGGTTGCTGAAGAGGCACCGGTTGCTGAAGAAGCGCCTGCCGCTGAAGCTGCTCCGGCAGCCGAAGAAGCGCCTGCCGCTTCCGCCGAGTAGTCACCAAAAACAAAATCCGGGTGTGGATCTCCTGACCGGTGATCCACACCTGGAAAAACCGTAGGACGGGCCTGAAGCGGCCCGTCCTTCGGCGAAAAAGCTCAAAACCACTTATGAATGGGGTTGCACGTGGCAAACTACACCGCTGCTGACATTAAGGCTCTGCGCGAGCGCACCGGCGCTGGCATGATGGACGTCAAGAAGGCTCTCGACGAGGCCAACGGCGACGCCGAGAAGGCCATGGAGCTCATCCGCATCAAGGGCCTGAAGGGCGCTACCAAGCGCGAAGGCCGCTCGACCTCGGAAGGCCTCATCGCCGCCAAGGTCATCGACGGCACCGTTGGTGTCATGATCGAGCTGAGCTGCGAGACCGACTTCGTTGCAAAGAACGACAAGTTCATTGCCCTGGCCGCCAAGGTCTTGGAAGTTGCCGTTTCCTCGGCTGCAGCCGACCTGGAGACCCTGCTGGCTGTCGACGTTGAGGGCAAGACCCTTGCTGACGTCGTCACCGAAGAGGGCGCAGTACTGGGCGAAAAGGTTATCGTCCGCAAGCTGTCCCGTGTTGAGGGCGCATCGGTTGATGCTTACCTGCACAAGACCTCCAAGGATCTCCCGGCTCAGGTTGGCGTTCTCGTTGCAGTTGACGGTGCCGGCGAAGCCGCTGCCGCTGTTGCACACGACGTTGCAGTGCACACCGCTGCAATGGCACCGACCGTGCTTTCCCGCGACGAAATCGATGCCGACATCGTCGAGTCCGAGCGCCGCATCGCCATGGAGACCGCAGTCGCCGAGGGCAAGCCGGAAGCTGCACTGCCGAAGATCGTTGAAGGACGCCTGACCGGCTTCTTCAAGGAGCAGGTTCTGGTTGACCAGGCCTTCGCCAAGGACGCCAAGAAGACCGTTGGCAAGGTGCTTGAGGAAGCCGGCGTAGCCGCTACCGCCTTCGCACGTTTCCGCGTAGGCTCCTAACTAAGTACACCGGCCGGGTCGACGTACGTTAGACCTTGCCAACCAAGGTAGAGGGGGTGGCCACCATCTGGTGGCCGCCCCTTTTCCCTGCCAGCCAAGGGGCACATCCGCAGGTGTGTCCCAAGTAAACGCATCAATGCGGGCAACGCTGACCCGCAAGCAGGAGGAACCCCCATGGACGCAACACTCGAGCAGAACGAAAACAGCACCCCGGCACGTCGTCGTCGCGTATTGCTGAAGCTTTCCGGCGAAGTTTTCGGCGGAGGCAAGCTCGGTGTTGACCCGGTCACCGTACGCGGCATCGCCGAGCAGATCGCTGCAACCGTCGGCAAGGTCGAGGTTGCGATCGTCGTCGGCGGCGGCAACTTCTTCCGCGGCGCCGAACTTTCGGCCTCCGGCATGGACCGCTCCCGCGCCGACTACATGGGCATGCTCGGCACCGTCATGAACTGCCTGGCCCTGCAGGACTTCCTGGAACAGGCAGGCGTCGATACCCGCGTGCAGTCCGCCATCTCCATGGCCCAGGTTGCCGAAACCTACATCCCGCGCCGCGCCATCCGTCACATGGAAAAGGACCGCGTGGTCATCTTCGGTGCAGGCGCAGGCCTCCCGTACTTCTCCACCGACACCGTTGCGGCCCAGCGTGCCCTCGAGGTCGACGCCGACGTGGTGTTGATGGCCAAGAGCGGTGTCGACGGTGTCTACACCGCAGACCCGAAGACGGACCCGACCGCCACCAAGCTCGAGCACCTCACCTACGAAGAGGCGCTGATCAAGGACATTCGCGTGATGGACCAGACCGCAATGACCATGTGCAAGGACAACAACCTGGAAATGATGGTCTTCGGCATGGAGGGCGACGGAAACGTGACCCGCGCCATCCTCGGAGAAAAGATCGGCACCCGCGTCACCATCTAGTGCCCTCCGGGATCTCCCGGCGTGGCATAGGATTGTTCACAAGCCCAGAAACTACCGGTCGCCGTACACGAGCTGGCCGAACTCAAAGGAGTAGAACGTGATTGAGGATATCCTCGTCGAGGCAGCCGACAAGATGGACAGCACCATCGAAAACGCGAAGGAAGACTTCTCCGCGATCCGCACCGGCCGCGCCCACCCAGGCATGTACGCCAAGGTGATGGTGGACTACTACGGTTCCCCGACTCCGCTGCAGCAGCTTGCATCGTTCGCCACCCCCGATGCCCGCACCATCCTGATCACCCCCTACGATGTGACCGCACTGCGCGAAATCGAAAAGGCACTGGGCGATTCCGAGGTTGGAGCCAACCCGTCGAACGACGGCAAGACCATCCGCGTGATCATGCCGGTGCTGACCGAGGAACGCCGCAAGGAATACGTCAAGGTCGTTCGCGGCAAGGGCGAAGACGCCAAGGTTGCCCTGCGCAACCTGCGCCGCAAGGCCAAGGACGGCATCGACAAGCTGGTCAAGGACGGCGAAGTTGGCGAGGACGATGGCGCCCGCGCCGAAAAGGAACTCGACGCGCTGACCAAGTCGCACACCGACAGCATCGACGATTTGCTTAAGCGCAAAGAAACCGAGCTGCTGGAAGTCTAATGTCCAATCCCACCGAGCCGAGCGAAGGAACCTCCGGGGCCCTTCCGGAGCCTTCGCCGGAAACCGGCGGGCTTGTACCTGTGACGCGACGCTCCGTGAGCGCCAAACGGGCCAAGGGGTCCAAGGCCGGACGCGATCTACCCGCGGCAATTGCCGTGGGGCTGATTCTTCTGGCTTTGGTCCTCACCGGCCTGTTCTGGTTGCCGGTGGCCTTTGTTGCCACCGTCGCCGCCTTCGCGGGCATTGGCTGCTGGGAAATTTCCCGCGCCCTGGACCACGCCGGGGTCCACACGCCCTTGGTGCCGCTAGCAGTTGCCAGCCTTTCCCTGCCGTTCGCAGCCTACTATGGCGGTCTGGAGGCGCTAAGCCTGGCCTTCGCTGCCAGCGCGCTCCTGGTCTTCCTGTGGCGGATCATCGAGGGCCCCGCGAAATCGGTGGCCTCGATCATGGCCGGAATCCTGGTCCTGGTCTGGGTGCCGTTGTTGCTGAGCTTTGCGGTCCTGGTCTTCAACGAAGACAAGGGCTACCTGAAGGTCACCACCGTTCTGTTGCTGGTTGTCTCCAACGACACCTTTGGGTATCTGGTTGGCGTGCTCTTCGGAAAGCATCCAATGGCCCCGAAGATCAGCCCCAAGAAATCCTGGGAAGGATTCGCCGGGTCAGTGGGCGGCGCGACCATCGTCGGGATACTGGCATCGGTATTCCTTCTTGATATGCCGTGGTGGATGGGCATTCCGCTGGCAGTGGCCACAGTGGCCGCATCGACCGCCGGTGACCTTGCGGAATCCATGGTCAAGCGTGAACTCGGCATCAAGGACATGAGCAACATCCTGCCGGGACACGGCGGGGTGATGGACAGACTCGACTCCGTGGTCTTCGCCATTCCGGTCGCATACGTCCTGAGCATTTTCCTCATGCCCGGCGTGCTGTAAGTACCGGTGCCAAAGAATCCCTAGAATGTAATTAGGTGTGCCGGCAAGAAGTCTTCGAACTTCATTGCCGGCACCCTCAGCCCAAGCAACGAAGTGCCGGTCGATTCCGGTACGCATTACCAAGATCAAGGAAAGCATTGTGAGTCAGGACAAGGCACAGCCGGCCTCCGCCCCATTTGAGCATGTGGCGGAGAAAGAATTCGGTTACAACACCAAACAGGTGGATGTGTTCCTCGCCCGCGCCCGCGCCACCTTCAACGGGGATGGGGACGACGATTCGATCGTCACCAGCCACATGGTACGGCGGACGGTTTTCCCGGCTCAGCGCGGTGGCTACAGCGCCCGCGAGGTCGATGCGGCCCTCGATCGGCTGGAGGATGTGTTTGCCCAGCGCGAGCGCGACGCCCTGATCCAGACCAATGGCGAGGATGCCTGGCTACAGCAGGTCGGCCGGCTTTCGGCCATCCTCCGGGGACGCCTGCACCGCAGCCCGGGGGAGCGCTTCCGCCGCCCCTCTCGGGCGAGTGCCTCCAGCTACAACGTCCAGGACGTTGATGTGCTCTGCTCCCAGCTCATCGACTACTTTGAGAAGGATGTCCCGATGAGCGTCGACGCGGTGCGCCGCGCGGAATTCCGCCGTGCCGAGGGGGACAACGGCTACGAAGAATCCCAGGTGGATGCATTCCTTGACCGTGTCGTGGAACTCATGGCCTCGATCGACTAGCTTGAACGTGCTTCACTGAAAACACCAGGACCCTTGAATCGGGGTCTTGGTGTTTTCTGGTTTCGGGTGCCTGGCCACATTCGTCGGACGGGGGCATGCCCGTGGCCCAAACACTTGAACAAGTCCGCTAGGACTCACGGACGACAAACCGGCCGAAGGCGACCGCGGTCGTGGAAGCGCCGCAGCCGAAGCCCGCACCGGTATTGCCGGCCAACGCGGCCGCTCCGGCCGGCAGCGAAACCGCTTTCACCAGGGCCCCGTCCAGATACGCGACGCACGTGTTTCCGATGACAACCAAGCGAACCTCGTGGTCACCCGGGGCAACGGCCCTGGGTTCGCGCCAGATCTCCAGATCGGTTGCCCCGTCGTTGACGTGGAGGGAAACCTGTTGCCCGGTTCCGGCCGTGATGAACAGGCCGATGCTCGCGCCGGTCGCCGGGTCGGCCCTCACCAGAATGCCGGCGGGAATGATGCCCGCCCCGGTATGCGTGATGGTCATGGATGCATCGACATTGGAGAATGACGAGTCGGCGATGGCGCTGCCGCCGCTGGTGACGGCGACCTTTTCGCCGGAAACCGTGAACACCGACCCGGGCGTGCCGAGCCATCGTTGCCCGGAATCGGCGGATCCAAGGGGCCCGTTGGCGCGAGCGAATGAATCTGTGATGGGAGTTCGGACATTGCGTGCCGTCGCCATGAGTTCCTGGGCGAGAATACGGGCTGCAAAGGCGTGTCCCGTTGGCGTCAGGTGGATATGGTCGTCCCTGAGGAAATTCAGCGGGTCGCTCTTCGGGAAACCGATTGCCTCGAAGTCGCGCGAGACGTCGATGAATGCCACGTTGCGCGGGCGCTCCTGTGCGATGCCTTGCAACACCCCGCGGTACTCGTCCCAGCTCGCCGTCAGGTTCTGGTCGCTTCGCTCATGAGCGTGGATCAGGATGTGCGCGTGTGGCTGCGGAAGCGCCGCGTCGATCGCGTCAAGCCATCGGGTCATGTTCGCCCGGTATGTGGCGGCGGGGGTGCCGTGCCTGGCATCATTCGCCCCGATCATGTGCAGGATGATGCTCGGTGCCAATGCCTTGACCTGGCCGACCATTGCCGCATTCAGGTAGGTGTTGGACCGTGCACCCGGCAAGCCGCCGTTGTAGAAGTGGATCCCTGGCAGCGTGTTGCGCGGGCTGGCCAGATTCCCGGTCGTCGAATCGCGCCCCGGCCCGGATGCGTACCGTGACTGCATCGCCGCGCAGAGCTTGTTGACCCACCTGTCCGCAGGAATCTCATCGACGCCCGCTGTCGTCGAAGACCCCAGCGCCACTACGTTGAGAGGCTCGGATGGTGCCCGCGTGTAGGCCGCAAGCAGGACGCCCAGGGCAGGGTTCTTCGTCGGATCCAATCGTCCTGCAAATGCCTCGGTCAGCGCTGTCTGGCCCAGGGCACCTGGGCCGGGGGGAGAAGTGGCGATCTTGGCGTCAATGGCCTGTTCCACAGAGCTCCCGACCACCGGCGAAGCAGCTGCGGCCCCCAGGGCTGCAAGGAGTGGAATGGCCAGGATGGTGCGGCGCGCAGTACTGGAAGGTGTCTGGACGTGTGTGGTCCGATCGCCTGAAAACGTTTCGTTTCGTCGTTTCCTGGTCATTGGACCCCCCTAGCTATCGCCCGAGACTGTTTCCGGGACTTCGGCCCTGGTCAATTGGTCAAAAGCGCTGGCCCGCCATTGTTGAACCAGAATATCCGGGACCGGTGGTCAACCCGGCCAAGCACTGCGAAAGGCAGCTTGTGCGTGGCGGGAACGGAGCCCGGGAAAACGGATTGAGCGACGGCGGGGCGTCGGCCACATCGATGGACGATGGCGGCCTCGCAGGCCGATGGGACGCTGTCGATAGCCACCCCGGGGACCGGAACGCCGGCGGAGCGCGGACAGGGGAACGCGTTGCTCCCAGTCGCGGTCGCCCTGCTTCAACAGAACGCGGGAGCGCTTCCAACGAGCCGCGGCATTGGCCGGTGATCCGGAAACCGCGAACCGCGGCCATCAGTCGCTCATCTGGATGGCGGTCCAATGCAGCGTGGGCGCTGTGGCATGGTCCGCGGTCCAGTTGAAGCCCTTGAGGGTGCAACCGGCTTTGGAAACGCCCGATGTGCCCGGATTGACTCGGCCATTGTCGGAAGTCGCAGTAACCGTCGGGGGCTTGGTGAACAAACCCGGCGGGAATGAAATGCGTCGTTCGGCGGAGCCGCCGTTTCCGGGCACGGTTCCGAGCTTCACGCTCCCGGCTGCCGTCGCGTAGGGGGTTCCGCCGTCACGCTGCATCAAGCGTGTGCGGAGTATCGACCAGACGTACGGCGGGCCGTTGAGCCGTGCAGAGTACCAAACGTCGATCCCTTGGGCGGTGCGGATGAACGTCGAGGCATAGAGGTTGTCGTGGTGCGGGCCCTTGCGCGGAACGATGGCTCTTGAACTTCGCTTCCAGGTTTCGCCGTCATTGGACGCGATCAGATAGAGGTCGCCTCGCCTGGCACCCCTTTTGCCCCCGGCGAGCGTGTCGTTCATCAATCCCACATATTGGTCTCCGATGCGTTTGATGTGCACGTGCCATGGGGTCTTGCGCGACTTGACCGGCACCGAGCACGCAGTGGGGGTCGACCAGTCGCCGGTGGGGCTCGCTGCGGTCAAATGCACCAAGGGCTTGAGCGCTGGAACGATGTCCACGGCCCACATGTGCCACTCTCCATCGACAAACTGGAAGGAGGGGGCGACCAGCCTGCGCACCTTCTTGTCGGACCCGTAGACCT
The DNA here is from genome assembly GCF_044756805.1 of Paeniglutamicibacter sp. NPDC091659. NCBI lineage: Bacteria > Bacillati > Actinomycetota > Actinomycetes > Micrococcales > Micrococcaceae > Paeniglutamicibacter > Paeniglutamicibacter sp. NPDC091659. The sequence goes on from NZ_JBIVTO010000011.1 coordinate 46,318, forward strand.
TGACCTTGGGAGTCCAGTCCACACCGTCGGCGCTGGTGCGCAGAAAAATATTCTCCTCCCTTCCTGTGGCCTTCTTGTCGAGGTAGCGCCAGAAAAGATGAAGCTTGCCGTCGTGGAACACGAGGTTGGGGTCGGAGTTGTATTGGGGACGGCCCGGCGCGTTGTCAAGGGGATTTGTGAGCCCCTCGGGCACCACCCACTTATCGCCGTCCTGGGAGGCCAGGATGCACGGGTCCTCATATTTGTTGCGGCCCCCCGCATACGGGGTGACTCCCATCCAGTACCGGTATCCGTTCCACTTCTCGGGGAAATAGAGCACGGAAGGGTGCACGGCTTCACCCTGGTTGGATACGGGATCCGGGGTCGGGATGGCCAGCCGGGTCCCGATGCGCCCGACCCAGTCATCAACGCGGACGGGTTCCGGTTCCTCGGCAACTTCGGGGGATTTCGTTGGGTCCCCGCGATCCGAAAAACCAGTAATCACTGCTGAAAGTGCGGTCCGGGTCAGCGAATCCGGGTCCGCAATGAAAGCGGCTGTTCCGGCATCGGTGGACTCGGCGACCACAATCTCCCCGGTCTTGCCGTTGATCGAGTTGACAAGCTTTTTCGATTCCCCGGTTGTTGCGGAGGCCGGGGAGACAACAGCACCGCCGATGGCCGCGATGAGCGGAGCTGCCAGCAACGCGCGACGCGTGGTTCGGGACGGATCGGGGTCTTGTTGTTCCAGATCATCTGAGTGCGAGTTGCTTCGCCGATGTCCCATGAATGGCCCCCAGCTATTTCCCGAAAGTGATCGCTGATCCTTGGCCCGCGTCATTTCCCGCTAACGCCGGCAAATCATTCCGATTTTTACTTTCATTTAGTACCAACGGGAACGCAGGATCAAGGGGGCACCGCGAAATCTTTTCGGCCTGGCAACGCCCGGCGCTACCGCCGGCCGGATGGCCGGACCCGGGATATCCAGAACGTGCAGGTCACGGTTTCAGGGCGTTGGGTTGTGCAGCTGCTCCGGGACGTGCAGACGCGCCAACACCGAGTCGACCCTGGCCGGGATGCGGTCCTTGGTTGCAACGGATACCCCGACCATGACGATGAACGCCAGAGGGACCGTCCAGGCTGCGGGCTGCGAGACCAGATCGTGCAGGGAACCCGGTTCGTTGGGCATGATGGCCGCCAGCAACAGCGCCAACCCGCAGCTGAATGCCCCGGCGAAAAGCCCGGAAATCGCGCCCACGACGGTCAGCCCCCGCCACCAGATTCCCAGCAGCAAGAGCGGGCAGACGGTGGACGCGGTGAAAGCAAACACCGAGCCGACCGCCCCTGCCAGCGCAAAGCTGTTGGTGCCCAGAGCCAGAAGCAGGGGGACGGCCGTTGCAATCACGGTGGAGATCCTGAAACCGCGCACGGTTCCGCGGAAGAGGTCCTGCGAGATGGTTCCGGCGAGCGAAACCACCAGCCCCGAGGACGTGGAGAGGAACGCGGCGAAGGCGCCGCCGATGATGATGGCCGTCAAGGCGTCCCCGGCCATGCCGCCGATGATCCGTCCCGGCAGCAGCAGCACCGTTGCATCGGCATTTCCCGAGCTGGCCAGCTCCGGGGTGTAGGCGCGGCCCAGGATTCCCAAGACCGTGGGGAACAGGTAGAACAGGGAGAGCAGGCCAAGGACGATCGCGGTGGTCTTGCGCGCCGAGGGGCCGTCCGGGTTGGTGTAGAAGCGGACCAGCACGTGAGGCAGGCCCAGGGTGCCAAACAGCAGGGCCACCAGCAGGGAGATGTTGTAGTACAGCCCCTTGGCCGCGCCGGTTTGGGCCGTGTGGTCGAAGATCGCACCGTTGAGGGTCGCGGATTCCCCGGCCAGATCCAGATGCAGGAGCAGGAACACCGCGGGAATGGCCAGCGCGGCCAGCTTGAGCCAGAACTGGAAGGCCTGGACGAAGGTGATCGAGCGCATCCCGCCGGCCAGCACCGTCACGCACACGATGCCCATGACCAGCAGCGAGCCGAGCCAGCCGGGCAACCCGCTGCTGATGCCCAGGGTCAGCGCCGCCCCGTGGAGCTGCGGGACGATGTAGAGCCAGCAGATCACCACCACCAGGAAGCTGGTGAGCCTGCGCAGGCCCCTTGACCCGAAGCGGATCTGGGCGAAATCGGGGATCGTATATGCCCTGGAGCGGCGCAGCGGGGCCGCGACAAAAAGCAGCAGCATCAGGTACCCGGCCGTGTACCCGATCGGGAACCACAGCGCATCCTGCCCGGAGACCACGATGAGCCCGGCAATGCCCAGGAACGATGCCGCGGAGAGGTATTCCCCGCCGATCGCGCTGGCATTCCACCAGGGCCGCACGGTGCGCGAGGCGACGTAGAAGTCCCCGGTGGTGCGCGAGAGGCGCAGCCCGTTGATCGCGATGGTCACGGTGACGACGGATACCAGGGCCACGGCGATGAGGGAAACCGTTGAATTCATCGTTCGACGATGCTCCGGTACTGGGCCTCGTTGCGGGCTGCGGCCCTGTTGAACAGGAAGGCCGAGACCAGGATCAACGGGTAGACGGCAACCCCCAGCAGCCACCAGGGCAGCGGGATGGTGGCCAGCCGGACGTCGTGGATTTGCGGCCAGGCCGCGACCATGACCGCCAGCCCCACCAGGAGCAGCAGGAAGCCCAGCGCCACCGAGACGGCCAGGCGCAGCTGGGAGCGGATGAGCGAACGGACGTAGAAGGCCTCGGCGGCATCGCGCTCCGGGCGGCGCGGAATGCTGGGCATCGATCCCGCCGGCGCGCTGACCCGCACCCGGTTACCGGTGGGCGGAGGCAGGGCCCCGGGCTCGGCCGCCGCGGTCCACGGATTGCCGGGGACCCTGGCAGGTTCCGGGGAACCGGTGCCCGGGGAAGTCACAGCGGCCGGACGCGGTTGGCGGACAGGCGCTCACGCAGGTACGGCAGGGCCCGGCGGGAGACCGGCAGCTCGGTTCCGCCGATGACCACCGCTGCCTTGCCCGTCTGCAGCTTCACGGTGTCGATCTTGTCCATGGACACCAGGAAGGATCGGTGGATGCGGATGTAGCCGGCGGAAGCCCACTGCTGCTCGAGGTCGTTCAGGGGCACCCGGATCAGGTAGCTGGCGTCCTTGGTGTGCAGTCGGGCGTAGTCGCCCTGGGCCTGCACGTAGCGGATCTCGTCGCGGCGGATCATCTTGGTGATGCCACCCTGGTCCACGGTGACGACCTCGGGTTTCGAGGTTTCCTCCTCGGCCAGCTCGCACACCCGGCGGATGGATTCGGCGAGCCGCTCGGGACGGACCGGCTTGAGGACGTAGTCGAGGGCCGCCAGCTCGAAGGCCTCGAGCGCCTGGTCCTCGTCGGCGGTGACGAACACGACCGCCGGGGGACGGGAGAAACGGGAAATGACCCGGGCGATGTCAAGCCCGGAAAGCGCGGGCATGTGGATGTCGAGGAACAGAGCGTCGATGTCGAATTCCTCGAGGGCCTTCAACGCCTCGGCGCCCGAGCTCGCCCGGTGGATCTGCCCCACCCGTGAATCGAGCGACAGGAGATAAGCCAGCTCTTCGACGGCCGGCAATTCATCGTCCGCGACGACCACATTAATCATGCGGGTAATTTTACCCGGCCAACGGTCCGCGGGGTCCCTTTGGCGCGTGCCAGTCCCCGTCGGGCGCATCCCGCGGCGCGTCAGGCAGCACCCCGGGACGGAACTTGGGGATGCGCATGGTGATCAGCGTGCCGGCCCCCGGGGCAGTGTCAATGACCAGCCCGTGCGCTTCGCCGTACACCTGGCGCAGGCGCACGTCCACGTTGCGCAGGCCCACGTGGACGGACTCGGTGGTGCCGGCCAGCACCGAGGCGAGCGACGCGGGGTCGATGCCGACGCCGTCGTCCTCGACGGTGATCAGCGCGAACTCGCCGCTGTCCGAGGCCGTGAGGGTGATCTTGCCGCCGCCAGGCTTGGACTCGAGCCCGTGGCGCACCGCGTTCTCGACCAGCGGCTGCAGGCTCAGGAACGGGATGGCGGTGGAGAGCACCTCCGGGGCGATGGCCAGGGACACCCGGATCCGGTCCCCGAAGCGGGCCTTTTCCAGCAGCAGGTAGCGGTCGATGGCCTGCAGCTCCTCGGCCAGCGTGGTGAAGTCCCCGTGCCGCCGGAAGGAATAGCGGGTGAAGTCCGCGAACTCGACGACCAGCTCGCGCGCCCGGGCCGGGTCGGTGTTGATGAAGGACGCGATGGCGTTCAACGAGTTGTAGATGAAGTGCGGGCTGATCTGGGCGCGCAACGCGCGGACCTCGGCCTCCATGAGCAGCGCGCGGGAGGCATCCAGCTCGGACAGGCCCACCTGGGCCGCGACCCAGGCCGCGACCTCCGTCACGGCCCGCACGAACCCGGCACCGGCCCGCGGGATGTAGGCGCACACCGTGCCCACCGGGGTGTCGCCGACCATGATGGGGGAGCAGACCAGGTCCGCACCCTCCGAGCGCTTGACCTGGGTGCGCCGGGTGGCGAGCGCTCCGGCGGCAAGTTCGGTGGCGCAGGCGGCGCCGCGGCCCTCGATGTCCGGGATGGACCCGTCGACGGCCAGCACCGCGTCGTTGTCGCTGATGACCAGGGCCTCGCAGGCCAGCAGCGCGCGCAGGTGCTTGCCCGCCTTGGCCGCGCCCTCCGGGGTCAGGCCCTGGGCCAGGTGCGGTGCCGCAACGGAGACCTGGTGCAGCGTCTCGAACGTCGCCTTGTCCGCGTCGGTGCCCAGGTCGCGGTTGGACCTGACGATCCTGAATCCGAGGTATCCCACCAGGGCGGCGCCGACGATGACTGTGGCAACGATCAGGGTCATTTGCAGCGCGGTGGAGAGCATGGGACAAGCCTACTGGGCGTGGAAATGGGCGTGCCGTTCGGCGCTGGCGGCGGCCGCTTGGCGCATGCGGGTGACCGTTTGCAGGTTGCCCGGCCCCGGGCACTTCTGGTTGTCCGCGGGGTGGCGCAGAGTGATCTCAGTCACACAGGTGGCTGGCGCACCCCGCGCTTCGGATGGCAAGTGGAATCCGGTGGGCAGCGGCACGGCACCTGGAACCTTCCAAGGAGGAATCATGAGCACCACCCCGGAGTCGGGCCTCGCCGCCGACATTGATTTTATGAAGGAACAGGAGTCGGAGGAGTTCACCGAGCTGCGCAAGACGCACCGCGGCTTCGTGTTCCCGATGGCCGTCTTTTTCCTCTTGTGGTACTTCGCCTACGTGCTGTTGGCCGACTACGCGCACGAGTTCATGTCCATCAAGGTGTGGGGCAACTTCACCATGGGCCTGTTGCTGGGCCTGCTGCAGTTCGTCACCACCTTCGCCATCACCGCGGCCTACGTCTCCTTCTCCAACCGGAAGCTTGACCCCCAGGCCACCGCCATCCGCAAGCGCCTCGAAGCGCAACAGGCAGGGGAGTAGCCATGAACGTCCTATCGATTCTTGCCGCGGGGGCCGTGGCCGCACCGGAAACCACCAAGGTGGGCAACCCGTGGGTCAACATCGGCATCTTCGGCCTCTTTGTCGCCGTCACCCTGATCGTGGTGCTCAAGGCCTCGAGCAACAACAAGACCGCCGCCGACTACTACGCCGGCGGCCGTTCCTTCACTGGAACGCAAAACGGCACCGCCATCGCCGGCGACTACCTCTCCGCCGCATCGTTCCTGGGCATCGTCGGGGCCATCGCGATCAACGGCTACGACGGCTTCCTCTACTCGATCGGCTTCCTGGTTGCCTGGCTGGTGGCCCTGCTGCTGGTCGCCGAGCTGCTGCGCAACACCGGCAAGTTCACCATGGCGGACGTGCTTTCCTTCCGCCTGAGGCAGCGCCCGGTGCGCATCGCCGCGGCGGTCTCCACCCTGGCCGTCTGCGTCTTCTACCTGCTGGCCCAGATGGCCGGAGCCGGCGCGCTGGTTTCCCTGCTGCTGGGCATCGACGACCGGCTGGGCCAGTCCCTGGTGATCGTGGTGGTTGGCGCGCTGATGATCACCTACGTGCTGATCGGCGGCATGAAGGGCACCACCTGGGTGCAGATCATCAAGGCCTGCCTGCTGATCGCCGGTGCGTTCGTCATGACGATCATGGTGCTGGCCCAGTTCGGCTTCAACTTCTCCGCGCTGCTCGGAGCGGCCGTCGAATCCGCCGGAACCCCCGACATCCTGAACCCGGGCATGCAGTACGGCAAATCCGATACCTCGCGCCTCGACTTCATCTCCCTGGCCCTGGCCCTGGTGCTCGGCACCGCCGGCCTGCCGCACGTGCTCATGCGCTTCTACACGGTCCCGACCGCCAAGGAGGCACGCCGCTCGGTGGTCTGGGCCATCTGGCTCATCGGCGCCTTCTACCTCTTCACCCTGGTCCTGGGCTACGGCGCCGGTGCGCTGATCGGTGCGGACAAGATCAAGGCCGCCCCGGGCGGCGTGAACTCCGCGGCACCGCTGCTGGCTTTCGAGCTCGGCGGCCCGCTTCTGCTGGGCCTGATCTCCGCCGTCGCCTTCGCCACCATCCTCGCGGTGGTCGCCGGGCTGACCATCACGGCCGCTGCATCGTTCGCCCACGACGTCTACGCCTCGGTCATCGCCAAGGGCAAGAGCACCCCGGAGAAGGAGATGAAGGTGGCGCGCCGCACGGTGATCGTCATCGGCGTCTTCGCGATCCTCGGCGGCATCGGCGCCCAAGGGCAGAACGTCGCCTTCCTGGTCGCGCTGGCCTTCGCCGTGGCGGCCTCGGCGAACCTGCCGACCATCCTGTACTCGCTGTTCTGGAAGAAGTTCACCACCCAGGGCGCCGTCTGGTCCATGGTCGGCGGCCTCGGCTCGGCCATCCTGCTGATCGTCTTCTCCCCGGTCATGTCCGGGCTGCCGACCTCCATGATCCCCGGCGCCGACTTCTCGATCTTCCCGCTGGCCAACCCGGGCATCGTCTCGATCCCGCTGGCGTTCTTCCTGGGCTGGCTCGGCTCGGTGCTGGACAAGAACGTCGAGGACCCGATCAAGTCCGCCGAAATGGAGGTCCGTTCGCTGACCGGCATCGGCGCCGAAAAGGCAGTCGACCACTAGATGAACAAGTCCTAATCGGTTCCGAGGACAGAACAGACCCCAGCCCATGTTTTGGGTTGGGGTCTGTTCTGTCCTCGGAGAGTGTTTTGGTGAACCCAAGACTGAACACTCTCCTTGACCACTCTCTATGCTTTGTCGCCGTCCGGGTCTCCCCGACCTGGGACATGTCCAGCCGCAGAGAGCCGGACGCAAGACCGTTCTCAGTGATGCCGAGCTGATCTGCCTGGTGGTGGCCCAGCACCTGCTCCACGGGCACTCCTCCGAATCGCGGCGGGTCCACTGCGCACGCACGCACCTGAGCGGTCTCTTCCCCGGAATCCCGCAGCAATCTGGATGCACCTTACGCGTGCGCGCCGCCGGGACGCTGATCTCCGCGGTGATCACGGCCCTGGCCATGGACGCCGATTCCTGGCACGAGGTCTTGCGCCTGCTCGACTCGACCCCGGTCCCTTGCGGCGCCAGTCGCGAAACGGTGAAACGCTCGGACCTGGCCGGGGATGCAGACTACGGGTACTTGCGCCTCGCATTCGCGCTCCTTCTGGGGCGTGAGGCTCCACCTGGTCAGCTCGCCCTAGGTGTATGCCGGTGATCTGGTGCCTGGCCAACCCGATGCTCGGTGAACGGGAAGTCACCGAGGCGCTGCCCCGCCCCGAGCATGAGCGCCAGGGGTCTGCGGTTGCCGTAGGCCAGGGTGTGACCTCGGTGATCAGCCCTCCGCGTGAGCGGACAATGACATGGTCCGGGCTCAACGAGCAGGTTCCTGATAATTCGACGATTCCCCCCCGTCCGGCAGGGGAGATCAAGGTAGCAAACGCGATGTCCCATGTGCCGTCGCCGGCCCAACGGCGATAGCACGTCCACGTGGTCTCCCATGGCAGAGGTGTTCCGGCAAATCAAGCCACGGAACCCCTGACAGGTGTCGGTACATGATGCCCCTGGCAGTCAGCCGGGGGTCGCTGAAGGGGCGCCCCGCCTTGCCTGTGGAATCGGACAAGGCGGGGCAGCCAAATCCCACTGGGCATTGGAGAGAACCGCATAACGGGATTTCGCCCTTCAATCTTGCAAAACCGCGTTCCAGAGGATTGCTGGATACACCGTGGCTTCCTCGGCTGGTGTTGGGCCGCCACGGCCGAGTCAATGCCGAGCGGACAGCTGCCGCAAGTTTCACCGCGTTGCTCTCCGGCCATGGAACTTTCTCACCCTTCGATTGCTTACGATGTGCATCAAACTGAATCACCATTCAGCTAATATAGAAATTCTGACGCGCGTCGTGCTCAATGTCAACGAAGTGGCGCAATGCTTTCTGCCGCATTCGCAGCCTTCAATTGGAGATAGAGTGCCGGTATGACCAGAAAAAATGCACAGGCGCGCCGCGTTGAGGTGCTGGGAGAAACTGTCCGTCAGATTCGCGAAAGGGGAATGGCTGCCCTGCGGGTCGCCGACGTGGCGGAAGCCACTGGTGTCAGCGCGGCATTGATCATTTACCACTTTGAAACCAAGGAAAAACTCTTGGCCGAAGCTTTGACGTACGCGGCCGAAAGCGACTTGCGTAAGCTGGGCCGGATCATGCGTGAGGCCGGAACGCCGGCCAGCAGGGTCATGGCCGCATTGGAGTGGTATGCACCTACTGGCAAGGCAAGAGGCTGGCAATTATGGGTGGATGCGTGGTCTGCCTCCATGCGTGACAAGGTGGTGGCCAATGTCCTGGTGAACCTGCAGGACCAGTGGACGGAAGCAATCGCGAGTGCAATTGACGAAGGTGTGGCCGATGGCATTTTCGTGACCGAAAATTCCCGGGATGCCGCCACGAGACTGACATCAATGCTGGACGGTTTGGCCGTGCGAATGCTGGTGCATCAGGACCGCATCGGCCGCAGTGAACTGCATGCATGGCTGGCTCGTCAGGTTAATCTGGAGCTCGGCGGGAGTGTCTTGATTCCGTCACTTACGGAGGGTGTCGACTCAATCTCTTGACAGGGCCGTGGGCGCCATGCAGACTGAATCACCATTCAGTAAGAATCAAATGCATGGACTAGGAGACGCCCCGTGTCGGTCGTGGTTGAGAAGAAAAAGCAGGCCCTCAAAACGTCATCCCTGCTGGAGGTGTCATGGACCGACCCGGTCACAGGCACCAAGGGATTTCTGGTGATTGACCGCCTGGTTCGGGGCGTTTGCAGCGGTGGGCTACGCATGCGTAAGGGTTGCACCTTGGAAGAAGTGCGCGAGCTGGCCCAGGGCATGACGCTGAAAGAAAGCCTGCATTTCAACCCGAACAACCGCTATATCCCCCTCGGCGGTGCCAAGGGCGGCATCGACTGCGACCCGCACGATCCGCAAATGCGAGGGGTGCTCAAGCGATACCTCAAAGGCATTGGCGCGCTCCTTAGGATGCACTGGACCATGGGTGAAGACCTGGGTCTCCAACAGAAGCTCATCGACGAAGTGATTCAGGAACTGGGGCTGGAGAGCTCCATCCAAGCTGTCTACCCCCTGCTTTCAGACCCTGACGAGGCCATCGCACGACTGCGGCAGGCCTTCAGCATCGATGATGACGGAGTGGGTCTCGGAGAACTGGTGGGAGGGTTGGGCGTTGCCGAGTCAGTGCTCACGGCGCTGGATCAACTCGGCAGGCCTCGTGTCGGGTCCCGAGTGGTCATCCAGGGCTTTGGCTCTATGGGCGGTGCCACAGCACGGTACCTGAACCGGGCCGGAATGCTTGTAGTGGGAATTGCCGACGCCAACGGCGTCATGGCCAACCCGAACGGGCTGGACGTAGAAGCGCTTTTGAAATCGCGCAACTCCTACGGCGAGATCGACCGGGCGAGTCTGCGCCCGCAGGATGCGGTGTTGCCGCGTGGACGGTGGCTCGCCGTCGAAACCGACGTCCTGGTGCCGGCGGCAATCTCGTACTGCATCACCTCGGACAACCAGCATGAGGTCGCGGCATCCGTGATTGTCGAGGCCGCCAACATGCCTGTGCTCCGGGAGGCCGAGGACTTGCTGACGGCCCGCGGCATCCAGGTGGTCCCTGACTTTGTATCCAACTCCGCCACCAATGCGTGGTGGTGGTGGACGCTCTTTGGCGACATCGAGGCCGACCTCGGGCAGTCCGAAAACAAGATCCGCAGCGAAATGAGCCGAATCGTCACCGACATGTTTGGCCGTGCGGCTGCCGACGGCGTCACCCTCCGAGACGCCGCTCGGGCCTTCACACAGGACAAGCTACGCACCATCGATGCGCAGTTCGGGGTGTCATGATCATGCCGGATACCTCCCTTGCTCCGTTCCGGAACCCGCGCTCCGTAGTGGTCGTCGGAGCCTCCGATGACCACGCAAAGTGGGGCTACTGGCTGGCTCGCGGGGCACTGACCGGACTCCCGGAGCGTGCGGTGTACTTGGTCAACGCGAATGTCGACTCCGTCCAGGGCCAGAAGACATACCCAAAGGTTTCGTTCCTCCCGACCATTCCCGAACTCGTGGTGTTGAGCGTCCCGGCACGGTTTATTGCCGAGGTTGTCGAGGACTCCTTGGCTGCGGGATCCAAGGCATTTCTGGGCATCACTTCCGGCGTTCCCGGGGAAGAAGCCTTGAAGAAAAGGATCATCGAGGCCGGCGCCAGGATCATCGGGCCCAACAGCCTGGGCTTGTTCGACGCCGCCTCGAAATTGCAACTGGCATGGGGGCGCTTCACCCCCGGCCACCTGGCCATTGTCTCCCAGAGCGGCCAGCTGGGATCCGAACTGGCGATCCTGGGCGCTCGGGCCGGATTGGGAGTCTCACGCTTCGTTTCAGTGGGCAACCAGCTGGATGTCAACGCCGTCGAGATCCTGGGCGACCTGACGGACCACGAGGAAACCAAGATCGTTGCCCTGTACCTGGAAAGCTTCAGCGGCGGCGCCAAACTTGTCGAAACGATCCGCGACCTTACCCGGGCAGGGAAGACCACGCTGGTGCTCACCACCGGCGCTTCCGACGGCAGCCAACGACTGGCTCGGTCACACACGGGTTCGCTGACTTCCGCCCTTGACACCGTCGATGCGGCCTGCCGTGCCGCGGGTGCCATTCGTGTCAACTCCCCAGGCGAGCTCATCAACCTAGCCCGGTATTTGTGCGTCGCGGACAGGCCGAGTGGTCGCCGCACCGCACTGATCAGCGACAGCGGCGGACAAGGAGGCATCGCCGCAGATGTCGCGGCGCGGGCAGGGCTCCACTGCCAGGTCTTTTCCGACGCTCTCCAGCGAAGGTTGGCGGCAATCCTTCCGGCCGGCGCGGCCGTGTCCAACCCCGTCGATCTGGCGGGTGCGGGCGAAGCAAACCTGCACGTCTATGCAGATCTAGTCGGGGTGCTCAAGGATTCGGGCGAAGTGGATTCGGTGGTGCTCTCCGGGTACTTCGGTCGCTATGGCGAAGACACCGCCGCGCTCGAGGAACTCGAGCTGGAGGTCTCGGACCGACTTGCGGCGCTGGCCGAGGGGCGCGACTTTTCCCTGGTTGTGCACAGCATGAGCGAAAGCTCCAGCGTCGTCAGGCGATTGTGGGAGCGGGGCATCCCGTGCTACCCGGTCATCGAATTTGCCCTGCAAACATTGGCCTCTGCAGCCCGACTTGCCGAGGCGCCGGGACGAGTGCCCAACGCCCGCGGCCGAACCGTAAAGGAACCAGCCCCGGGATACTGGTCGGCGCGCGGGCTGCTGAAGGAACTGGGAATTGGCGCACCTGTAGGCATGCTTGCGCAGAACCGGGAGGACGTCGCACGGGCGGGACAGTTGTTGAGGTACCCCTTGGTGTTAAAGGTCGACTGGCTGGAGCACAAGAGCGAGAACGGTGGCGTGAAGCTGGGTCTGGGCTCGGCCGAACAGTTGCTTGCGGCCTTCGATGACATGTACCGACTCCACGGCGACGGGCAGTACGTCGTGGAAGAACAGGACATGCGCGAGAATACCGTCGAGGTGCTCGTGGGTGCCCGGCAGGACAGGGACTTCGGGCCTGTGGTCACCGTCGGGGCAGGCGGCACCGAAACCGAACTCCACAAAGACATCAGCGTGGAGCTTGCCCCGGTTGATGAGTCCACTGCATTGGAAATGATCGGCAGGCTCAAGTGCCTGCCGCTGCTGCAAGGGTGGCGCGGACGACCCGCCACGGACATCGCAGCCCTGGCGCGCATCGTCGTTGCCGTTTCCGAGGCCGTTGCAGCCTCGGAAAACATCACGGATTTTGAAGTCAACCCCATCCGGGTGGCCCCCGAGGGTGCACTCGCAGTCGACGCGCTGGTGCTGTCCAAGGCCACGGTAAAAATATGAAGGAGAACATCATGATTGTCCCGGACATCAGCACCGAATTCCGCGACAAGGTGGCGGTGGTGACCGGCGGGGGCTCGGGCATTGGACGTGCCGTTGCCCAGCGCTACGCCGCGGCCGGAGGCAAGGTCGTCGTGTTGGGACGCCGCGAGGAACCGCTCCGGGAAACCGTCCGGCTCATTACCGAGGCAGGCGGGCAAGCCGACCACGTGTCCTGCGATGTCCGCGACGCCCAGGGATTGGCCGAAGCGATCGATGCCGTGGCTGCCAGCGAGGGACGCCTCGACGCATTGGTGAACAACGCGGCAGGCAACTTCGTCGCCGCAGGCGAGGATCTGAGCCCGAATGGATGGAAGGCCGTTATCGACATCGTCCTCAACGGCACCTTCTACGCCACGCACGCCGCCGCCCAGCACATGCTTGCGGCGGGCTCGGGCAGCATCCTGAACGTCATCGCCACCTACGCCTGGCACGGCCACCCCGGCACGGTACACAGCGCGGCGGCCAAGGGCGGCATCGTCGCGATGACCCGCACCCTGGCCGTTGAATGGGCCACCCGCGGCGTGCGCGTGAACTGCATAGCTCCCGGACCGACAGAGACGGAAGGCGCGGGTGCCGCCTTGTGGGGCACTGAAGCCGCACGAGCCAGGGTCCTGGGCGGTGTCCCCGCCGGGCGTTTCGCCACCCCCGGGGAGATCGCCGAGTCGGCCTCTTACCTGTTGAGTCCACGTGCCGACTACATCACGGGTGAGATCATGGTGGTCGACGGCGGACAGTGGCTGGGCAAGTCCATCTACACCGCCGCGGGGGCCAGCGCATGAGCCCGATGACCGGGGGGCAGGCGCTGATCGCCGCCCTCGCCGCCCACGGTGTCGACACGATCTTCGGAATCCCTGGCACCCACAACCTCGCAGCCTACGCGGCCATGCCGGACTACGGCATCACCCATGTCTCCCCGCGCCACGAACAGGGTGCAGGCTACGCGGCCGACGGCTACGCCCGTTCCTCTGGGCGCCCCGGGGTGGTCCTGACCACCACCGGTCCGGCAATCCTCAACGCCGCGGCGGCCGCCGCACAGGCCTACTCGGATTCCGTGCCGGTGTTGTTTATCTCCCCGGGGATGCCGTTGAGCCACCCTGGGCGCGGCAACGGACTGCTGCACGAAGTCAAGAATCAGGGCGCGGCCCTGGACGCGGTTGTGGCCTACAGCCACCGGGTCGCCAGCGTCGCGGAAATCCCGCTGGCAGTCGCCCAGGCATTTGCCTTCATGGGCACCGGCCGTCCGCGCCCGGTGCATCTGGAAATCCCGCTTGACCTGCTCGACGGGGTTGCCGAGGCTGCCATCGTGCCGCCGGTTTCTTTGGGGGTGGCCGTTCCCCCCGCCCTTGCGGTGGAGGCCGCCGCCACGGCACTGTCCGCAGGCCGGCGCCCGCTGATCCTGGTGGGCGGCGGGGCCGCACGTGCCGCTGCCCAAGTCAAGGCCGTGGCCGAGGCGCTGGGGGCTCCGGTCATCGCGTCGACCAACGGCAAGGGCATCCTGGCCGAGGACCACGAACTGGCCGTCGGCGCCGGGTTCCAGCATCCCAGCGTGGTCGCCGCCGTGAACGACGCGGACGTCGTCCTGGCGATCGGCACCGAACTCGCGCCTTCAGATTGGTGGATCGGGCTGCCGCCGCTGGACGGCAAGCTGGTCCGCGTCGACATCGACGCGACCTCCATCAACACCAACGTCGTCCCCGGCCACGCACTGGTCGGTGACAGCGCAGCCGTGCTGGAGTCGTTGCTGGTGCATCTCACGACCAAGGACGGCGGCGGCACATCCGCCGCCCAGCGAACCGCGGCGCTGCGCGACGGGTTCCTGAACGATGCCCATGCGGAGGGCGGGCCGTGGCTGGAGATCGTCGCGGCGATCGAGTCGGCCCTTCCTCGCGATGCCATCGTGGCGGGAGACAGCGCCATGGCCTGCTACTACGGGGCCCTGTCCAACCTGCCGTTGTACCGTCCCAACGCTTTCCTGTACCCCACGGGCGCGGGCACGCTGGGCTACGGCCTGCCCGCGGGGATCGGTGCGAAAATCGCCAATCCCGGCGCACCGGTGCTGGTGCTGCACGGGGACGGCGGCATCATGTTCACCATTGCCGAACTTGCCACCGCGGCCGAGCTGGGACTCGCCCTACCAATTGTTGTCGTGGACAACGGGGGCTACGGCGAAATCCACAACGAGATGGCCGACCGCGGCGAACCCGTGCACGCGGTGGCCCTGGGGCGTCCGGATTTCCCCGCCTTGGCACGGGCGATGGGATGCCATGGCGTTGTCGTTGCCGACGCCGGTGAACTGGCCGCCGGCATCAAGGGCGCGCTCGACTCAGACAGGCCCACGCTCTTGCACATCCGTGAAACCAGCCGCGCCGCAGACGGAATGAACTGAGCCGGCCCCGACGCCAAACCCCTGATTGTCCGGGCAAGGCGCCCCACCCGGCATCGTGACCGGAAAATTCAGCAACAACCGATCCAAGCACAAGAGGAGAAACACCATGGCAAAGAACAACGTCGAATACTGGCCGCTGACCGACGAACAGCGAGCAATTGTGGACCTGTGCAAGGATTTCGCCACGAACGAGATTCGGCCTCGAGGGCGCGAAGTCGATGAAGCGGACACTGTTCCGCCCGTGGATATCTTCCGCAAGGCCGCGGAGATCGGCATCACCGACTTCATGATGCCGGAGGAATACGGAGGCGGCGGATTCACCGATGTCTTTACCCAGTGTTTGGTCCAGGAACAGCTTTGTTGGGGCGATCCCGGAATTGGAAACTTCATCTGCTCGAACGGATTCTTTGCAGATCCGGTCTTGGCCCTGGGCTCTGATCTCCAAAAAAAGAAGTGGCTGTCCACGCTGGCCGGCCCCGACGCGCCGTTCACCGCATTGGCCACGACGGAGCCGGGCTCCGGCTCCGACTCCGCCTCCATTGCGACCCGCGCCGACAAGGTCGCGGGCGGCTACTCGATCAACGGGCAGAAGACCTGGATCTCCAACGCCGGGTTGGCGGACCAGTACGTGGTTTTTGCCAAGACCGATCCGTCCGAGCGTTCCAAGGGCGTCACCGCTTTCCTGTTGAAGAAGGACACCCCGGGAATGAGCTTCGGTGAGCCGATGAAGAAGATGGGGCAACGGGCGATCGTTTGTCGCGAAATTTTCTTTGACAACGTGTTCGTTCCCGAGGAAGACCGTCTGGGGGACGAGGGACAGGGCTTCTACGGCCTCATGAAGACCTTCGATGTTTCCCGCGTCGTGCTTGCCGCGGCCGCGACTGGTGCCGCCCGGGCCGCTTACGAATACGCCCTGGACTATGCCCGCACACGGACCCAGTTCGGCAAGCCGATCATCGAACACCAAGCCGTGGCATTCCGTCTGGCCGACATGGCCACCCGCATCGAGTCCGCCTGGCTGATGACCCTGCATGCCGCCCGCCAACTCGATGCGGGAGAAGACGTGAACGGCTTGGCCGCCATGGCGAAATTGCAGGCGTCAGAGACGGCCATGTTCTGCACGTGGGCCGCCGTGCAGACCCTGGGCGGCTGGGGCTATTCCCGCGAATACCCGGTGGAGCAGTGGATGCGAGACGTCAAGCTAGAGGAAATCGAGGAAGGCACCTCGGACATCATGCGGCTGGTGATTTCCCGCAACCTTTAGGACCAATCGTTCAAGGTTTCGGAGGCGAAACCCGGTCATTGAAAGACAAGGAAGAGAAACGTGAAGATTGCAGTGTTGGTGAAGCAGGTTCCGGACACGGGCGAGCAGCGCAACCTTGACCCCGCAACGGGGTTGGTGGATCGTGGCGGCGAAAACGTGCTGGATGAGATCAATGAACGTGCCTTGGAAGTGGCATTGCGCTACAAGGATGCCAACAAGGGCACCGAGGTGGTGGTCGTTTCCATGGGACCCGACACGCTCACGAAGGGACTTCGAAAGGCCTTGTCGATGGGCGCCGATGCTGCCCTTCACGTGCTCGACGACAGCTTGGCCGGAGCCGATGCGGGGCGCACAGCGGCGGTCCTGGCCGGAGCCGTGCGCTCGGTAGCGGCCGACCTGGTGGTGGCCGGCAACGAATCCACGGACGGGCGCGGCGGCGTTGTCCCGGCCATGGTCGCCGAGCACCTGGCGGTGCCGGTGCTCAGCGCCATCGACACGGTGGAGCTGACCGAGTCGGAAGTGTCGGGGCACCGCAGCACCGCATCGGGCTCGTTGCAGGCCAGCGCACCGCTTCCGGCAGTCATCTCCGTCACCGAACGGTCTGCGGAGGCCCGGTTCCCCAGCTTCAAGGGGATCATGACAGCCAAACGCAAACCGCTGACGGTGAT
Source organism: Paeniglutamicibacter sp. NPDC091659 (assembly GCF_044756805.1). Classification (NCBI taxonomy): domain Bacteria; kingdom Bacillati; phylum Actinomycetota; class Actinomycetes; order Micrococcales; family Micrococcaceae; genus Paeniglutamicibacter; species Paeniglutamicibacter sp. NPDC091659. The sequence continues at coordinate 63,055 of NZ_JBIVTO010000011.1, forward strand.
GTCGGTTTCCGAGCTGGGGAGACTGCCTGGCACCCAGGAACAGACAATCATCGTATCCACGCTGCGCAGTCCTGCCCGCGCGGCCGGGCGACGGATTGTTGATGAAGGAAATGCCGGCAATGAGTTGGCGGAGTTCCTGCGCTCCGACCGCTTGATCTAGTAGGACGAGGGAACATCATGAAAAATGTCTTGACACTCATTGAAACCAACGGCTCGGCCGAGCTCGAAAACACGGCCGCAGGCCTCTTGGGTGCAGCGGCCAAGATCGGCAACCCCGTCGCCGTGGTGGCTGTGGCTCCGGGCGAGGGCGCCGGGCTCGTGGCACAGCTCGGCGCCCTCGGAGCCACCCACGTGGTCCTTGCCGAGTGCGAGGGAACCGGTAGCCTGCTGGTGGCCCCGGAACTTGAAGCGCTTTCGGCTGGGGCCCGCGAAGTCGATCCGGTGGCCGTCATTGCCGCGAACTCCGTGGCCGGTCGCGACGCGGCAGCCAGATTCGCCGTTCGTGCCGGGGCCGGAATCCTTGCAGACGTCGTTGCCGTACGCTCGGACGGGGACGCCATCGTGGCAACCCATTCCGTCCTGGGCGGTGACTATACCGTCGAAGCCACCGTCAGCGGAGGCCCGGCGGTCATCACCGTCCGCCAGGGCGCCGTCAAGGACATCGCCCCCGCCGCCACACCGACGTCGACCACAGTGCACGTTGTGCCCGGAAACGGCGCGGCAACCATTCTTTCCACCAAGACTGAAACTTCCAGCGGCAATCGCCCGGAGTTGCGCGGTGCCGCACGCGTGGTGGCCGGCGGGCGGGGGATTGGTTCATTGGAGAACTTCAGGCTCGTTGAAGACCTAGCGGATGCGTTGGGTGCGGCCGTTGGCGCATCGCGGGCCGCCGTGGACGCCGGATATGTGGAACAAGGTGCGCAGGTGGGCCAGACAGGGGTAAGCGTGTCCCCGCAGCTCTACATTGCGCTTGGCATCTCCGGGGCCATCCAGCACCGGGCCGGCATGCAGACGGCCAAGACCATCGTGGCGATCAACTCCGATGCCGATGCACCCATCTTCGATGTGGCCGACTTCGGCGTCGTGGGGGACGTTTTCACCGTGGTGCCGCAGCTGATCCGTGCGCTCGACGCACATTCCGACTCATGACGATGATCAAGGCCCGTCCCGCCGGAAGCGGCAAGAAAGCGCGGACGGCGTTCACGGCGGGCGCCGCCGTCGTGCTTCTGGTCCTGCTGGTCCTGGCCGCCAAGTGGTTGCGTGGACTGGAGGGGGTCCAGGATTTCCTGGGGGAGTACACGGGGCATTCGACACTGCCTGAAGGTGCGCCGGTGGGGCTGCCGGCGTGGCTGGGATGGCAGCACTTCCTCAACGGCTTTTTCCTGCAGTTGATGGTGCGCACCGGGTGGCTGGTGCGCACCACCACCCGGCCGGCCGCGTACTGGACCCGGAACAACAAGGGACTGTTCCGTACCAAGGGAGCACCCAAGAAGATCAGCCTCGATTTGTGGTTCCACCTGACTTTGGACGCCCTTTGGGTATTGAACGGGCTGGCATTCATGGTGCTGCTGCTGGCCACTAGCCAATGGATGCGGATCGTGCCCACGAGCTGGGATATATTCCCCAACGCCGTGTCGGCGCTGCTGCAATACGCCTCGCTGGACTGGCCGTTGGAAAGCGGATGGGTGAACTACAACGCCCTGCAGGTGCTGGCATACTTCCTGACGGTGTTTGTTGCGGCGCCGCTGGCGCTCGTGTCCGGACTCCGAATGTCACCGGCGTGGCCGAAGAACACACGGCGGCTGAACAAGGTATTCCCGATCGAGGCTGCCCGCACCATCCACCTGCCGGTCATGTTCTACTTCGTGGCCTTTGTCGTGGTGCACGTGTTCTTGGTGCTTGCCACCGGAGCCCTGAGGAATCTCAACCACATGTATGCGGGACGGGACGACGGCGGTTGGGCGGGAGTGGCGTTGTTTGCGGTATCGCTAGTCGTCATGGTGGCCGGCTGCCTCATGGCCCGCCCCCTGTTCCTTCGCCCCCTTGCGTCCCTGACCGGCAAGGTCAGCCGCTGAACGGCGAGCAGCGAATTTCTTCGAGAAGGCGGAAAACATGAAAGACACAGACAAGATTGTGGTCCTCGAGGGTGCGAGAACGCCCATTGGCAGTTTCGGCGGCTCCCTGAAGGACGTCGAGGCGCATGAGCTCGGTGCAACGGCCGTCAGGGCCGCGATCCAACGTGCCGGGATTGGCGGCAGCGACGTCGAAGAAGTTGTCATGGGGTGCATCGGACAGGTCGGACCCGATGCCTACAACGCCCGAAGGGTGGCTCTGGCCGCGGGGTTGCCAACGTCCATTCCTGCCTACACGGTCAACAGGTTGTGCGGCAGTGGGTTGCAGGCGGTGTGGTCGGCCGCGATGCAGATGCGCTGGGCCGGCTTGGATTTCACCGTCGCCGGCGGCAACGAGTCGATGACCCACATGCCGTTCTACGATTTTGGTGCCAGAGTGGGCTACCGCATCGGTGACCGAATCTTGGTGGACGGAACCGTGGCCATGCTGACGGATCCGTTCAACAACATCCACATGGGAGTCACGGCCGAAAACGTGGCCCGGACGTACGGGATATCACGCGAAGAGCAGGACGAGTTCGCGTTGGAATCCCAACGCCGGGCCTCGACGGACGCCGCGCGCGCGGTGTTTGCCGAAGAGATCACGCCCGTCGACGTTGGTGGACGCAAGCCACACACCGTTTCCGTTGATGAACATCCAAGGCCGGACACCACCGCGCAGATGCTGGCCGGCCTGCGGCCGGTGTTTGAACGGGAAGGAACGGTCACTGCAGGCAATGCCTCGGGGATCAACGACGGCGGAGCCGCCGTGGTGCTTGCGCGGGCCGGAGCGGCTGCCGACCGCGGACTGAAGGGGCTTGCGACTCTGGAGGCCGTGACCACTGCTGCTTTGGATCCAGCCCTCATGGGCTATGCCCCGACGTTGGCCCTGCACAAGCTTTTCGACCAAACGGGGATGACTCCGGCGGACATCGACATCGTGGAGCTCAACGAGGCCTTTGCCGCCCAGGCCGTTGCCGTCATGCGCGACGCGAAGCTGGATCCGGAGAAGACCAACCCCTATGGAGGTGCCATTGCGTTGGGCCATCCCGTGGGGGCCACGGGCGCCATGCTGAGCCTGCGGGTCGCAAAGGACTTGGTGCGCCGAGACCTGGAATTCGGAATTGTCACGATGTGCATCGGCGGAGGCCAAGCCCTGGCGGCCTTGTTCCGCCGGGTTTCCTGACCGACCGGCAACCCGGCGGCAGCCGACTCGGCGGTAGTGCCGCGGCAATCGGCAGGGACGTCCGGGCCGGTGTGCGGTACCCAAAATATGCGTCGCGACCCTGATTGAGAGGATAGATATGTCATTCGAGAACATTTTGGTCCAGTTCGAAGGCCCGTTGATGTGGCTGACGTTGAACCGGCCCGCCGAAGCCAATGCCATCAGTATCGCCATGGGGCAGGAATTCTGCGCGGCGATTGAACAGGCCGAGCAGAATCCCGCGATCCACGTGGTCATCCTGCAAGGCAGCGGAAGATTCTTCTGTGCCGGAGGCGACGTCGCAATGATGGACGCGTCCAGTGATCCTGCGGTGTTCCTGAAGGAACTGGCTGAGACCATGCACGTCGGCCTGCTGCGACTGGCACGGTCCCGGCTGATAACCATTGCGGCCGTCGATGGTTATGCGGCCGGAGCGGGGTTGGGGCTGGTACTCAACGCCGATGTCGTGTTGGCCACGGAGAAGGCCGGTTTCCTCAGTGCGTACGGAACGATAGGCCTGACCCCGGATTGCGGCGTCTCGTACCTGCTCCCGCAGGTGGTTGGCCCGAGACGGGCCGCCCACATGGCCCTGCTGGGCCGTTCGGTCAATGCGGAAGAAGGGCTTTCCTGGGGGCTTGTCACCGAAGTCGTTGCACAAGCAGACCTCGTCGCGCGCGCCCGTGAACTCGGTGAGTCCCTAGGAGCAGGCCCCAGCCAAATGCTCGGGCCCACCAAGAAACTCTTGTCGGCAGGGATCGCCGAGGGCTACGCCAAACACCTCGATGATGAAGCTGAAACCATTTCAGCCATGATTTCCCTTCCCGATACCCTGCAGCGCATCGGGAAGTTCCTGTCCCGCAGCACCAGATAGGCCGCGGAATGCAGAACCCCAGCGGACGATTAACCCCCGAACCCACGGTGTAGAGCGCCCCTCGTGGGGCCACAAGCGCGCCCCGATTTCATCGAATCCCCGGCTTGAGGGGCCACCGATCGTGCCCGCTAGGTAACAGCGAAATGTTCACCGGCGAGGGGCGGCCAGCGGCTGGGCAAGCGGGCCCAAGGGAACACAAAGCATAGAACAGCGAAGCGGCCATACAGGTACGGCCAACGCCGGGGACTGACCGCATCCCCGGGCGGACTCGCCGCGGGGCCCGGAGCCTCTGAACGAAGAAATGCCTGGGCTCCGAGGGGGAACTCGGCATTCTCTTAGCGGTTTGTTTTCTCTTCCGGCGCTGCGGGAGAGCTCTTGGCGGAGTCCATCACCAGGCTCTCCAAATACACCACGAGGGTGCGGACCGTGGACCCGGTGCCCTGCACCGGGGTGTAGCCGTAGGCGGTGCCGCTGTTGAACGCCGGGCCCGCGATATCCAGGTGCGCCCAGGGAATTTGTTCGCCTTCCGCGTTCTTGCCCACGAATTCCTGCAGGAACACCGCTGCGGTAAGCATGTCTCCGTGGTTTCCGGCGCAGCTCGCAATGTCGGCCACATGGGAATCGAGGGTCGCGCGGAGTTCCTCCGGCAGGGGCATCGGCCAAATCGGTTCGCCCGCGCTGTCGGCGGCGGACTTCAAGGCAGCTGTGAGAATATCCGAACCCATGACGGCAGCCGTGCGGGTACCCAACGCGATCATCTGGGCCCCGGTCAGGGTGGCGACGTCGATGATCGCGTCCGGCTTTTCAACACTCGCGGCTGCTATCCCATCGGCCAGGACCAAGCGCCCCTCTGCATCGGTGTCGATGACCTCCACCGTCTTGCCGCCGTGGATTGTCAAGACATCACCAGGCCGCTGGGCGCTGCCGGAAGGCATGTTTTCCGCGATACAGAGCCACGCAGTCGTCTTGACGGGCAGGCCCAGAGCCGCGGCGGCCAGCACGGTATTCAACACGACGGCGGCACCCGCCATATCGCTTTTCATCTCGGTCATGCCGAGTGCGGGCTTGATACACATACCACCGGAATCAAATGTAATGCCCTTGCCCACAAGGGCGACCGACTTCCTTGCCGTCGCCGGCGAGTATTCCACCTTGACCAATCGCGGTTGGTGGCCGGATCCCCGGCCTACGCCTAGGATGCCGCCGAAGCCATCCTCCTCAAGGCGCTTTGCGTCCCACACCGTGATCGTGACCGGAAGTCCTGCGGCGAGTTCCTTGGCTGCCTCGACGAAGGATTCCGGGTACAAGCAACTAGGCGGCCGGTTGACCAACGTGCGGGTGTCGTTTACTGCCTTGCCGACCACCCCGGCTCGTTCCAGGAGGAGCCGGGCTTCGCCGGGGTCGATGCCGGCGTGGATCCGGACGTTGGCCACCGGGGCCTTGAAGCCCTTGTTGTCGGTGCGGTACCCGGTGTACGAGTATGCGCCCAGGGCGGCGCCTTCGGCGACTGCCGCGACGTCGGCGGGGGATGCCGTTGGAAGGGCCAGCGTGACCGACTCAAGCCCGGCGAGCTGGCGGATGGCCGAACCAGATGCCCGACGCAGGCCTTCTTGGGTCACCGAGGCGCCCGCGGCAACTTTCCCGACTCCCGCAAGAACCAAGAGATTGTGGCCGGTTTCGGGAAGGCCCGGAAGCCGGTGAACCTGGTCAACCGTTCCCGTGGCTCCGAGTGCTTCCAACGAATCGCCCAAGACCGTGGCATATTCGGCGTCCAGCGGGTTGGCCAGCAGCACAGGCCCGTCGGTGCTCTGGGCGACACCGATAACGAGCGCATCGCTGGGTGGTTCTTTTTGGCCGTTGGCGATGACTGTGAGGACGGTGTCAATGGATTCGGCCATGTGGAGGCGTGCTCTTTTCTTTCACTCTTGCTTCAGGAAGCGAAACGGAACGTTGAGGTGTGGGTGGAGCTTTCTTGAAAGTGGTTTCACCGGTTAAGCGGCGCGCCAGGAACATTGCGAGTGAATGCCTCGAATGCCACTGCTGGTGGTTGCCGAAGTTGCGGTGCCGCGAAGTGAACCGCTGGCATGCACTGTTTAGACGCCTGGATGACGGCACCGCCCCGGGTTCGGTGCCGGGAACATGACGCGCACAGGTAGCCCTGCCACTTGAGACGGGAAATGTACGGTGCAACCGGCATCTTGCTCTGTACCGGCGGGAAGAAGTTGATGCTTTCAGCAGACCCTTTTGGTCGGACGCCGGCACCGTAACGAAAACAATAAGTGAAACTCGGTCTTTTGACAAGCATTTTTTGGTCGCTTGGGTTGGAGTTACTCCTGATTGGCGAGTGCGACGCGGCAGGCAAGCTGGAGCGCAAACCGGGTATCCGGATCAGCGAGGTTCATGCCGAGGGACTCGGCCGTCTTGTTGATGCGGTAGGCAACGGCATTCGGGTGGAGATGTAGGCGCGCGGCGGCTGCCTTCAGTGAACCTCGCTCCTCAAGCCACGCATTCAGGGTCTCGATCGACGCGGCGCGGTTGCTCATTCCGTCCAGGGGTTTGAGGATTTCGCTGGCAATCCGGCTCGCGGTGACGCTGGCCCGGACCTCGGAGATCAGGCGTTGGACCCCCGAAGCATCGAAGGATACGGCCGACCGGGTGTTGCGTTCGATGGCTGCGGAATTCGAGGCGCTTCGGGCCTCGAACATCGAGGTGCGGATGCCAGCGGGACCGACGTGTTCGGTGCCGAGGCCCCAGAACAGCGTGGGTGTCGCGAGCGACTGAATCGCTTGTTGAACGCCGAAGTTCACTTCGCTTGAGGTCAGCCGTTTGTGGTCACGGCTGGTAATGATCATTCCGAAGCCCGTTTCGATCCGCGTGGAATGCACCTCAACGCGCATGCTGGCGAATGCGTTTTCAAGTGCGGATTGCGCGTGGCGGAAGTCGAGGTCCCTGATGACCGGATCTTCCACCTCGGAATGGATGGCGAGGGCTATGTGGAATCCATCGACGTCGATCGACAACTGCCGTGCCATCGCGGCGTAGTGGTCGATTGACGCCGAATCGGTGACGATCAGCGCAGTCAGCGCACGGGAGCGTTCTTCCTGGAGGGCATACTCGAGCTGGTTCTTGAGCAGATGCTGTGTGCTGATGGCGTTGACGAGGGCCGGCAGCACGATCTGGGTCTCGACGGTTTGCACGGCATCGCTGCCGGTTCCGACATAGCCAATAGCGAAGCCATTAACGAGCACCGCGGTGCCTTGGGTTGGGGACGGGCCATAGGCGAGTGACTCGCCAATCAGCGATCCCACCTCGGCGGCAAGGCCGGTCGGGTCGCCGTCACCTTGATCCATCCAGGCGCTCACCCGGTTGAGGGCAAGCGACACGCGGGAAAGAGTGTTCGCAGGCCCTCCCGACACGCTCAAGTTGAGCGTGGTGACCAGATCCCCGAGGTCCACGGATGCCGGACAGCCCAGCACCGCAACGTCGTAACGGAGTGTCACCCGTTGGAGACGCGGCTGGGCCTGTACCAGACCCTGAAGCAGAACCGCGAGGACGCCCCGCTCGGAGACGCGCTTGATGAGCACGTCCAGGCCCGAGGAGTCCTGCCGGGTGAACAACCCGGAGGGAACGATCACTAGGGATTTCTCCGGTACCCGCTGCAACATCTCGAGGTCTTGGAGAATGACGATGCGTTTGATTTCGTCCCGCGGCACGTCTGAGAGCGCATCCGGTGCTAGGAGGGTGACGGCATGATGCGCGGTGAGTCCGGCGAGGTCCTGAACTGTAGGCATTTGCCAAATTTAGCGCATGAACACAAAATCGATCACGAATATCGTGCCAAGGGCACAAATATCCGTGTGACCCATTGCATACTATTGGGGAATGCAAACTCGACTTCAGTCCATAAATGAATCAGACGTCGTCGACCTCGCCTTCGGTTGCGCACTCCTTGGCACCGGCGGCGGAGGCTCGGTCGGCGGGTCTGCTCTCCAACTGGCCCATTCCATCCGTGAGCACGGTCCGGTGCCGGTCGTCCAGCTCGCTGATCTTCCGCCCGAAGGGCTCATCATGCCACTGTCAGGGGTAGGCGCACCGACGGTGTCCTACGAAATGCTCAGCAATGGCAGCGAAGCGGCCCTGATCCGGGCCGCGGTCGAGAAGGAATTCGGTTCCGAAGCCGTCGCGGTCATCGCCTCCGAAATCGGCGGCGGAAACGGCGTCGAGGCAGTCATGTGGGCCTCGAGACTAGGCCTGCCCATCGTTGACGCAGACGGAATGGGCCGCGCCTTTCCGGAGGTCCAGATGGTCTCGTTCCAGGTCATGGGCGCGGAGGCCACACCGTTGATCATGGCAGATTTCCAAGGGAACGTCGCCACGTTCCGTCCGACGAACGGCAAATGGTCAGAACCACTGGCCCGTGCATTCTCGGTGGCCTGCGGCGGAAGCGCCCTGATGGCTGACTACACCATGACCGCCGCAGAGATGACCGGAAAGGTCGTCCTCAACTCGATATCCAGCGCCGTCGCCACCGGCCGCGCCGCACGACTCGCAGCCGACCCTGTGCGGGCAATCCAGTCCGGGTTCGACGCCTTCCATCTCATTTCCGGCAAGGTGACGGAGCTGGACCGCCGCACCGGCGGCGGTTTCGTTCGGGGCAGTTTCATCATTGCCGGCCTCGGTGCAGACAAAGGGCGCGCGGTCCGGGTCGAGATCCAAAACGAAAACCTCGTTGCCACCGAAGGAAACCGGGTGCTGGCCATGGTTCCGGACCTGATCACGCTTGTCGACAGCCAGACCGGCCATGCCATCGCGACCGAAGAGCTTATGCACGGGATGCGTCTGTCCGTGCTCGGGTGGCCCTCGGATCCCCTGTGGCGCACCGAACGCGGAATCCAGACGGCAGGGCCGCGCGCGTTCGGATACGACCTTGACTACACACCCATTGAGGAGCTTAACCGTGTCTAAACCCAAAGACCTGCGCATCGGAATCGATGTCGGCGGAACGAACACAGATGCCGTTGTCATGGATGAGCAGGACCGCATCGTCGCCCGCACCAAGCAGGCGACGTCCAGGGATGTCACCGCCGGCATGCAAGCTGCGTTGACCACGCTCATTGGCGAACTCGGTGACGATGCCGAGCGCATCGGCCGGGTCATGCTGGGAACCACCCACGCCACCAATGCCATCCTCGAGCGCCGTGCGCTGGGTAAGGTCGGAGTGATCCGGTTGGGCGCTCCCGCGACGATGTCGCTCAGCCCGATGGAGTCCTGGCCGATCGCCCTCCGCGACACTGTCAGCGTCGGCTGGACGATTCTGCGCGGCGGGCACTACATCGATGGCCGTCGGATCTCCGAACTCGACGAAGCAGGAATCGCCGAGTTCGTGGAATCGGTGCGCGACACCGCCGATGCGATCGCCATCACCGCGGTGTTCAGCCCCGCCTCCAATGAAGACGAACTGCGTGCTGCGGAGATCGTGCGCGGGATCCTCGGGCGCGACTTCCCGATTTCGATGAGCCACGACATCGGCAGCCTTGGCATCGTTGAGCGTGAAAGCGCCACCATCCTGAACGCGGCGCTCTTCGGGGTGGCCGGGCAGGTCGTGCGGGCCCTGGACGACGTGCTTTTGGAGGCGCGGCTGGACGTCGAAACCTACTTCGCACAGAATGACGGAACTCTGATGGCGACGGAATTCGCCGAGCAGTTTCCCATTCTCACCATCGGCTCCGGGCCGGCGAACTCGTTGCGTGGGGCGGCCTACCTCAGCGGGGAACCCGACGCCATCGTCGTAGACGTTGGCGGCACCTCGAGTGACCTTGGCGTGCTCGTGGGCGGCTTTCCACGGGAATCCGCCGCAGCCGTCGAAATCGGCGGCGTCCACACCAACTTCCGTATGCCGGACATTCTGGCCATCGCGCTGGGCGGTGGGACGATAGTCGCCGGAACCCCCGAGGAACCAGTCATCGGCCCGCAGTCGGTCGGCTACCGCGTCTCCACCGAAGCGCTGGTCTTCGGGGGCTCCACCCCGACGCTGTCGGATGCCGGAAACGCCGCCGGCCTTGCGAGCTTTGGCACCCACCCGATCGGGAACTCACACCGGGAACTCCTCCAAGCCGCGATCGGGTGCATCGAGGAGATGTTCGTGGACGCCGTCGACAGGGTCTCACTTGGACGCACGACCCTGCCGCTCGTCGCCGTTGGCGGAGGCGCCTACCTGGTGCCGGAGAAGCTCGCCGGAGTGACCTCGGTCCTCCGCCCGGCCAACGGAGACGTGGCGAACGCCGTCGGAGCAGCCATTGCCTGGGTGAGCGGTCGCAGCGACGGAATCCACGCGCAGGGCGGCGATTTCAAGGAATCCCTGCAGGCCTCCTACGACGAAGCGATCCAACGCGCGATATCCGCCGGAGCCGACCCGGAACGGGTCGAAATCGTCGAACACATCGAAATTCCGCTGGCCTATCTCACCTCACCCGCAGTGCGGGTGCGCGTCAAGGCGGCCGGTCCGCTGCGCAAGCTCGGAGTCGCGCACAGCGTAGGCCAGCGGGCCGAACATAGCTCGGTCTAAGCCCGCCCGCCTGCCGGTCGCAGCACATCCCCAGCCCAGAGAACAAGCAAGGAGATCATAGTGAAACGTGCCATCAAGGCGATCGGAGTTGCCGTTGCCATGTCATTGGCCCTCACCGCATGTGGAGGAGGCGCCGTCAAGCAGGCGGCCCCGGTCAATGACACCTTTGTCATCGCGCCGACATTGGCGGTAGTGACCGAGCTCGACCCGGGGATCTCCAGCTCCAACGAGATCATCGCCATGCAGAACGTTTATGAGTCATTGACCCGATACAACCCGGACACCAAAGAAGCGGAGCCATTGCTTGCTACCGGGTGGAAGTCGTCCAAAGACGGTCTAACGTGGATTTTCACGCTTCGGGAGGGAGTCAAGTTCCATACCGGACGCGCCGTGGACGCCACAGCGGTCAAGGAATCCCTGGACCGCAACCGATTGGCCAAGACCGGAGGTTCCTTTATCTGGGACGCGGTCAAGGAGATCGCAGCCACCGACCCCCAGACCGTGACATTTTCACTGTCATATCCTGCGGCCATCCCGCTTATCGCATCGGCTGGATACTCGAGTTACATCTACGACGCGCAGGCGGCTGGCCCCGAGAACCTTACGACTTGGTTCAACTCGGGCAAGGACGCTGGCACCGGTCCATACATGATCACGTCCTGGGAGAAAGGCGCGGAGATTGAGCTGAAACTCGCAGCGTTTGACGGATATTGGTCAGGATGGGAAGGGAAACACTTCAAGAACATCGAGTTTCGGGTGACACCCGACGCCAACACCGCCTGGCAATTGCTGCAGAACGGAGAAGTCGACTACGTGCACGGGCTCACCCCCCAACTCTTCCAGCAGGCCAAGAAGACCTCGAGCGTGCAGACTTCCGATCAACCGACGTTCCAAAACCTCGGCGTATTCTTCAACACCGCGGCCGGTCCCACCTCGGACGTGAAGGTCCGCAAGGCGCTCCAGCTGGCAATCGACTACAACGGACTGGTCTCCACGCTCAGCGGCGCCGGGGTAGCGGCCTCCGGCATGGTGCCTGAAGGACTGCTGGGCTACGCCCAAGGGCTTGAAGGTAGGACGAACCTCGACGAAGCCGCGGCCCTCCTGAAGGAAGCCGGATATGGTCCGGGGGGCAAACCGCTGAAGCTCACCATGACCTATGCGCAGGGCAACGACGACCAAGCTAAGCTCGCCACGTTGCTCGTCTCGGCAATGCAGACACTGGGCGGAACGATCAAGGCGACCCCCATGGATTGGAATGCCCAGTGGGAGCTCGGCAAGAGCCGCGACGCCGAAGCCCGGCAAAACATCTTCGTCATGAACTGGTACCCGTACTACCCGGATGCGTATTCGTGGTTCTTTGACCTGTTCCACAGCCAGAAAGACTTGTCTTTCAACATGAGCTATGAGGAGGACCCCGACCTTGACGCGGCCATCGAAGTGATGCCGCGGCTGGCCGCGACCGATCCGGCCAAGGCCCAGGAAGCATATGCCGCGCTGCAGAAGACTATCCTGAACGACAAGGCACTTGCGGCGTTCCCGTACGTGGAGACGGGACAACGAGTGCTCTCTGACAGGGTTGATGGATTCGTTGACAACCCCGCCTACTCACAGGTGGTCCATGTCTACAACACCCGAGTCGTGGACTGACCGATGCTTCGTTTCATCCTCAACAGGATAGGGCAATCGGTGTTCGTCGTCGCGGGTGTGGTGCTGTTGACATTCGTGATCGTGAGGCTGGTACCGGGCGACCCGGCAGTCTCCTACGCAGGACCGAGGGCGACCCCGGAACAGCTCGCCGCGGCGAGGGAGAAACTCGGACTCGACGGGTCGATGTTGACCCAGCTGCAGCGCTACCTGTCGGATTTGTTCAGTGGCGATCTGGGCTTGAGCATCCACACCCGCCAACCGGTGATCGACGACCTGGCGCGTTTCGTTCCCGCATCGATCGAACTGGTGCTCTTCGCCATGCTCATCGCCGTTCCCGTCGGCCTGGCGCTGGGCCGGTTCGCTGCCCGGCACCAGGGCAAGGCCGGCGACCTGGCCATGCGCATCACGACGGTGCTTGCCGTCTCGTTCCCGGCATTTTGGCTGGGACTCCTGCTCCAGACGCTGTTTGCCAGTCGCTTGGGCTGGTTCCCCATCGCGGGCGAGTACACAGTCTCGCTGGATTCGACTTCGCCGTTGCACATCTGGACGAACATCACCATTGTCGACGCGGCGCTCACTGGCAACTGGCCGGTGTTTGTGAGCACGTTGCAGCATCTGGTGCTGCCGGGGCTGGTTGTTGCTGCCTACCCGATCGGTGCTATCGCACAGCTGACCCGGGCGGGGCTTACCGATGAACTGGGGCAGGACCACATCCGCACGGTTCGGGCGCTCGGCTTCTCGTCGCGGGAGGTGGTCGGTCGTTTTGCCATGCGGCCGGTGCTCTCGCCCGTGTTGACCCTGGTCGCGCTGACCTTTGCCTACTCGATCGTGAACGCGTTCATCGTGGAGTCCATCTTCAACTGGCCGGGCGTCGGACGCTACACCACGAGCGCGATCCAGGCCCTCGATACCCCCGCGATCGCCGGGGTGACCCTGGTGATCGCGATCATCTACGTCAATATCAACCTGGTCGTGGACATCGCCCAGGCTTTCATCGATCCCCGGGTGCGTGTGAAATGACAGTCTCACTACATGAAAAGCGGGTTCCCGCCGTGGCCCGCCTGATCCGGGTTGTTCCCGGCGACCTTCTCTCGCGGATCGCCGTCACCGTGCTGGGACTCATCTTCATTGCCGCGTTGTTCGCCCCATGGGTGACTCCGTTCCCGGCCGATGCAACCGGGGCGACCCATCCGCTCGAGGCGCTCCAAGCGCCAAATGCCCGGCACTGGTTCGGAACCGATGGCGTGGGCCGGGACATCTTGACCAGGGTCGTCTTTGGCGCACGCACCTCGCTGGTGGTCGTCGCCGCGGTGTTGGTCTCGGCGGTCCTCGTCGGGACCATGGCCGGGGTCGTCGCCGGGTACGTCGGCGGTATCGTACGCGACACGATCATGCGGATCACGGATATCTTCTTGGCGTTCCCGGCCATGCTGCTTTCGCTGGCACTCGCGCTGGTGCTGCCCCGGGGCATCCCCACGCTCATCATCTGCGTTGCGGTCACTTGGTGGCCTTGGTATGCCCGCCTGGCAGCCTCGACGGCAGCCTCGATCGGCCGGCGCGGCTATATCGACTCGGCCAAGACACTCGGTGTCCCTGGCCCGAAGATCGTATTGCGGCACGTGCTTCCGAATTCGCTCACCCCGGTGATGGTCCAAGCTTCCCTCGATGCCGGGGGCATCATCCTGGTAATCGCAACCCTCTCCTACCTGGGGCTGGGCGTCTCGGAACCCACTGCGGAATGGGGACTCATGGTCCAACAGGGGCAGTCGCTGATCACTACCAACTGGTGGGTTGTCACTTTCCCCGCACTGGCGATCCTCGTCACCGCGTTCTGTTTCAACGTGCTTGGCGAAGGCCTGCGTGTCTCGCTCGACCCTAGGCGGGCCGGAAAATGAGCGCGGTGCTGCTGAGCGTGCGCGATCTTTCGGTCACTTATGGCGAACGCCGAGTGTCCTTCATACCGGAGATCACCGTGGAAGCAGGTGAATGCGTCGCCATTGTCGGGGAGTCCGGTTCCGGCAAGACCTCTGCATTGCTTGCGTTGCTGGGCCTCCAGCCGGGGGCCCACGTCACCGGGTCCGTCAACATGTTCGACGTGGTCGATGTCCTCGACGACCCCGCGAGGATCAGCGGCTTGCTGGGGCGGAAGGTCGCACTGGTTTCCCAGAGCCCGATTTCCGCGCTCAACCCCACCATGCGGATCGGTAAGTTTGCCGAGGCCGTGCTGCGCAAGCACGGCCGCACCAAGGCCCAGGCCCGCGAGCAGGTCGTCGAGGCGCTTGCGGCCGTCGCATTGAACGAAAGTGTCCTGCGCCGCTACCCACACCAAATCTCCGGCGGGCAGGCGCAACGTTTTGCTATCGCCCTGGCCCTGTCCCTGGGCGTGGAACTCATCGTCGCCGACGAACCCACCAGTGCCCTGGATGTCACGGTGCAGGCGGACATCGTCACCCTGCTGGAGTCGCTGCGCCGTGACCGTGGACTGGGAATGCTAATCGTCAGCCACGACATCGCACTGGTCTCGGGATTCGCCGACCACGTCATTGTCATGAAGGACGGGGAAGTCGTCGAATCGGGAACCGTGCACGAGGTGATCGGATCCCCAACGACCGACTACGCACGGGCCCTGATCGATGCCGTTCCCCACCTCGATAGGAGTGTCTTATGAGCGAGAGCCAAATCCCGCTGCTTCATGTGTCCGATGTGACGCTGGCCTACGGACGAACGGTCATCGTTGACCGGGTGAAGTTCTCCATTCCAGATGGTCCGTCCGGAATGGCCCTCATCGGGGAAAGCGGCTCGGGCAAATCGACGATCGCCCGTGCAGTGCTCGGACTGCTCCCGATCAAATCGGGCAGCATCAGAGTCGCGGGCAAGGACGTCGCACGCATGTCGCGGGCCGAGCGCAAGACCTACCGTTCCACCCTGCAGCCGGTCTTTCAAGACGGCACCGAAGTGCTCGACCCCCGGATGACGATTCGGTCATGCCTCAGGGAAGCTTTGGGCGTGGTTGGACGTGAGCAACACGACGATCTTGTCGCCGACCTGCTGGTCGACGTGGGGTTGGGCCCGGAGCTCATGGCGCGCCATCCGCACGAGCTTTCCGGCGGGCAACGCCAGCGCGTCGCAATTGCGCGGGCACTGGCGACCCGGCCCAGGCTGCTGGTGCTCGACGAACCGACTAGTGCACTGGATGTCACGGTGCAGGCCAAGGTGCTGGACCTTTTTGAACGGCTCCAAGCCGAACACTCGCTTTCGTTCCTCCTTATTACGCACAACCTGTCAATCGTCGACAGGTTGTGCGATGAGGCAGCGGTCATCTCCCAGGGGCGGATCGTCGAGCATGGGAGCACGGAGTCGGTGCTGCACGATCCACAGCACGCTTACACGAAGAAGTTGATCTCTTCGATCCCGCGGCTTGCGGCGGCGTACTAGCCGTCAAGCTCGCACACTTGCAACGCCCACCAGAGAGTAGAGGAATACCGTGAACGAACTCAATGCCCCTATCGAGGCACACTACGATTCCGTTGTCGTCGGCGGAGGCCACAACGGCCTCACAGCGGCGGCATACCTGGCAAACGCCGGGAAGAAGGTGATCGTGCTCGAGCGCCTGGAATCGACGGGAGGGGCCGCCGTCAGCGCTGTCGCCTTCGACGGGATCGATGCCCGGCTCTCGCGTTATTCCTACCTGGTCAGCCTGCTGCCGCAGAAGATCATCGATGACCTTGGACTGGACATTTCCCTTGCCCGCCGACGTTACTCGTCGTACACACCGGTTCCGGGTGCCGACGACGGTGCAGGACTGCTGATCGACCGCCACGATGCCGCGGCGACGGAGGCCTCGTTTGCTCGAGTGGGCGCGGGAGCGGATGCCGAGGTCTTTTCCGCATTCTACGCCGACACCACGCGGGTGGCCGAGGCGCTCTGGCCCACTGTGACGGATCCCTTGGTAACCCGCAGCCAGGCGAAGGCTCTTGTCGGCGATGACGAACTCTGGGACGCGCTTTTCGAAAAACCGATCGGCGAACTCATCGAATCTCGGCTGTCGAACGACTTGGTGCGCGGTGTCGCGGCGACGGACGCCTTCATCGGAACGTTCGCCACCGCAAGCGATTCATCGCTGCAACAGAACAAGTGTTTCGTCTACCACGTCATCGGCGGAGGCACCGGAGACTGGGACGTGCCCGTGGGCGGCATGGGTCATGTGACAAACGAGCTGGCCCGTGCGGCTTCAGTGGCCGGTGCCAAGATCCTCACCGGTGCGGAAGTCACCGGGATCGATCCCGACGGGTCCGTCTCGTTTGAACGGAATGGTGAAGCCGTCACTGTGACGGGTCGCCATGTGCTGTCCAACGTCACGCCGGCGTTGCTCGAGAAGCTACTTGGCGGTCACGGTGCTCCGATCAAACGTCCGGAAGGGGCCCAGGTAAAGGTGAACCTGTTGCTGAGCCGGTTGCCGAAGCTGCGGGACCCCGACATTGCCCCCGAAGCGGCGTTCGGAGGCACCTTCCATATCAACGAGACGTACAGCCAGCTGCAGGAAGCTTACGACGAAGCCGCGACCGGAGCCGTGCCGGCCATGCTGCCGTGCGAAATCTACTGCCACTCGCTTACTGATCCGAGCATCCTGGGCCCGGAGCTGGCTGCAAGCGGAGCACAGACCCTCACGGTGTTCGGGCTGCATGCGCCGGATCGTTTCGTGACTGCCGAAAACAACGACGAGCGGCGCGATGCGCTGCAGCAGGCAGTCCTGGACTCACTGAACTCGGTGTTGGGCGAACCGATCGAGGACGTGTTGATGAGGGACGCGAACGGTCGACCGTGCATTGAGACCAAGACGACGCTGGATCTGGAGCATGCACTGAACATGACTGGCGGAAACATCTTCCACGGCCCGCTCAGCTGGCCGTTTGTCGAGGACGATGAGGCTCTTGCCAGCCCCGCCGAACGCTGGGGTGTCAGCACCCGCCACGAACGTATCTTGGTATGTGGGGCCGGAGCCCGGCGTGGCGGCGCAGTGAGCGGCATTGGCGGGCACAACGCGGCCATGGCCGTGCTAGAGGCGGACACCCCGGACGGAGGATTTTCCGACTAGTCGATTGCTGGTCCGTCAGGCGCACCGCCCTCGCATCAATGAGCGGGAAACTTCATCGCTAGTGCAGCTCGCCAGCGATGGCAATGCCCTCGATTCTCCGAAGTCTGCGGCTTGACCAAACGTATTTGTACTGCGCTCGGGCGGGGCCTCAAACATCCTGGTTGGGGCCCCGTGGTTGTCGGTTACTGTTTTTCCGGTTCCGCCCAGTCCTGTGCGGCGGCGATTTCATCTGCGCAAGGGAAAGCCTGTTGCTCCGCGGGAGGCAGCATCTCGTAGGAGTAGGAATAGGTGGACACGGCCACGGGCTAGTTGGAATAGTTCAGGGCGTACCGCGCGGTGTGTTTGTTGCGGTGCCGCAGATCAGGATCCCACGGCGGGTGCATGGGCGGTGGTGTGGAGCTTGCCATCGACCAGAGCAAGTAGAACTGGAGTTGGCCGCCGTCTTGGGTGCCCTGTTCTCCCGTTCCGGCGCCGAAGGACTGATCGACCGGGAGGAAGCCGGTGGATTCCACGGTCAACAGTGCGCTCCAGTATGGCACCAACCTCCCTTGCCACGCAGGGGGAACTGTCGAATTGCAAGAACCTGCTTGTTCAGCCCCGGACCACGCCGTTGGCCGGCGGTCGGCCGTTAACCTGCGACAAGGACGCCTGCAAGCGGCGCACCGTGGTCGAATGCAGCTTCAATGCCCTCAAGCAATGGAGGTCGATGGCCACCCGCTACGACAAGCTCGCGCTGACCTGCCGACCCGCAATCGTCCTGCATGCCGTGCTGATCTGGAGCGCAACAATCGTGGAGCCCCGATTGGGAGTCACGCCCTATTGGCCGATGGTCGGGCAGACCGACCCCGCCGGGGCACATCGGCACCTCACGCCACGGCTTTCTGCTTGCCGGTTTTTGAACTGGTTGGCGCCGCTCAGTCCGCCGCTTCGGGGTCGTGCCTGGCGGCGCGCTCGGCCAGGTAGTGGTCCATCAGCGAAGTGGTGCGGTGGGGGATGAGCTCGGCCATGGACAGCGAGGTGTCGGCCCGCTCGACCCCGTCGATGGCGAGGATCTGGCCGTTGACCCGGAAAAGCTCCTCGGCGCCGCTGGCCACCACGCGGGCCAGGATGTCTGCGGACCCGGTCACCCCGTGGGCCTCGACGATCTCCGGGATCCGGGCCAGCTGTTCCACGATGGCCTGCAGCAGGCGTTGCTGGATGTGGATGTGGACGAAGCTGACCAGCGGGAAACCCAGCGCCGCGGGGTTGATGCGCTGTTCGAAGGGCAGCAGGGCGCCGGAGGTCTCGAGGCGTACCATGCGGGTCTGCACGGTGTTGCGGCCGAGCCCCAGCTCGGCGGCCAGGGCCACGGCGCTGGCCTTGGGCTGGCGGCACAGCGCGGAGAGGATGCGCATGTCGGTGGCGTCTAGTTGCTGCATAATGCGAAAGATTAGCACCGCGGAGACATTCCGGATAGGGCAGGATGCCCCGTTTGGCGTCAATGGATTGTGCGCACTGACTTCTGTGAGTAGCATCACAGGTACGTGGCGGCGACGAGGCCGCCGCCCCGGAGGCGCGCATCCCACAGGAGGCGTTTTTCCGGGCCTCCCGCAACGCAGAAGGATGCCGACCGTGTCCAATACGTTTGACGCGCAGGCCCCCGACGGGCCAGAGCGCTACCTCCAAATCATCGGCCCCGACGGGGCCCGGACCCCCTGTCCCGAACTCGACGACTGGGTCCAGGACGTCGACGCCGGGGTCCTTCAGGACCTCTATGTGGACATGGCCTGCATCCGGCGCCTCGACCAGGAAGGCACTGCGCTGCAACGCCAGGGCGAGCTGGGGCTCTGGGCCCCGCTGCTGGGCCAGGAAGCCGCGCAGATCGGCTCCGGCCGGGCGCTGGACCGCAACGACTTCATCTTCCCCTCCTACCGCGAGCACGGGGTCGCCTACTGCCGCGGCGTCGCCCCGCAGGACCTGCTGCGCATGTGGCGCGGGGTCGCCCCGAGCGGGTGGAACCCCTACGAGGTCAACATGGCCAACCAGCAGATCGTCATCGGCGCCCAGACCCTGCACGCCGCGGGCTACGGCATGGGCCTGAAGCTCGATGGCTCGGCCTCGGCCGTGATCACCTACTTCGGCGACGGCGCCACCAGCCAAGGCGACGTCAGCGAGGCCATGGTCTTCGCCGCCAGCTACCAGGCGCCGGTGCTCTTCTTCTGCCAAAACAACCACTGGGCCATCTCCGAACCCGTCACCCGGCAGACCACCGGATACATCGCCGACCGCGCCCGGGGCTTCGGCCTGGCCACCTGGCGGGTCGACGGCAACGACGTGCTCGCGGTCCTGGCCGCCACCCGCGCCGCGCTGGCGCACGTGCGCAGCGGCACCGGCCCGGCCTTCATCGAGGCCGTCACCTACCGCATGGGCGCGCACACCACCGCCGACGACCCCACCCGCTACCGCGACGCGCTTGAGCTCGAGGAATGGGCCGCCAAGGACCCGCTGGACCGCATCGCCGCCCACCTGGATTCGCTCGGCGCCGACCTGGAAGCCCTGAAACGGCGGGCCGCCTCCGCGGCCGATGCCTTGGCCGCGGGCCTGCGCGAGGCCATCACCACCATGCCCGACCCCTCGGTCGATGACCTCTTCGCCCACGTCTACAGCCACTCTCATTCCTGGCTTGACGGGCAGCGCGAGGAGTGCCGGCGCTACCTGGACAGCTTTGCGGCGGACTCGGAGGTCTCCCGATGAAAACACTCACCTTTACCCAGGCCCTGAACTCCGGGCTGCGCGCGGCCATGGAACGCGACGAAAAGGTCGTGCTGATGGGGGAGGACATCGGCAAGCTCGGCGGCGTCTTCCGCATCACCGACGGGCTGCAGAAGGACTTCGGCGCCCACCGGGTCATCGACACCCCGCTGGCCGAGTCCGGCATCGTGGGCACCGCGATCGGTCTGGCCTTCCGCGGCTACCGACCCGTGGTGGAGATCCAATTCGACGGATTCGTCTACCCGGCCTTCGACCAGATCGTCTCGCAGCTGGCCAAGATGCACTTCCGCTCCAGAGGCCACGTGAAGCTGCCGGTGACCATCAGGATCCCCTTCGGCGGGGGCATCGGCTCCCCGGAGCACCACTCCGAATCGCCCGAAGCCTATTTCGCCCACACGGCCGGCCTGCGCGTGGTGTCCCCGTCCAACCCGGAGGACGCCTACTGGATGCTGCAACAGGCCATAGCCGACGACGACCCGGTGATCTTCCTCGAGCCCAAGCGCCGCTACCACCAGCGCGGGGAGGTGGACCTGGACACGGCCCCGGCGGCGGGCTCGCTCTACAAGGCCCGGGTCGTGCGCCCGGGCAACGACCTGACGCTCATTGCCTACGGCCCGCTGGTGAAAACGGCGCTGGATGCGGCAACCGCCGCCGAGGACGACGGGGTCGACATCGAGGTCATCGACCTGCGCAGCATCGAGCCGGTGGACTTCGACACGCTCACCGCCTCGGTGCGCAAGACCGGCAGGGTCGTCATCACGCACGAGGCCGGCAAGTTCGCGGGCGTCGGCGCCGAGCTTGCGGCAAGCCTGACCGAGCGCTGCTTCGACCACCTCGACCACGCCCCGGTGCGGGTGACGGGATTCGACATCCCCTACCCGCCCGCCAAGCTGGAGAACCACCATTTGCCGGACCTGGACCGGATCCTCGACGGGGTCGATCACGCCATGCGCCGAACCGGAACACAGCTGGGAGAGGACGGATGAGCGCCACCATGGAGAAACTTTTCAACCTGCCGGACCTGGGGGAGGGGCTCACCGAATCGGAGATCCTTTCCTGGCGGGTCGCCGTGGGCGACACCGTGGAACTGAACCAGATCATCGCCGAGGTGGAGACCGCCAAGGCCGTGGTGGAACTGCCCTCGCCCTTCAGTGGCGTCGTCACCAAGGTCTTTGAACCCGTCGGCGCCGTGGTCAACGTCGGCAAGCCGATCATCTCCTTCGAGGTGCCGGCCCCCGCCGGCACACCAATCGACCGGCAGCCGACACTGGTCGGTTACGGGGCCGCGGTGGAATCCTCCGGCCGCCCGGCACGCCGCGGGCGCGCCAGTGCTCCGGAACCCGAGGCAAGGCAACCGGAAGCAGTTCCCCCTGCCGCAACGCAGGCGCTCGCCGAAGTCGATGAACCCGTCGAGCCGCCGGCGGAACAGGGGATCGGGTACCTGCGCGCCAGGCCCCCGGTGCGCAAGCTGGCCCGCGACCTGCACGTGGACCTGCGCGCCTTGCACCCCAGCGGAGCCGGCGGACTGATCACCCGGGAGGATGTGCTGCACGCCAAGTCGCCCGCCGCGGAGGTCCCTGCGGAAACACAGGCGCACGCGGTGGAGGTCGGTCAGCCGGCCGGTGTGCCGACTGGCGTACCCGTTGCTGCCCAGGCGCCGGGGGATGCCCGCGAGCGCAGGGTGCAGGTGCACGGGGTGCGCAAGGCGACGGCGAATGCCGTGGTGGCCAGCGCGTTCAGCGCCCCGCACGTCTCCGAGTTCCTCAGCGTGGATGTCACCGAAACCATGGAGCTGCTGGATCGCTTGCGCCGGGCGCCGCACCTTGCGGGGGTAAAGCTCACGATCACCACGCTCGTGGCCAAGGCGGTCAGCACGATCCTGGCCCGGCACCAGGGGATGAATTCCCGCTGGGATCCGCAAAGCGGCGAGATCGTCGAATACCACTACGTCAACCTCGGCATCGCCGCGGCCACCGACCGCGGACTGATGGTTCCGGTGGTGCACGAGGCCCAAGACCTCGATCTTGCGGCCATGGCCCGGGAGATCTCGGAGCTCACCCGTGCGGCGCGGGAAGGCACCCTCACCCCGGCACAGCTATCCGGCGGGACCTTCAGCATCAGCAATATCGGGGTCTTCGGGATCGACGCCGGGACACCGATCCTTCCGCCGGGGCAGACCGGAATCCTCGCACTGGGACAGGTGCGGAAGATGCCGTGGGAATTCCACGACGAGGTGGCCCTGCGCCTGGTCATGACGTTGTCGCTGTCCTTCGACCACAGGGTCGTCGACGGCGAACAGGGGGCCAAGTTCCTGGTCGATCTGGGCACGCTGCTCAACGACCCGGGCATGCTTTTTGGACTGGCCTGAGTCAGAGGGGGCCAAGGGGCGACGATTGGGCTGCTTCCGGATCACGACTGCCGGAAGCAGCCCTTGATGTGCCTGCCATGGACTCGGGAATGGATGGATATTGCAGGTGACAAGGGCATACGGACTGAATCGGGTTGGCTGCGGCACGCCTCGAAAACCGGGCGAAAAGCACCGTGGCTTAGCTGACCTCTGTGTTTGGACTCATGCGCAGATTTCTCAAATTTTTTGCGGACATCACGCGAAGCATATGTTGCAGGTTTATTAAGATTGTCTGCAAAGCGGAGAATTCATTGAATGTTTCACACTTCTGTGAGTAGTCTCACTGGGTGGTGATTAGGATCACCGGGGTTTGACTGTTGGCAAAATCGCGACGCTCGAACCCATACAACAGACTCGTTGAGGAGACAGTATGCGTTACACCCGCACTTCGAAGGCACTCGTGCTTTCGGCAGCTCTTGCACTAACACTTTCGGCATGTGGCGGTGGTGGTGGCAGCACCGGTGCCAGCAACAGCAGCAACAGCGCGGGCGCCTCAGATGGCACCGGGGGAAACCCCACGGCGGTAATCACTGCGAACTCAACCGAACCGCAGAACGGCCTGCTTCCAGCCAACACCAACGAGGTTGGTGGCGGTCGCGTCATGGACCTGCTCTTCACCGGTCTGGTGAGCTACGACGCCACAGGTGCGCCGGTGAACGAACTGGCCGAGTCCATTGAAACAAAGGACGCCAAGACATACACGATCAAGATCAAGTCCGGCCAGAAGTTCAGCAACGGCGAAGCCGTGACCGCGAAGTCCTTCGTCGATGCCTGGAACTTCGGTGCGGCCGCCAAGAACGCCCAGCTGAACTCCTACTTCTTCGAGTCCATCAAGGGCTATGACAAGGTCAGCGCCGAGGGCGCCACCGCGGAAACCATGGAAGGCCTGAAGGTTGTCGACGACACCACCTTCACCGTCGAGCTTGCTCGCTCCGAATCCGACTTCCCGCTGCGTCTGGGCTACACCGCCTTCTACCCGCTGCCCGAGGCAGCATTCAAGGACCCCAAGGGCTTCGGCGAGAACCCTGCCGGCAACGGCCCCTACAAGCTGGCCGACGGCGGATGGCAGCACAACGTCCAGATCGAGTTGGTTCCCAACGCTGACTACAGCGGCCCGCGCAAGCCCGTCAACGCCGGTGTGACCTTCAAGATCTACAGCACCTTCGATGCCGCCTACCAGGACCTGCTGGGCGACAACCTCGACGTGCTCGACCAGATCCCGCCGAGCCAGCTGCAGAACTACAAGGCCGACCTGGGCGACCGCTGGGTCAACCAGGCCTACGCCGGCAACGCCACCATGGTGATTCCGAGCTACCTGCCGGAATTCAAGGGTGAGGCCGGCCAGATGCGCCGCGCGGCAATCTCGATGTCCATCGACCGCCAGCAGATCATCGACAACATCTTCTTCGGTGGCAAGCAGGTCGCCAAGGAATTCACTTCCCCGGTGATTGACGGATTCTCGGATGCGATCCCGGGAAGCGACGTGCTGACCTTCAACGCCGAGAAGGCCAAGCAGCTGTGGGCCGACGCTGAGAAGATCTCCCCGTGGCCGGCAGGCAAGGCCTTCACCGTCACCTCGAACATCGATGGTGCGGGCAACAAGGAATACATCGAGGCCATGGCCAACCAGATTTCCAACACCCTGGGGATCAAGGCCGAGCTGAACCCGATTCCGACGTTCAAGGAAATGCGCACCCTGGTTGGCGAGAAGAAGCTCACCGGCGCATCGCGCGCCGGCTGGCAGGCCGACTACCCGTCGCTGTACAACTTCCTCGGCCCGCTGTACGCCACCGGCGCGGGATCGAACGACGGAGACTACTCGAACCCGGAGTTCGACAAGCTGCTCGCCGAGGGCCTGTCAGCCACCACCGTTGAAGAAGGCAACAAGATCTTCAACAAGTCCCAGGAAATCCTGCTCAAGGACCTTCCTGTCGTACCGCTCTGGTACCAGGGCGTTCAGGGTGGTTGGAGCACCAAGGTAGCCGACGTCAAGTTCGGCTGGAATGGCGTGCCGCTGTACTTCGCAATCACTGGTAAGTAGCAGCCCCACCGCTGACATGGATAGTGAGTAAGGGGGGCCCTAAAGGGTTCCCCCTTACTCACGCCAATGATTAATCCATCAAGATCGCGGCCCCCAATCATGTTTCCTTACAAGGAGCACTCCCGTGCAAGATTCGTTTCCATCCACTAACCCCGCGGTGGTAGCCCAGTGATTACCTTTACGCTCAAGAGATTTTTGCAATTGATACCGGTTTTCCTCGGTGCAACCCTGCTTGTCTATTTCCTTGTCTTCGCCGCACCTGGCGATCCCATTTCAGCCCTGTCGGGCGGCAAACCGATGAACCCGGCCGTTGAGGCAACTCTCAGGGCCCAATACAACCTGGACCAGCCCTTCTGGGTCCAATACCTGCTGTACCTGAAAAACCTGGTGACGTTCGACCTGGGCCAGACATTCTCCGGCCAAGCGGTGTCCGACGTGATCGCCCGCGCGTTCCCGGTAACCGCAAGGCTGGCCATCATGGCGCTCGCCTTCGAAGCCGTTTTCGGAATCATCCTCGGCGTCATTGCCGGCCTCAAAAAGGGAAAGCTCTTTGACTCGACGGTGCTTGTTGCATCCTTGATCGTCATCGCAGTGCCGACATTTGTCCTGGGCTTCGTCCTGCAATTCATCGTTGGCGTTAAGCTCGATTGGGCGAAACCAACGGTGGGTCCCGGCGCCCCCTGGAGTGACCTGATCCTCCCTGCACTGGTTTTGGGCCTTGTCTCCCTGGCCTACGTCCTGCGCCTGACGCGCACCTCCGTCATTGAAAACAAGAACGCCGACTATGTACGCACGGCAACCGCCAAGGGCCTCAGCCGTCGCCGGGTCATCGTTGTACATATTCTTCGAAATTCGCTCATTCCGGTGGTGACCTTCCTGGGTGCCGACCTCGGAACGCTCATGGGTGGCGCAATCGTCACCGAGGGCATTTTCAATGTCCCGGGCATCGGAAACCTGCTCTACTCGGCCATCAGCAAGGGCGAAACGCCCACGATCGTGGCCGTAGTCAGTGTCCTGGTGCTCGTTTTCGTTCTAGCAAACCTCGTCGTCGATTTACTGTACGCGTGGCTCGACCCAAGGATCCGGTATGTCTGAGAATCCACTTCCCGAATTGATTGAACCGACCGACACCGCCAAGCGTGTGCGCGCCGGTAAAGTGTCCACGCGCAAGATCGAGCATTTTGTTGCCCCGCTTGAGGAAACCCCGCTGCAGTCCGTCGACAAGGTCGACGAGACGGCCGAACCCCTGAGCATGTGGATGCAGGCCTGGCGGTCCCTGCGGACCCAGCCACTGTTCATCATTTCAGCCCTGCTGATCGTCCTCGTCATCACGGTCGCGTTGTTCCCGGGGCTGTTCACCCAAACCAATCCGCAGGCCTGCGACCTGGCCAATGCGCGCAAGGGTCCCGCCCCCGGACATCCCCTGGGCTTCACGTTCCTGGGTTGTGATGTCTACGCGCGCATCATCGTCGGCGCGCGGGCCTCGGTGCTTGTTGGCCTCCTGACCACGATTGCGGTGGTCGCCATCGGTGGCACGTTCGGCGCGCTGGCAGGTTACTACGGAGGTTGGCTTGACGCCGTCCTGGCCCGCCTCGGAGACATCTTCTTCGCGCTGCCTCTGATCCTGGGCGCCATCGTCATCATGCAGCTTCCCGCATTCCGCGAAAACAAGAGCATGTGGACGGTCATCATTACGTTGACCGTATTCGGATGGCCGCAGTTGGCCCGCATCACCCGCGGTGCCGTCATCGAGGCAAAGAATGCTGACTATGTCATGGCCTCACGGTCGCTCGGGCTCTCAAAGTTCAAGACGCTGGTAAAGCACGTGCTGCCCAATTCCCTGGCGCCGATCATCGTGGTGGCCACGATTTCCCTGGGCACCTACATCGTGGCCGAGTCCACGCTGTCCTTCCTGGGCGTGGGGCTTCCGCAAGGCACCATGAGCTGGGGACGAGACATCTCGGATGCCAAGAATTCCCTTCGCAACAATCCATCGATCCTCATGTGGCCGGCGCTTGCACTTTCCATAACCGTCCTGAGCTTCATCATGCTTGGTGACGCGGTGCGCGATGCGCTGGATCCAAGGGCACGCAAGGGATAGCGCCATGACTGAACTATTGAAGGATTCATCCGTGAACGCAACAGCCGAGGACCGGCCGCTTCTCGAAATCAAGAACCTGGCCATCACCTTCTCAACCCCGGAAGGGCCGATCGAGGCGGTGCGCAACGCTCACCTGACGGTCATGCCCGGAGAAACGGTTGCCATCGTGGGGGAGTCGGGTTCCGGAAAGTCCACCACGGCACTTGCCGCCATCGGACTCCTGTCCGGCAACGGCCGGGTGTCCGGCGGCCAGATCATCTTTGACGGCGAAGACATTACCCACGCAAGCGACAAGCGCATCATCGAGCTGCGTGGCAGCTCCATCGGCATGGTTCCGCAGGATCCGATGTCCAACTTGAACCCGGTGTGGAAAATCGGTTTCCAGGTGGAAGAGACGTTGAAAGCCAACGGGCTGGGCGGCGGCAACTCGAAGGAACGCGTCGCGCAGGTGTTGTCGGAAGCGGGCCTGCCAAATGCGGCATCACGCGCCAACCAGTACCCGCACGAGTTCTCCGGCGGCATGCGCCAGCGCGCGCTGATTGCCATCGGCCTGGCCTGCCGGCCGCGCCTGCTGATCGCCGACGAACCCACCAGCGCCTTGGACGTGACCGTCCAGCAGCAGATCCTGGACCACCTGGACACCATGACCAGCGAGCTGGGCACGGCGGTCCTGCTGATCACCCACGACCTCGGCTTGGCCGCGGAACGCGCGGAAAAAGTCGTCGTCATGTACAAGGGGCAGGTGGTCGAATCGGGGCCCGCGCTGGAAATCCTGCGCAATCCGCAGCACCCCTACACGCAGCGCCTTGTTGCATCGGCTCCGTCGCTGGCATCCAAGCGCCTGCAATCCCAGCCGATTGAAGTCGCCGAGCAAGTGAATGCGGTGGCCAAGCACGAGCACTCGCTGAAGACCGATGACGTGCTGGAAATCAAGGACCTGACGAAGGTCTTCAAGATCCGCAAGGGCATGGGTCGCAGTGACGAGTTCACTGCTGTCGACAACGTTTCCCTCGAGGTCAAGCGCGGCACCACCACGGCAATCGTGGGGGAGTCGGGTTCCGGCAAGTCGACGGTGGCACAGATGGTGTTGAACCTGCTGAAGCCCACGTCGGGTTCCATCACGTTCGACGGCCAGTTGATGACCGACCAGCCGGAATCTGAGCTGTTCAAGTTCAGGCGCCGGGTGCAGCCGATCTTCCAAGATCCCTACGGTTCCCTGGACCCGATGTACAGCATCTACCGCACCATTGAGGAGCCGCTGCGCATCCACGGGATCGGTGACAGCAAGTCGCGTCAGAGCCGAGTCAAGGAACTGCTTGCCCAGGTGTCGATGCCTGCTTCAACGATGCACCGGTTCCCCAACGAGCTCTCGGGCGGCCAGCGCCAGCGCATTGCCATTGCACGGGCCTTGGCATTGCAGCCGGAAATGATCATCTGCGACGAGGCCGTCTCCGCGCTGGATGTGCTGGTGCAGGCGCAGATCCTGAACTTGCTCAACAACCTGCAGGAAGAGCTTGGACTGACGTACCTGTTCATCACCCACGACCTGGCGGTGGTGCGAGAGATCGCCGACAACGTTTGCGTGATGAAAAACGGGCGCATCGTCGAAAAGGCCACGTCTGACGAGGTCTTCAACAACCCGCAAAGTGAATACACGCGTAACCTGCTCGGCGCCATCCCCGGTGCCACGCTCCTGCTTTAGCCTCGCCGCGTTCGGTTTCACCGGACGGGCTTGGCTGGCAAACCAGTAAACTGCGAATGGGCGGACCTGAATGGTCCGCCCATTCGCCGTTGGTGGTTGGACCATTCAGGTGCCCTTGAGCAGTCGTCAAGCAATCGCTGTCACTGCTTTGACGTAACTTTTCCCACTGTTGCCAAACCGTTATGTTTTGCGACACCTTGAGTTTTCCTACCCGACAGTAGTTATTGGCAAAGTTCAATGTGAAGTAAACCCTTGAGTTCTAGCGGCTGTAGCGCTCGTCACGTCCTGGTTTGCAAGTTCTGCGGCCTGACCGGGCGCTTTGGGTGAGCCTGGTCTCGATAAATGTGAAGCGACATTTTTATATCCAACGGGACTGATCACCGCTATGGTTTTTTGATGTGGGGTAGCGCACGCCGCGTGGACCGCGCCCGAGCGAGAGCTCGGCAACACGAAGATCAAGCTTATAAGGAGGAGAAATGCGTGTTCAGCGTATTTCGAAGGCTGTCGCAGTAGGTGCTGCGCTTGCACTGGCACTCACCGCTTGTGCGCCAGGCGGCCCGGCTGAGCCATCCGGTTCGGCAGCACCGTCGGCAAGTGGCGGCGGTACCAACACCGTGGAACCGGCAAACAGTGGCCTTGCCGCTCTTGGCGATGTCACGACCAAAGAAGGCGCCATCAAGGTCACCGTGGGTGCGCCCGATTTCATCGGCTACAACTCGCTGACACCACAGACCTACAGCACTTACAACTCGGCCATTACCGAGCGGGTCCTGGCAGGATTCTCGTACTTCGGCACCGATGGCAAGATTTACCAGAACAAGGATCTTGGTTCCTACGAAAAGGTCAGCGACGATCCGCTGACCATCAAGTACACCATTGCCGAAAACGCAAAGTGGTCCGATGGCACCCCGATCACCACGGCCGACGCCGTGCTGGCATGGGGCACCCAGAATGCAAACCTGAAGAACGCCAAGAAGGCTCCGCTCTTCGACTCGGTCTCAGCAGACCTGGGTGACACTGTACCCAAGGGTCCCGAGGGCGCAGCTGATTCCAAGGAATTCACTGTCACCTTCAAAAACCCGGATCCGGACTGGCAGATCCAGACTTGGATGACCACTCCGGCGCACATTGTTGCCAAGCAGGGCGGCCTGTCCACGGCCGATCTGGTTGAGGGCATCCGTTCGGGCGACGCAGCCAAGATCACCAAGGCTGCCGAATTCTGGAACACCGGTTGGACTACCAAGCCGGGCGCGCTTCCCGCAGCCGATCTGATCCCGTCCTCGGGCCCATACAAGCTCAAGAGCTGGAATGCCGGCGAATCGGTAACCCTTGAAGCCAACGAGGCCTACTACGGCACCCCGGCTGCCACCAAGACCCTGACCTTCCGCTTCCTCGCGGATGATGCAATGGTTCAGGCATTGGACAACGGCGAACTGAACGCCATCGCCCCGCAGCCGACCATTGACACCCTGGCGCAGCTGAAGAAGCTCGGCGAAAAGGTAAACATCCAGCAGGGTGACACCATGACCTGGGAACACCTGGACTTCAACTTCGGTGAAAAGGCAGCCTTCAAGGACAGCCTGGAGCTGCGCGAAGCATTCGCCATGTGCGTTCCTCGCCAGGAAATCGTTGACAACCTGATCAAGCCGTTGAACCCGGAAGCGCAGATCCTCAACGCCCGCGAAGTCTTCCCGTTCCAGGACACCTACAAGGACATTGTCGGAGCGTCCTACGATGGCCGCTTCGACGCGGTTGACGTCGAGGGTGCCAAGAAGATCCTCGAAGAGAAGAACGCAGTCGGCACCAAGGTTCGCATCGGTTACTCCGCTCCGAACCCGCGACGTGCCAACCAGGTCGCCATGATCAAGTCATCCTGTGATGCGGCAGGCTTCGAAGTCGTCGACGCAGGCGATCCGAAGTTCTTCGCACCGGGCGGCACCCAGGAGCGTGGCGACTACGACGTGGCACTGTTCGCTTGGGCAGGTTCCGGCCAGATCACTTCCGGCCAGAACATCTACGGCACCGGCAAGCCACAGAACTACACCAAGTTCTCCAACAAGGAAGTTGACGCGGCATGGACCCGTCTTGCAACCTCCATGGATCCGGCCGTCCACCTGGCCGAAACCAAGAACATCGAGAAGCTGCTGTGGGACAACCTCTTCGGCATCCCGGTGTTCGCTCACCCGGGTCTGTCCGCCTCCACGGCTGACATCAAGAACGTGCGCCACACCGCCACCCAGTCGCAGATCGTCTGGAACGCGGAGCAGTGGGTCCGCGCTGAGTAATTGCCAACCGGCAATACCAGCGTCTTAGTGTGGGGCTTGGCGTTTTCGCCGGGCCCCACACGCCCTTGTTAACACCACTTACGAGGGCGGATCAAGACGGAAAGGTAAGTAGTTGCAGTGCTGAAATTTATCATCAAAAGGCTCGGGGCCTCGTTGGGCATTTTGCTCGCCGCCTCCTTCCTTCTCTACGTATTGGTGATCAACTCCGGGGATCCGCTCGGTGATCTCCGTGAGAGCTCCGCCGAAAACCGGGACTATCTCATTGCTCAACGCTCCGCGTACATGAATCTGGACCAGCCCTGGTACCTGAGGTACTGGGATTGGCTCACGGGCGTTGGCAAGTGCTTTGCCCTGCAATGCGACCTCGGTACGAATGTCCAGGGTGTTGAGGTTTCCGGATTGCTCGGCGCCGCAGCATCCTCCACGCTGCGTCTGGTCATCCTGGCCACGGTGCTGGCAGCCATCTTTGGCATTGCCATCGGCGTGCTCACGGCCGTTCGCCAGTACTCGGGTCTGGACTACGGTGTCACCTTCCTGACGTTCTTGTTCTTCTCCCTGCCGGTCTTCTGGGCCGCAGTGATGCTCAAGGAATACATGGCTATCGGCTACAACAACTGGATCAAGGAACCCGCGTTCACGCCGCTTCAAACGATTGTCGCGGCGGTGCTCTTCGGTTTCCTCATGCAGGTGTTCCTGGGCGGCAGCGTCAAGCGCCGCGTCGCCACCTTCGCGGTCTCGGCGGTCTTCGTCGGCGTGGCAATCCCGTACCTGCTGTGGCTCAACTTCTTCCGCTACCCGCAGCTGGGCTTGGTCGGCATCGTCGTCCTCTCCCTGGCCGTTGCCCTCAGTGGCACTGCCATGACCGTGGGCGTGCGCAACAAGGCGGTGCTCTACCCGGCATTGATCACCGTGGGCCTGGGCATCATCCTTTACTACGCAACTTTCTCCATCCTCCAGGCTCCCAGCACCCCCGTGCTGATCATTGGCGGTGTCCTGTCGATGGCCATCCCCGGCGCCATTGGCTACTACATGGGCGGCCGTGTTCGGAAGGTCGCCATGTGGGTCAGTGCCTTCACCGGCCTTGCCGTTGCCGGCCTGACGGTCATCGACCACATCTTCCGCGCCTGGCCCGGATTCCTTCAGCTCAAGCCGCGCCCGGTGGGTACCATCGGTTCGCAGACCCCGGACTTCGTAGGCAGCTTTTGGGAAGTCTTCCTTGACCGCGGTGCCCAGCTGATACTCCCGACGATCCTGCTTGCAGTGATCTCGCTGGCCAGCTACTCCCGTTACACCCGAACCTCGATGCTTGAAGTCGGCCAGCAGGACTACATCCGCACGGCCCGCTCCAAGGGGCTTAGCGAACGAACCGTGATCTTCCGTCACGCCTTCCGCAACGCGCTGATCCCGATTGCCACCATTGCGGCCTTCGACTTCGCCGGCCTGATTGGCGGTGCGGTCATCACCGAGTCCGTCTTCGGCTGGAAGGGCATGGGCGAAATGTTCCGCACCGGTCTCCAACACGTGGACCCGGCGCCGGTCATGGCCTTCTTCCTGGTCACCGGCACCGCAGCTGTTCTCTTCAACATGCTTGCGGACATCTTCTATGCGCTTCTTGACCCGAGGATCCGGGTATGAGCGAGCACCAGAACAACGAAGAGCTACGAGGTTCATCGAACATGATTTCCGAAATGGAGCCCAACGAGCAGCAGCTCGTTTCCCTGGTCGAGGTCGAGGACGCGGAGCTGGCACGCAATGCCACCCAGTCCAAGAGCCAGGGCCAACTGATCCGCCGCCGCTTCGTGCACCACAAGCCGGCGATCATCTCAGCGATCATCCTGGTCTTCATCACCGTGGTCGCCTTCACCTCCATCGGGTTCGCCGGCATCCCCGGTTGGTGGAACCAGAGCTACGTGAAGTCCGGCACCATCGTCAACGGCGGAGTGCCGACCCTGAGCCTGCTACCCACCTGGCTGGGCGGCAGCGGCATCGCGTTCGGCGCACACCCGTTCGGGCAGGACAGCACCGGCAAGGACTATTTTGCCCTCGTCATGCGCGGAACCCAGAAGTCCATCATCATCGCGGTTGTCGTGGGCGCCGTCGCGACCGTCATCGGCGCGATCGTCGGGGCCCTGGCAGGCTACTTCCGCGGCTGGGTCGATGAGGTGCTGATGCGCATCACCGACCTGTTCATCGTGATCCCGTTGCTGGTACTGGCCGCCGTGCTCGCCCAGATGGTGGGCAACAAGTCCGGTTCCATTTTCGCGCTGGCCTTCGTTCTTGGCATATTGACCTGGACCGGTCTGGCCCGCCTGGTACGCGGCGAAATCCTGAGCCTGCGCGAACGCGAATACGTCGCGGCGGCACAGGCCATGGGCTCGACCACCAGCCGGGTGATCTTCAAGCACCTGCTGCCCAACACCGTGGGCGTGATCGTCGTGAACGCGACCTTTGCCATCGCTGGCGCCATCCTGCTGGAAACCTCGCTGAGCTACCTGGGATTCGGCGTACAAGCGCCGGAAACCTCCTTGGGCCTGCTCATCAGCGAGTACCAGAACGCGTTCACCTCCCGCCCGTGGCTGTTCTGGTGGCCGGGCATGATCATCGTCGCCATCGCCCTGAGCGTGAACTTCCTGGGCGACGGATTGCGCGATGCGTTCGACCCCCGCCAGACCAGCAAGGCAAAGCGCCGCAAGAAGAAGGAACTCGCATGAGCATCCAAGCACCGGTGAAAGGCACAACCGGCACGGCACTGAGCTTCGAGAATCTCAATGTCGTTTTCGATACGGAATTTTCCGAGGTCCACGCGGTCAAGGGACTCTCCCTTGAGGTGTTCCCCGGCGAGGTCGTGGCGTTGGTCGGAGAATCGGGTTCCGGCAAGTCCGTGACTTCCACCGCCGCCATGGGGCTGCTGCCCGCGAACGCGAACGTCACCGGCAAGGCGCTGGTCGGCGGCGTCAACGTCGTCGGCCTGCCTGAGGCCAAGATGCGCAAGATGCGCGCCACCGAGATCGCCATGGTCTTCCAGGAACCCATGACGGCATTGAACCCGGTGCTGACGGTTGAACGCCAGCTCACCGAGTCGCTCGAGCTGCACGGCCTTGCCTACGGCAAGGAGGCCACGGCCCGCGCCATCGAACTGCTGGAGATGGTGGGCATCCCGGAACCGGCCAAGCGCATCAAGCAGTACCCGCACCAGTTCTCCGGCGGCCAGCGCCAGCGCATCGTGATCGCCATGGCGATCTCCTGTGACCCCAAGGTCATCATCGCCGACGAGCCGACCACCGCGCTCGACGTGACGGTGCAGGCCGAGATCTTGGACCTGCTGCGCGAGCTCAAGGACAAGCTGAACACCGGCATCCTGCTGATCACCCACAACATGGGCGTGGTGGCTGACCTGGCCGACCGTGTGGCAGTGATGTTCCGCGGTTCGCTGGTCGAAACCGGCACGGTGGAACAGGTGCTCAACGCCCCGCAGCACCCGTACACGCAGAAGCTCCTTTCCTCGGTTCCGCGCCTGGCCGCGGTGGACGTGGACGGCGGCTTTGTTCCCGAACCCGCCGACGTCGTGGACCCGAAGCGCAAGCTCGTGCTTGAGGCCAAGAACCTGGTGCTGGAATACGACATGCGCGGAAGCAAGTTCCGCGCAGTTGACGATGTCTCGTTCGAGATCGCCCGCGGGGAAATCCTGGGCATCGTCGGCGAATCGGGTTCCGGCAAGTCCACGGTCGCCAAGGCCGTGCTTGGCCTGCTTCCGGTGGCCTCGGGCAAGCTGGCCGTGCAGGGCAGCGACCTGACCAAGCTGCGTCCCAAGGCCGCACGCGCGGTGCGCGCCAAGATGGGCGTGATCTTCCAGGATCCGGCCGCCTCGCTGAACCCGCGGTTCCCCATCGGCGACTGCATCACCGAACCCATGGTGGTGCACAAGGTCGGAAACCGCGCCGAGCGCATCAAGCGCGCCACGGAGTTGCTTGAGGCGGTGCACCTGCCGGCCTCGGTCATCAACCGCTACCCGCACGAGCTCTCCGGCGGCCAGCGCCAGCGCGTGTGCATCGCACGCGCCCTCACCCTGGATCCCGAGCTGCTGATCGCCGACGAGCCGACCAGTGCGTTGGACGTTTCGGTGCAGGCCGCGGTGCTGGACATGATCCAGGAGCTGCAGGAACGCTACGAGTTCGCCTGCTTGTTTGTCAGCCACGACCTTGCCGTCGTGGACCTGCTGGCGCATTCGGTGGTTGTCATGAAGTCCGGCAAGGCCGTCGAGCAGGGTCGCGTCAGCGACGTCCTGCACGCGCCCCGGGAAGACTACACGCGCAAGCTGCTCGCGGCTGCGCCGGTCCCCGAGCCGGGGGAGCAGGCAATCCGCCGCGAGGCCCGCCGCCTGCTCATGGACATCGAAAACGGGAACTGATCCCTGTCGGATCGGCCCGGCCCTTGTAGGGCGGCAAGAGAATAGAGCAATGGCCGGATATCCCTTCGGGGATATCCGGCCATTGCTCATGCCCGAGGACAAGAATGCGGGGGAGCGGCTAGACCAGCTCCATGATGAATTCCTTGACGACCGCTGCGCGGGCGTTGGAGAAATCGGAGTCCTCATCGATGACCTTGAAACCACGTCGTTCCAGGACCTTGATGGATCCGATGTTGTCTTGCGGGACCCGGGCACGCAGCGGGCGTTCGGTGTATTCGGCCAGGAAGGCGTCGACTGCCGAGGTGGTGATTCCCTTGCCCCAGAAGCGGCGGGCGGTCCAGAAACTGATCTCCGGAACATCTTCGTTCTTAAAGAGCAGAATCGAACCCGCAACCTCGCCCTCATGCTCAATGGTGCGCACGATGACCGAGGGGTCGTTCAGGATCAGGTTCCAGTGGTGGTCGAATACGCCACGGTCGGCCGGGTTGCGTGCCGTGAAGGCAGCCATGAGGTTGGCTTCGGGATCCTGCTGGTGTTCGAAGAACTGGTCAAGGTCTTCTGGCTGTATGGGCCGTAGCTGCACGGTCACTGCCTCTCTATATGTGTTGATCGACTTGTCCCTAGCCTACCGGGGTGGACAGGGCTGCGGTCGCCATCTGGTTCAGTAGTTTACGCAGGCCCTTCTTGGATGTGCGGGGCGAGTGGGCCGAGTGCGCCGTCGAATTGAGCAGGCCGAATGCCGCGTGTGCCCGGAAGCGGATGACTGTTGCCGATTCTTCCGGGTGGATCAGGTGCAGTTGCTCGGTCCACAGGGCAATATAGTCACGCTGCAATTTGCGCACCAGATGAAGCTCGGCTTCGGGGAGGGCTTCCAGGTTGCGGTCCTGGACCTGAATCATGTCCGGGCGGGCGAGCGCAAAATCGGTGTGGAAGGAAATGAGCCTGCCCAGGATTTCCGAGGGCGTTCCTCCCTCCGCCCTGACCTCCTTGCCGCCCTTGAGGAGATCCTGGCTGACACCCACCAACAGCGCGATCAGCACCGCGGATTTTCCGGAAAAGTGCCGGTACACGGCCGGGCCGCTGATGCCGCAGGCCGCCCCCAGGTCCTCGAGCGAAACTCCCGCGTACCCGCGGATGGCGAACAGCCGGGTGGCTTCGACCAGGAGGTCCCGGCGTCGTTGTGCCTTGGCCCTGTCCCTGTCGGTCGAGGCCGGCGTGATTGACGTGGCATTCATGGGGTGTTCGATGCTCCTTTGTGCCCCTGGAGGCCGAATGCTGGCCGGGCCGGGGTCGCCGAATCAATTCGCTGTGAATGCTGGACAAGTGTGCGGTGCAACACTAGCCTCGGATTCAGTTAATGATCACTAACAATACGTGGTCATTTGGCAAAGCCCAAGAGCTTTACAAGCCAGCGTCGAAGAATCGATTGACCCAGTCGTTTCGGAGGCCGACGCGCCAAAGGAAGGTGCAGAACGTGATCGATCTGGAGCTCGACGAGGAATACCAGCAGCTCGTGGACACGGTGCGCGAATTCGCCAACGAAGTCGTCGCGCCGGTTTCGGCAAAACACGACGCCGCGCATTCCTTCCCCTACGACGTGATTGCGCAGATGGGGCAGCTTGGGCTGTTCGGACTACCCTTCAGCGAGGAGTACGGGGGCATGGGAGGGGACTACTTCGCCCTCGCCCTGGCCATTGAGGAATTGGGGCGGGTCGACCAGTCCGTGGCCATCACGCTGGAGGCCGGAGTCAGCCTGGGCGCCATGCCCGTGTACCGCTTTGGTACAGCGGCCCAGAAGGAACGCTGGCTGCCTGCCCTGTGCGCCGGGACGGAGCTCGCTGGCTTTGGGCTCACCGAACCTGAGGCGGGCTCCGATGCCGGCGGCACCCAGACCAAGGCCGTCCTGGACCAGGGGCACTGGACGATCAACGGGAGCAAGGAATTCATCACCAACTCCGGCACCGACATCACCACGTTGGTGACCGTCACTGCGGTCACCGGCACCGCGGCCCGGCCGGACGGAACGCAGTCAAAGGAAATTTCCACGATCCTGGTGCCCCGGCCGACCCCGGGTTTCACCGTCGAACCTGCCTACAACAAGGTCGGCTGGAATGCCTCGGACACGCACCCGCTGAGCCTGAAGGACGTACGCGTGCCGGAGGAAAACATGCTCGGTGAACGCGGCCGCGGCTACGCAAACTTCCTGTCGATCCTCGACGAGGGGCGCATCGCCATCGCGGCCCTGGGCACCGGGGCCGCTCAGGGCTGTCTCGACGAGGCCGTCGCCTACGCCAAGACCCGCACTGCGTTCGGGGCCACCATCGGGTCCAACCAGGGCATTTCCTTCATGATCGCGAGGATGGCGGCACGCGTGCACACCTCGCGGCTTGCCTACTATGCGGCCGCGGCGCGGATGCTGGCCGGCAAGGATTTCAAGACCGAGGCGGCCATCGCCAAGATGGTCGCCGGCGAGGCGGCCATGGACAACGCCCGGGACGCCACCCAGATCTTCGGCGGCTACGGCTTCATCAACGAGTCCCTGGTTGCCCGGCACTACCGGGATTCCAAGATCCTGGAAATCGGCGAGGGCACCACCCAGGTGCAATTGATGCTGATTGCCCGCTCGCTGGGGCTTTGAGAATCACCACTTGCGCTCTGCGACCGGGTTTGTAGGATACGCATACGGGCTTTTCCGTGGATGCCTCGACGCTCCGGGGTCCCGTTCGCCGTTGGAGGCCGGGGAAACACCGGGTGTAGGGGGATGGAAGAACTGAAGGGGTAGCAAGATGATGAACGATGATCTCGGCAAGCGGGTCGAACAACGCGGTCTCTACTTCGACGAGCTCGATGCAGACGCCCTGTATGTGCATTCCCCCGGGCGAACCATGACCGAGACCGACAACGTCCTGTTCACCACGCTGAGCATGAACACCCAGGCGCTGCATCTGGACGCGGCATTCTCCGCGACCCAGCCCTTTGGCCGCCGCCTCATGAACTCCATGTTCACCCTTGCGACCATGGTGGGCCAGTCCGTGTCGCAGCTGACCCAGGGCACCCTGGTCGGCCAGCTCGGGCTCACCGACATCAGGTTCCCGCACCCGCTCTATCCGGGGGACACGCTCTACACCGAAACGTCCGTGGTGGACCTGCGGCCCTCCAACTCGCGTCCGGGCCTCGGGGTGGCCACCTTCAACCACGTGGGCCGCAACCAAGACGGCATCATCGTCGGCGAGGCGACGCGCGTGTGCCTGATGTTCACCCGCGAGGCACACCTGCAACAGCAAGCGGGCACCTGGGAAGACCCTGACTGGACCTAGTCCCGGTTGGACCCGGCGGGGCTTCCGTCACCGGCGGGGGTTCCAGGAGTAGCGGTTTTCCGGGCGCCCGGCGCTTCCGTATCTGGGGGTGAGCTTGGCCTTGGATACCGAGACCAGGTACTCGAGGTAGCGTCTGGCGCTGACCCGTGCCAGGCCCAGCTCCGCGGCCAATTCCGCCGCCGAGTAGTCGGCCCCGGGAGCCCGCAGGAGATCGGTCACGGCATCCAGCGTTGTCCTCGAAAGGCCCTTGGGCGGCTGTCCCGCCGAATGCGCCCCTGCTTGTTGTGCGACGGGGGATTGCAGGCGGACCTGCGCGGGGTCCGCCTGCGGCACCGTCGAACGCAGCCTGTCGATGCTCTGCTGGTCCAGGCCGTGCTCGGAGTCGCGCAGCTTCAGGAGCGCCGAGCGGTTTGCGACATAGTTGTCCAGGCGGGACCTGAACTCCGCGGACCCGAACGGCTTGACCAGGTACTCGATGACGCCGCCGGCCAGGGCGCTGCGGACCGTGGCCAGCTCCCGGGCCGCGGTGATGGCAAAGACGTCCAACAGGTCGCCGCCGGCATCTGCCCTTGCCTTGGCCAGGACATCAAGGCCGCTGAAATCGGGCAGGTGGATGTCCAGCAGCAACAGGTCGGGCCGCAGGGACCTGACCATTTCCAGCCCCTGCCCGCCGGTGTGTGCCGTGCCGACGACCTCGAAGGCGCCGTGGGCCATGAGGAAGCCGTGGTGCACACCGGCCACCGCCGGGTCGTCGTCGATGATCACTGTGCGGATCGGGCTCATGGCGCTCCTTGTGCGGGGTTTGCAACGCTGCTTGCAATGGCGATGGCGGCGGGGTGGAGGGGGCGGAGCACTGTGGGCGGAGGCAACACCACGGTGAAGGCGGCCCCGCCGAGATCCGAGTCTCCGACGGTGATGGTTCCGCGGCGCCGGGTGACCACGCGGTGGACCAGGGCCAGGCCGATGCCGCGGGCCGCGGGCTCGGTGCCGGCGCCCTTGGTGCTGGCGCCCAGGTCCCAGAGCGAATCACGCAAACCGGGTTCGACACCGGGACCGTCGTCGTGGATCTCGATCAACACGCTCGAGTCCGCCTCCTCGCTCACCAGCAGCTCGATGCGCCCCTGGTGGACGATGGCCTCGATGGCGTTGTCCAGCAGGTTGCCCAGGATGGTGATCAGGTCGCGGCTCAACGCCGGCTGCGAGGGGGTGAGCGCCGATTCGTCGTCGATGACCAGCTCGATGCCCTTTTCGCGGCAGATGGCACCCTTGGCCAGCAGCAGCGCCCCGAGTTCGGGATCGCCGACGGAGGCCAGGGCCTCGGCGCCGGTGGGGGAGCCGGAGGTGTCGGCGATGCCGATGAAATCGGCGGCCGCGCGCACCTGCCCCAGTTCAAGCAACCCGGAGATCACGTGCATCCGGTTGGAGAACTCGTGGGCCTGGGCGCGCAAGGCCTGGGTCATGTCCCGTGCCCCGCCCAGGTCCCGCAGCACGCCGTGCAGCTCGGTGCGGTCGCGCAGCAGCAGCATCGAACCGACCCGGGAGCCTCCCACGGTTCCGCCCGAGGCCTTGGCCAGCAGGATGCGTTCGCCCGCCAACACCAGCTGTTCGCCCTCCGACTGGTTGACCAGCAGGGAGGCGATCGGCGCCTCAAGCACCTCGTCGGCGCGCAGGCCCAGGACCTCGGAGCGGAGATCCAGCAGCCGCTTGGCCTCGTCGTTGACCAGCGTGATGGTCCCCGCGGCGTCGGTGACGATCAATCCCTCGCGCACGCCGTGCAGCAGTGCCTCGCGCGACTGCAGCAACTCGGCGATCTGTTCGGGCTCCTGCCGGTGGATGCGCCGCCATACCAGTCGGGAAATGCTGAACGCCCCGATGGTTCCCACCACCGCGGCGCCGATGAGCCATCCCACCAGGACCGGAAGCCGCTCGAGCAGGTCCGCGGTCAGCTCGGACTCGAGCACTCCGACCGACGCCGTGCCCGCAATCTTTCCGTCGATCCAGACAGGGACCTTGACGCGCCAGGAGGTGCCCAGGGTGCCCTTTTCGGTTCCGACAAACACCTCCCCGGAAAGCGGGACGGACGGGTCGGTGGAGACCGGTTCCCCGATGCGTTCCGGGGTCGGGTGCGAATAGCGGATGCCCTTGGCGTCGGTGACCACCACGTAGGTGACGTTCGAGGCCTGCCGGATCAGTTCCGCGATGGGCTGGATGGTCTGGGCCGGGTCCGCGTCGTCGAATGCCTCGATGACGGACGGGAGCCTGGCCACGGATTCGGCCACGCCGATCAACCGCGCCTGGTGCGCGTCGCGGATGGAATCGGCCTGCATCAATGCCGCCACGACCCCTGCCACGGAGATCACCAGGAAGACGATGCCCACCTGAAGCAACATCAGGTGGGTGCGAAGCGAAGAGGTGCGGAACATCACACCATTTTTGCACGCCCCGTCACTTTGTCGCCCGCGACCAAAATGACCAATACCACCACTATCACCACATGCTTCCGGTGCGCACTCGAAGGTTTGTAGCCTCAACCTCGCACCCATGGTGATCCGCAACACACTCCGGTGCTTTCATTCGCATATTTGGACAAGGAAGTTCCGACAGTGAAAACCAAAATCTCCATGACCCGACGTACAGCCATCGTTGCCGCGGTCGCCGCCGCTGCCCTGTCCCTTTCGGCCTGCGGCGGGGCCTCGGGCTCCGGCGATGCCGCCGCGGGCGACATCAAGAAGCTGAACATCATCGTCCCGGCGAACCCGGGCGGCGGCTGGGACCAGACCGGCCGGGCCATGCAGGCGGACCTCACAGCCAACAAGCAGGTCGGCTCCGCCAACGTGGTGAACATCGGCGGCGCGGGCGGCACCAACGGCCTGGCCAAGCTGGCCACCGAAAAGGACCCGAACACCCTGATGGTCATGGGGTACGTGATGGTCGGCTCCGTGGAAACCAACAATTCGGCATCCCGCCTGGAGGACACCACCCCGATCGCCCGCTTGACCGAGGAGCCGCTGGTCATCGTCGTTCCCGCGTCCAGCCCGTACCAGAGCATCGGCGACCTGGTCGCCGACATCAAGGCCAAGGGCAAGGGCGTGGCCGTCACCGGCGGCTCGGCCGGCGGTGCCGACCACATCCTGATCGGCCAGATCCTCAAGGCCCAGGGCATCGGCGCCGACTCGCTGAACTACATCGGCTACTCCGGCGGCGGCGAATCCCTCGCGGCCCTGCTGGGCAACAAGGTCCAGGCAGGCATCTCCGGCGTCGGCGAATACGCCGAACAGGTCAAGGCCGGCAAGGTCCGCGCGCTTGCGGTCTCCGGTCCCGTCGAGGCGCCCGCACTGCCGGGCGTGAAGCCGCTGAAGGACCAGGGCATCGACGTGGTGCTGACCAACTGGCGCGGCGTGGTCGCACCGGGCTCCATCGACGAGGCCCAGGCCAAGAAGCTCACCGAGCTGGCCACCGAACTGAACAAGTCCGAGGCCTGGACCAAGACCCTGAAGGACAACAACTGGGACAACGCGTTCCTGGCCGGGGACGAGTTCAAGACCTTCCTCACCGAGGACATCGCCACGGTCAAGACGACCCTCACGGAGATCGGCCTGGTCAAGTAGGCATGCAGACCGCGCAGAAGAACCTCGGAGAAGTTCTCTTTGCGTTGGTCTTCGTAGTACTTGGTGTAGCGGGAGTGATCTTCGCCGGAACCATCGCGGTTCCGGACCTGGAGTTCGGCATGGGCCCACGGGCCTTCCCCTACATCGTGAGCACACTGTTGCTGGTCCTCGGAGCGGGCCTGGTTTACCAGGCCCTCCGCGGCCGGCTCGGTGCTGCCGAGGACGGCGAAGACATTGACGCAGATGCCAGCACTGACTGGCTCACCATCGGCAAACTCGCCTTCTTTGTCATCATCCACATTGTGCTCATCGAACCCGCCGGCTGGCCGGTTGCCGCCGCAGCACTGTTCATCGGTGCCGCCTGGTCCCTGGGCGCCAAGCCGTTCTGGCGTTCGGTGATCATCGGCGTGCTGCTGGCCCTGGTGTTGCAGTACCTCTTTGGCGGGTTGCTTGGGGTCTCCCTCCCGCGCGGCCCGCTGCTGGAAGGCGTTGAATTCCTCAATGGATAACCTGAACATGCTCATGGAGGGCTTCGCCACGGCGGCGCAACCCATCTACCTGCTGTACGCGCTCTTCGGGGTGTTCATCGGCACCGCCGTCGGCGTGCTGCCGGGCATCGGCCCGGCCATGACCGTGGCACTGCTGATGCCGATCACCTACTCGCTTGAGCCGACCGCCGCGATGATCGTGTTTGCGGGCATCTACTACGGCGGCATGTACGGCGGATCGACAACCTCGATCCTGCTGAACACCCCGGGGGAGTCGGCCTCGATCGTCACGGCGCTGGAGGGCAACAAGATGGCCAAGGCCGGGCGCGGGGCCGCCGCCCTGGCCACCGCCGCCATCGGCTCCTTCGTTGCCGGCACCATCGCCACGGTGCTGCTGACGTTCCTGGCCCCGGTGATCGTCGACTTCGCCATCAACCTGGGACCCGTGGACTTCGTGGCGCTGATGGTCGTGGCGTTCCTGACCATCGGCGCGCTGCTGGGATCCTCGATCCTGCGCGGCATGGCCTCGCTGGCCCTGGGCCTGTTCATCGGGCTCATCGGCGTGGACGACACCACGGCGCAGCAGCGCTACACCTTCGGTTTCGCCGGATTCACCGACGGCATCGACGTGGTGCTGGTCGCCGTCGGGCTCTTCGCGGTGGGGGAGGCGCTCTACGTCGCCGCCCGCATGCGCAAGGGACCCGTCGAGGTCATGGGCATGGGCACCTCCTCCGGCAACAGCGCCAGGTGGATGAGCAAGGACGACTGGAAGCGGTCCTGGAAGCCATGGCTGCGCGGCACCTTCATCGGCTTCCCGATCGGCACGGTCCCGGCCGGCGGGGCGGACGTCTCCACCTTCCTGTCCTACGCCGCAGAGCGGAAGCTGGCCAAGGGCGAGAACCGGAAGCAGTTCGGCCGCGGCGCCATCGAGGGCGTCGCCGGGCCGGAGGCCGCCAACAACGCTGCGGCCGCCGGCGTGCTGGTCCCGCTGCTGACCCTGGGCATCCCCACCACGGCCACCGCGGCGATGATGCTCACCGCCTTCCAGCGCTACCAGATCCAGCCGGGTCCGCTGCTGATGGAAACCAACGGGGCCCTGGTGTGGGCGCTGATTGCCAGCCTCTACATCGGCAACCTGATGCTGCTGGTGCTGAACCTGCCGCTGGTGGGCTTGTGGGTCAAGATCCTGCAGATCCCGCGCCCCTACCTATACGCCGGCATCCTGGTCTTCGGTGCCCTGGGTGCGTACTCGCTGAACTTCGCCATCATGGATGTCGGCATCCTGCTGGTCATCGGCGTGCTCGGCTTCTTCATGCGGCAGTACGGCT
The DNA here is from genome assembly GCF_044756805.1 of Paeniglutamicibacter sp. NPDC091659. NCBI lineage: Bacteria > Bacillati > Actinomycetota > Actinomycetes > Micrococcales > Micrococcaceae > Paeniglutamicibacter > Paeniglutamicibacter sp. NPDC091659. The sequence continues at coordinate 106,984 of NZ_JBIVTO010000011.1, forward strand.
ACCCCGTCGCGCCCATGGTGGTCGCCATGATCCTTGGCCCGATGTTCGAGGTGCAGTTGCGCCGCGGACTGCAGATCTCGCAGAACGACCCGATGACGCTGGTCTCCACCCCGTTCACCTGGGTGGTCTACGGCGCGCTGGTGCTCATGTTCGTCGCGTCGTTCTTCATCAAGCGGGCGCAGCGGAAGATGGAAGCGCTGCCCGTCGAACCGATCGTTGAGGAGGCAAAATGAGCTTGCAGGACGCAACCCGCGGAACCGTTGTGCTGGGATACGTTCCCACCGGACTCGGCGACGCGGCGCTTGATGCGGCGATCACCGAATGCCGGCGCCGCGGCGCCGGGCTGTTGGTCGTCAACTCGACCCGCGCCGACCGGACCGTGGACCCGAACTACGCGTTTGCCGACGACCTCGAACAGCTGCACGCAACGCTCGAAGCCAGCGGCATCGAACACGAGGTCCGCCAATTCACCTCCAGCCAGTTGGCTTCCGACGACGTGATCGCCGCGGCGGAGGAAACGGACGCGGAACTCATTGTGATCGGGGTGCGGCGGCGCTCGCCGGTGGGCAAGATGCTCATGGGATCCGACTCCCAACGGATCCTGCTGCAGGCCGAATGCAATGTGCTTGCGGTCAAGGTCTAGGCGGCCCTGGCGCTTGGCACCCGCCACCGCGGTGATGCCCGTCGTGTGCCCCTCTTCGAGGGCGGGCATACGGCGGGCATCACGTGCATCCAGGCCGTCTCGGGCCGTGGCTCATTGGGTCGGCACAGAAACAGCGACCATAATGGACAAGTGAACAACCTGCAGCCTTCCGCCGTCTTTGCCCAACCGGTGCCCGGAACCATCCGGCGCGTCACGCTGATCGGTTCCACCGGTTCCATCGGCACCCAGGGCCTCGAGGTCATCGCCGCGGCGCCCGACCGTTTTGCCGTTGCCGCGCTCTCCGGCGGCTACAACCTGGAATTGCTCGCGCTGCAGGCCGTCGCCACCCGTGCCCCGGCCGTCGGCTCGGCCAACCCGGACCTCGACGCGCTTGCCGGGGCCATCCGGCAAGCCGCGGCTGCCGCCGGCGCCAGCGACTACTCGCCCGAACTTTTCGCCGGGCCCGACGCCGCAGCGGCCATCGCCGGGTTCCCGGACGCGGACGTGGTCCTCAACGGCATCACCGGGTCCATCGGACTGGCCCCGACGCTCGCCGCGCTGAACGCGGGCCACCTGCTGGCGCTGGCCAACAAGGAATCGCTGATCGTCGGCGGCCAGCTGGTCAAACAGGCCGCCGCCCCCGGACAGTTGGTGCCGGTCGATTCCGAGCACTCCGCACTGGCGCAGGCGCTGCGCTCCGGCACCCCCGACGAGGTCCGCAAGCTCATCGTCACCGCCTCCGGAGGCCCTTTCCGCGGTTGGAGCCGCGAGGCCCTGCGCGATGTCACCCCCGCACAGGCCCTGGCCCACCCCACCTGGGACATGGGCAAGGTGGTGACCACCAACTCCGCGACCATGGTCAACAAGGCCCTCGAGGTCATCGAGGCGCACCTGCTCTTCGACGTGCCGCTGGAGCGCATCGAGGCCGTGGTGCATCCGCAGTCGATCGTGCACTCCATGGTGGAGTTCATCGACGGTTCCACCATCGCCCAGGCGTCACCGCCGGACATGGCCCTGCCCATCGCCCTGGGCATCGGCTGGCCGCACCGCGTTCCCGGTGCCACCCGCCCCTGCGACTGGTCCACCGCCGCCTCCTGGACCTTCGAGCCGCTGGACGTCGGGGCTTTCCCCGCGATCGAGCTGGCCAAGGCCGCAGCCTCCGCCTCGCCCACCCACATGGCCGTGTACAACGCGGTCAACGAGGAAGCCGTCGAGGCCTTCCACGCCGGGGCCATCCGCTTCACCGACATCGTCGAGACCGTCGACGCGATCCTGCAGACCTACACCCCCGAACCCGGCGCGCTGAGCCTCGACTCGGTGCTTGCCGCCGAATCGTGGGCACGAAACGCCGCCGCCAAACGTTTGGAAGCACTGTGAGCATTCTTCTTTTCATCCTCGGTGTGGCCATCATGGTGGTCGCCGTCGGCCTGTCCATCGGGTTGCACGAGGTCGGGCACCTGGTGCCGGCCAAGCTTTTCGGCGTGCGCGTCCCGCAGTACATGATCGGCTTCGGCAAGACGCTGTGGTCCTTCAAGCGCGGCGACACCGAATACGGTTTCAAGGCCATCCCGCTGGGCGGCTACATCTCCATGATCGGCATGTACCCGCCTGCCAGGAACAAGGGCAATGTCGGGGCCACCGACGCTCCGGCGCTGCGCAAGTCGTCCACCGGCATGTTCCAGCAGCTGGCCGACGAGGCCCGCAGCGCGGCGGCCGAGCAGCTGCAGCCGGGCGACGAGAACCGCCTGTTCTACAAGCTGCCCGTGTACAAGCGCATCATCATCATGTTCGGCGGCCCGTTCATGAACCTGCTGATCGGCGTGTTCATGATCGGCATCGTCACCGTCGGGTTCGGCGCCCCCTCGCAGACCAGCACCGTGGCGGAGGTCTACCAGTGCGTGGTTCCGCTGGGCCAGGAAGCCCAGCGCGACCCGGCCGTGAACAACGGCTGCAAGGCCAGCGACGCACCCGGCCCGGCCTACGCCGCCGGGCTGCGCCCGGGCGACACCATCACCTCCTTCGACGGAAAGCCGGTGGCCGCCACCGAATGGCTGGGGTTGACCCAGGCCATCCGCGAACGTGCCGGCGAATCGGTCCCGCTGACCTACGAGCGCGACGGGGTCGCGCACTCCACGACCATCACCCCCTACAAGACCGAACGCCCGGTGCTTGATGCGGAGGGCCGCGCCGTGATGAAGGCGGACGGCACTCCCGCCACGGTGGCCGTCGGATTCATCGGTATGGGTTCGCAGATCCGCAACGTCCCGCAGCCGGTCACCGACGTGCTTCCGGCCGTCGGAAAACAGATCCAGGGCGTTGCCGACGTGGTGCTGGACCTGCCGGCACGCGTGATCGCGGTCGGCCAGGCGGCCTTCTCCGACGCCCCGCGCGACCCGAACGGCCCGATCTCCGTGGTCGGCGTGGGCCGCATTGCCGGCGAAATCAGTGCCATGGACCAGATCGGCGTCTCCGACAAGGCGGCCTCGCTGGTCTCGCTGATCGGTGGGCTGAACATCGCCCTGTTCGTCTTCAACCTGATCCCGCTGCTTCCGCTTGACGGCGGGCACATCGTCGGTGCGCTCTTCGAGTCCGTGCGCCGCGCCTTTGCCAAGCTATTCCGCCGCCCCGATCCGGGGCCGGTGGACATCGCCAAGATGCTGCCGCTGACGTACATTGTCGCGACGGGCATGCTGATCATGGGCGCCGTGCTGATCTACGCGGACATCGTCAAGCCGGTCAACATTTTCGGCTAGGAAAACTCCACAGGCAGACGGCGGTGCCGCGTCCCGGATTCCGGGGCGCGGCACCGCCGTTTTTGGCGTTCTCCCCGTCTCCCGCCGGTGTTCTCCCGCAGGCTGGAAAACACCGACCTTCGGGCCTTTGCCACGTGCGGATTTCGGCCAAGACCGCCCAACTCGGGTCGATGCTCATATGTGCTGCAGTTCCCATTGCCCCGGCCCATTGGCAGGCACAAACTGTAAGCGGAACGTGAGGAAAAGAGGTGAGTAGAGAATATGAGCAAAGTAGAGCATGAACATTTCGGGACGCCGACCGAGACCCGGGTTTTCCCGAACGGCAAGGTCGAGATCCTCGAGATGGCCGGGGGTACCGTTGGCCGTGTGACACTTGAACCGGGCTGGCGTTGGTCCAACGACGTCAAGCCGATCGCCGGTACGGAGAGCTGTGAAGCCCCGCATTTCCAGTACCACGTCAGCGGAAAGCTCGCGATCCGGATGAACGACGGGCAGGAGATCCTGGCGGGACCAGGGGACGTGACCAGCCTGCCGCAGGGCCACGACGCATGGGTCGTCGGCGATGAGCCGGTTGTCACCGTGGATTGGTACGGGGCATCGAACTATGCCAAGTCGTCGGAATGACGCTGGGTCACCGCGGAACGGTTTTTCGCGGAAAGGTGATTTTCAGGAGATGCGAGGAGGTGAATGATGGACAGGATGATGGTCGACTGCCGCAAGATGCCTAGTGACATGAACTGCCAGATGACAATCGCCGGCACACATGACGAAGTCTTGGAGCTCGCGGTCTTGCACGCCGTGACGACCCATGGACACGAGGACGGACCGGAACTGCGGGCCGGAATCGAAGCGGGCATGACGCCTGTCGATGCCGCAATGGCATGACATTCCCCGGAATCTACATGCCATGCCGGGTCTCCCTCCACGGCATGCCAGAGGATGAGGTCACGGGACTGCTTGGCTGGTGCAGTCCCGTTTGTCGTGAATCCGTGAACGTGCCAGGGGCGAGAGACCGCTGCCCGCCGGATCCCGTTCCAGGCGGTCTTGTACGCAACGATGCAGGCCAGGATCGGTGCCGCAACGAAACCGTATTTCGCCGGAATTGCTCGTTCGGAACCCCGGGAACCGGATTCCCAGCTAAAAGCATTAGGCTGTAGCGCATGAGTGTTTTTGCTGTTGAGTATGTATACGCCGCCAATACCGATGCAACGCGCGACGAGCACCGTCCGGCGCACCGCGAGTTCCTGGCCAGCCTCAAGCCGGAAAACGGCCCCATCACCCTGGTTGCCTCCGGGCCGTACACCGACGGAAGCGGCGCCCTGCTGCTGATCTCGGCCCCCGACGAAGCAACCCTGGGCGAGGCGCTGAAGAACGACCCGTTCAATATCCACAACACGATCGCCGCGCTGCGCATCACCGGATGGGTTCCCGTCACCGGTGAGCTCAGTCACCACGCCTAGGCCGAGCCGCATTCCCCTGATTCACGGGGGATAATGGAAGAACTTCCACACTCAACTTCACGGAGGAAATCTTGACCCCGGTCAGCCTCGGAATGCCATCGGCACCCCCGCCAGTCCTCACCCCGCGCCGCAAGACCCGACAGATCAAGGTCGGTTCGGTTGGCGTGGGCTCGGACAGCCCCGTCAGCATCCAGTCGATGACGACGACCCCGACCACGGACATCAACGCCACGCTGCAGCAGATCGCCGAGCTCACGGCCACCGGCTGCGACATCGTGCGCGTTGCCTGCCCGTCGGCCGATGATGCCCTGGCCCTGCCGATCATCGCCAAGAAGTCGCAGATCCCGGTCATCGCCGATATCCACTTCCAGCCGAAATACGTGTTCGCCGCCATCGACGCCGGTTGCGCCGCGGTTCGCGTGAACCCCGGCAACATCCGCAAGTTCGACGACCAGGTCAAGCAGATCGCCGCGGCCGCCAAGGCCGCCGGCACCTCCATCCGCATCGGCGTCAACGCCGGGTCGCTGGATCCGCGCCTGATGGAGAAGTACGGCAAGGCAACCCCGGAGGCCCTCGTGGAATCCGCGGTCTGGGAAGCATCGCTCTTCGAGGAGCACGACTTCCACGACTTCAAGATCTCGGTCAAGCACAACGACCCCGTCGTCATGGTCCGCGCCTACGAGCTGTTGGCCGAACGCGGCGACTGGCCGTTGCACTTGGGCGTCACGGAGGCCGGACCGGCCTTCCAGGGCACCATCAAGTCGGCAACCGCCTTCGGTGCGTTGCTCTCCAAGGGCATCGGCGACACCATCCGCGTGTCCCTTTCCGCCCCTCCGGTCGAGGAAGTCAAGGTCGGTGCGCAGATCCTGCAGTCGCTGAACCTGCGCCCGCGCAAGCTGGAAATCGTGTCCTGCCCGTCTTGCGGCCGCGCCCAGGTGGACGTGTACACGCTGGCCGACCAGGTCACCGCCGGACTCGAGGGAATGGAAGTTCCGCTGCGCGTCGCCGTCATGGGCTGCGTCGTCAATGGACCGGGTGAGGCACGCGAAGCGGACCTCGGCGTGGCCTCCGGCAACGGCAAGGGCCAGATCTTTGTGAAGGGCGAAGTCATCAAGACGGTGCCCGAAGACCAGATCGTTGAGACACTGATCGAAGAAGCAATGCGCTTGGCAGAGGAAATGGGGGACCTTGATGGCGAAAATCCTGTCCAAGGTGGCCCCGTGGTTACCGTCAGCTAGACGAAACCCCGGGGGCGGAGAGCAGCTCTCCGAGGGTATCCGCGTCCTCGACGATGCGGATACCACGGCTCTTCGCGCCCTCGTTTCGACCGACCCCGTCAGCAACATCTTCCTCGATGCACAACTCGCCCTGACCGGGTCCGCGCGACCCGGTCTGGGCGGTTCGCTGATCCTGGGCCGCTTTGAAGGCGGAACCCTCCGCTCGGCATGCTGGGTCGGCGCCAACGTCGTTCCCGTCAACATCGATGCGGACGAGGCCGAGGAATACGGCCGGGTGTTGCTGCGGCTGGACCGCAATTTCGCTTCCTGTTTCGGTCCGTCCGACGCCGTCATGGGCATCTGGAAGGTCCTTTCGACGGGATCCCGCGCGGCCTTCAACGTCCGCCCGCACCAGCCGCTGATGACACTCTCCGGGGAACCCGCCATCGCCCCCGCCCAGGGGCTGCGGGCCAGCCGGGACGACGAATACGACAAGGTGCTGCCGGCCTGCGCCACCATGTTTGAAGAGGAACTTGGTTACTCGCCGCTGGTGCACGGGGGAGCGTTCTACCGTTCCCGGATCAGGGCGCTGATCCTTGCCGAACATTCGGTGATCGAGACCGATCCTGCAGGCGAGATCCGCTTCAAGGCCGAACTCGGGACGGTCACTGCACGGGCCACACAGATCCAGGGCGTCTGGATGAACCCGGCCTACCGCGGTGGCGGGCTGGCGGCAGGGTACATGGCTGCCGTGGCACGGTACGCCCTGCGCCTTGCGCCCGTGACAAGCCTCTACGTCAATGACTACAACGCCTCGGCCATTGCGACATACCGCCGGGCCGGGTTCGAGGAAGTCGGCGAGTTCGCCACTATCCTGTTCTAAGGTACTGCGCCGAAAGCACCAAGAACCGTGCCCGTGGCAGCCGACCAGCTCCTGCCGGAGAGCCACAGAGAACCAACCCGGCCGATACGCGGCAGAAGCCGCCGAATGGACTAGATATACGTGAAGCCGAAACCACCCCGAGCCAAGAATCCATCCCGATCACTTCTCCTGGTGGCGTCGGGCGTGGGCTTGGTGCTGGCTCTGGCAGGTTGCACCGCCGATGCCGGCACAACAGGGAACCCGACTCCGGGCAGCACGCCCGGGTCGACGTCCGAATCCGGCGCCAACCCGCAATCACCGAGCCCCACCGTCGCGGGCGAACTGGGGTACGTGGCGGGCCCGGAACTTGAGGCCGCCACGAGCGAATGGGCCAAGACCCAGGAAGGCGCGGCCTTCACCTCGGACGCCGCCCTGCGCGCCCAAATCCCGGCGGCCGAAAAATGGCTCGAGGGGATCACGGTGGTGCCAAGCGAATGCGGGCTCTACGGCATCGGAAGCCTCAAGGACCAGCTCAACGAGGCGGTCATGGCGGCCGTGACGCTCCCCGAAAAGATCGGCGGGGACATCACCATTGCCTCCTATGCCGACCTCAATGCGCTGGTCGCCGACGTGGCGGCGCAGCAGCACCTGGACCAGTCCTGCGCCAAGTACAAGATCAGTAGCCCGCGGCAGGAAATCACGACCAAGCTTTCGGATCTCAAGGTGGACACCAGCGCACCCTACAGCGCCGGAACCCTCATGGTGACGAAGAACGGGGGATCCGAAAGCAAGCAGGTCTCGGTGCGTGCCATCGACGGCCACGTGATGGTCACGGCGACCCGCAAGGCCTCGGCCAACCCCGCCGCCGCGACCAAATCGGCGACTGCCGACGTCGAAGCGATCTTGAAGGTCCTGCGCGATCGCGAAGCCGCGGCCGGCACCACGCCCTGACGCAGTTCATGGCGTTGCCCCGAACCCAAGACCCCGCACCCACCAACTTGAGGACCTCCACCATGACCAAAAATGCCTTGCTGCCGTTGACGATTGCCGCGATGTTCGCCCTCGCTGGTTGCGCCTCGGGCGGAGCCGACGCCGGGGACCCCTCGGCGCCGGCGGACGGCAAGACCGTGGCCACAGCGAGCGCCACCCCGGGCGACGTCGCAAAGCCGGCCAAGGGCGCACAGCTGGATGCCCGGACGCTGGCCGACATCGCCCAGGAAATCGCCGGGGACAACAGCGACGCGCAGATCGCTGACGAAGACGCCATGCGGGCGCAGCTTCCGGTGGCCGAGCAGGGCATGAAATCCATGAAGATCGAACCGGCCAAGTGCGCATCGATCGTGTCGGCCGACCTCAAGGCCGAATTCGACAAGATGAACATGGTCACCCTGGCGTTGCCGGGTGACACGGTGGTTGAAGGCGTGCAGGTGGCCATCGCTTCCTACACCGATCCGGCGGACGCAGCGGCGAACATCGCACAGAGCCGGAAGATGCTCAAGGACTGCTCGAAGTTCTCCATGACGATGCAGGGCCAGACGGTCGAGATGAAGGTTTCCCAGATCAATGCAAAAACGAAGGCCGCAGTGACCGAGGCCAACCGCAGCGTCGTCTCGGTTCCGGGCGGGGAAATCCCAACCATCGCGGTGAGCGCGCAGGATGGCCGCAACCTGATTTCGGTGTCGGTCATGGGCGGCAGCAACGAAGCCGATGACGTCGCCCAGGCACAGGATCTCGTCAACGCGGTTTTGGCGATGATCGAGGAAAAGACCTCCTAGCTCCCGGCCGACCTCAAGGCTTCGACCCTGAAGTGCCCGGCTCGGTTCCAAGCGGCAATGCCGCATGGAACCGGGCCTGGCACTTTTGCATGTCGGCCCCAAGGAATCGAAACCGGTCGAGGCGGAACTGGAAACCGCGGCACCGGGTTCGTTTTGTCCGGGCACCGGTTTGTGTAGGGTGATCAACAAGTCGAATTTCGGGTGCGCGCCGGCGGACCCCCTATCCGTTGGGCGGTAACGATGAAGAAGACTGCACTCTGGGCCATGCCGCTTGCCGCGGCGCTCGCCCTGGCAGGTTGCTCGGCCACGCAGGGCGCGCCCGCGCCTACCCAGCCCGCCGTGGGGCAGTCCCCGTCCGCCACGCAAACCCCCGCGGCAACCGATGCCGCTGCCGCGCCGAGCCCTTCTGCCGCCGGCACGCCGGCGGCAGAAGGCAAGCAGCTGACGGCCGACGAGGTCTTCGCGGTAGCCAACGCGCTCAAGGACGATGAAGCAACCGCCGGCGCCCAGATCCTGAAGGACGCGGAACTGAAAGCGGGAGCTGCCCAGCTGGACCAGTTCGTCGCCAGCATGAAGGTCAAGCCGGAGGCCTGTGGTGCCTTTGCCTCCGGTGGCATTTCCGAGATACTCGAGACGGTGAACATGGCAGCGCTCGTGGTCCCCGGAAATGCAAGCGCAGCGTCAACCAGCGTGAGCATCATCTCCTACGGATCCGCATCGGACGTCCGGAACATGGCAGCAAAGCAGAAGAAGTCCTTCGACGAGTGCGCCACCTTCACCCTTGAAATCCAGGGCCGCGAAGCCTCCGCGATGCTGCAGGACACCAAGGCCAAGACCGATGCAGACACAACCATGGCCAGCCTCGGCAAGGTCAAGGTCGAGGGGCAGACCGTGAAAACCCTGAGCGTCTACGGGTTCGACGGCAACAACGCGGTTGCCGTCATCCTCACCGCGCCCAAGGACATCGACGCAGCGCTCACGAAGGCCGAGAAAACCATCAACGCCGCACTGAAGCACATCGCCGACAAGTAGACCGCCGGATCCGCGGGTGAGGTCCCGGCCGCGTCAGCCAACGTAAGATGGAAGCAGTGCCCAAGGCACCACCGTGTTCAGCCATGCCCGCATCGCCGGAACCTGCTCCCGCCTGCCGGGAACGAGTCCGATGAGCGGGCGGCCCGCAGGTGGATTCCGGCGGGCAAAAGCCTTGTGCCTTTCTACGAATCGCGCACACCCAACTATGTTGTGGTCCGGAGACGGGCCGCGGAAATGGAAAGTTAGCGTGGTCCTGAAACTCTCCACACTGTTCCTGCGCACGTTGCGCGAAGATCCGGTCGACGCCGAGGTTGCCAGCCACAGGCTGCTCGTGCGCGCCGGCTACATTCGCCGTGCCGCACCCGGCATCTACACCTGGCTGCCGCTGGGCCTGAAGGTGCTGAAGAAGGTGGAAAACATTGTCCGCGAGGAAATGAACGCCATCGGCGCCCAGGAAGTCCAGTTCCCGGCACTGCTGCCGCGCGAACCCTACGAGGCCACCAACCGCTGGACCGAGTACGGCGACGGCCTGTTCCGCCTCAAGGACCGCAAGGGTGCCGACTACCTGCTGGCCCCCACCCACGAGGAAATGTTCACCCTCCTGGTCAAGGACCTGTACAGCTCCTACAAGGACCTGCCGGCCTACCTGTACCAGATCCAGAACAAGTACCGCGACGAGGCACGTCCCCGCGCGGGCCTGCTGCGCGGCCGCGAATTCATCATGAAGGACTCCTACTCCTTCAACATCGATGACGAGGGCCTGGAAGAGGCCTACCAGGCGCACCGCGGCGCCTACCTGAAGATCTTCGCCCGCCTGGGCCTGGAGATCCTCCCGGTCTTCGCCACCGCGGGCGCCATGGGCGGCTCCAAGTCCGAGGAATTCCTGCACCCGACCCCGATCGGCGAGGACACCTTCGTGCGTTCGGCCGGCGGCTACGCGGCCAACGTCGAGGCAGTGACCACCGTCGTCCCGGCGGACATCGACTTCACGAACGCCCCCGCGTTCGAGGTCAAGGACACCCCGGACACCCCGACCATCGAGACGCTGGTGGAGGTCTCCAACCAGGTTGCCGCGCGCGCCGAGGGTGAATGGACCGCGGCCGACACGTTGAAGAACGTCGTGATCGCCGCGAAGCTGCCCACCGGCGAACGCCAGCTGGTTGTCATCGGCCTGCCGGGCGACCGCAACGTCGACCTCAAGCGCGTCGAGGCCAACATCTCCTCGCACCTCGAGGTTGGCGGCGAGGTCGAGCTCGAGGCTGCCACCGAGGACGACCTGAAGAAGAACCCGACGCTGGTCAAGGGCTACATCGGCCCGGGCAACGGCCTGGACGCCGCAGTGCTTGGCCTCGAGTCCGCCTCCAAGATCCTGTTCCTGGTCGACCCGCGCGTCGTGCCGGGCACCGCCTGGGTCACCGGCGCCAACGAGGACGGCAAGCACGTCTTCGGCCTCGTCGCCGGCCGCGACTTCACCTGGGACGGCACCATCGAGTGCGTCGAGGTGCGCGCCGGGGATCCGGCACCGGACGGATCCGGCCCGCTGGAAACCGCCCGCGGCATCGAAATGGGCCACATCTTCCAGCTCGGCCGCAAGTACGCCGAAGCGCTGGACCTGAAGGTGCTGGACCAGAACGGCAAGCTCAAGGTCGTCACCATGGGCTCCTACGGCGTGGGCGTGACCCGTGCGGTTGCCGCCCTGGCCGAGTCCAACCACGACGAGAACGGCCTGGTCTGGCCGCGCAACGTGGCACCGGCCGACGTCCACCTGGTGGTCACCGGCAAGCAGGCCGAGCTCTTCGAGGCGGCCCAGAAGATCGCCGACGAGCTGCACGCAGCCGGCGTCGAGGTCATCTACGACGACCGCCCGAAGGTCTCCGCCGGCGTGAAGTTCTCCGACGCGGAGCTCATCGGCGTTCCGACCATCGTGGTCATCGGCCGCGGCCTGGCCGACGGCCTGGTCGAGGTCAAGGACCGCGCCACCGGCGAACGCGCCGACGTCGCCGTCGACGACGTGGTCGCCCAGCTGATCAGCACCGTCAAGGGCTAGTCATGCTGGGGGCCACCGGCCTGCTTGAGGGTTCCGGCCTGCAGGACATGCAGGCCGGAACCCTTGTGCTGATCGTGCTGGCCGGCTTCGCCGCCGGATGGGTGGATGCCGTGGTCGGCGGCGGGGGACTGCTGCAGCTCCCCGCCCTGCTGCTGGTGCCGGGCATGAGCCCGGTGCAGGCGCTGGCCACCAACAAGATGGGTTCCATCTTCGGCACCACCACCAGCGCCATCACCTACTACAGGCGCGCCCACCCCGACCTGAGGACCGCCATACCGATGGCGGCGGTGGCGCTGGCCGGCTCCTTCGGCGGGGCGATCCTTGCCACGCTGCTGCCCGCCGAGGTCATCAAGCCCGTGATCATCGCGGCGTTGGTCGCGGTGGGCCTGTTCACGGTCTTCAAGCCGACCGCCGGGGAGCTGACGCAGCTGCGCTACACCGGGCGGCAGCACTATGCGGTGGCCGCCGCCATCGGCCTGGTCATCGGAGGCTACGACGGGCTGATCGGCCCGGGCACCGGATCGTTCCTGATCATCGCCATGGTTGCGCTGCTGGGCTACAACTTCCTGGCCGCCAGCGCCAAGGCGAAGATCGTCAACATGGCCACCAACCTCGGCGCGCTGGCGTTCTTCCTGCCCTCGGGGCACCTGCTGTGGGGGATCGGGCTGGTGCTGGGCGTGGCCAACATGTGCGGCGGCTACCTGGGCGCCCGCATGGCCGTGTCCAAGGGCAGCAGGTTCATCCGCATCGTGTTCCTGAGCGTGGTCGGCGCGCTGATCCTCAAACTCGGCTACGACGTGCTGTTCCCGGCGAGATAGCGCCTGCGGTCCCCGCCAGAGTGCCGGGCCAGCAGGCGCTGGCGAGGGACGGGGACCCCCTCGGATTTAGGGGAATGGCGTGCACCACACTATTATTGCTGAGGCGTGGGCTGCGCCACAACGCGTTTGCCCATTCCCACACGCCGCTCCCGTCGACTTGAGGACATCCCCCAATGAAACTGCTGAAATCGATCCCCCTACTCGGCTGGATTGTCATAGCCATCGTGCTGGGCATCCTGACCGGCCCGGTGATGCCCGCGTGGCTCGGCGGGGTGTTCCTGACGTACAACTCGATCTTCTCGGGGTTCCTCGGCTTCATCGTGCCACTGATCATCCTGGGCCTGGTCACGCCCGCCATCGCCGAGCTCGGCAAGGGCGCCGGCAAGTGGCTCGGGATCACCGCGGGAATCGCGTACGGCTCCACGATCATCGCCGGCCTGCTCGCCTACTTCACGAGCCGCTGGCTGTTCACCCCGACGCTGTCGGGCCGCGGACTTGAGGCCCTCGGCGAAGAAGGCGGCTCCGGCTTCACCCCGTTCCTGACGGTCGTGGCCAAGGCCGGCGACTCGGCAACCGAGATCGTGCTCCCGCCGGTCATCGACGTGATGAGCGCCCTGGTGCTCGCCTTCGTGCTCGGCGTCGGCATCACCGCGTTCCACAGCAAGGTGATCTTCCGCGGGGCCGTCGAGTTCCGCACGGTCATCGAGTCCGTGATCCGCCGCATCCTCGTGCCCGCGCTGCCGCTGTTCATCTTCGGCATCTTCATGGACCTCTCGGCAAGCGGCGCGGCCATCACCGTCGTCACGAAGTTCGCGCTCGTCGCCCTGGTGTCCTTCGCGCTGACCCTCGTCGTGCTGCTGCTGCAGTACACCATTGCGGGCTCGATGACGGGGCAGAACCCGCTCAAGGCACTGTGGAACATGCGCGACGCGTACTTCACCGCCCTGGGCACCTCCTCGTCGGCCGCGACGATCCCGGTCACGCTCGCCTCGACCAAGAAGAACGGCGTCTCCGACTCGGTTGCCGGCTTCGTGATCCCGCTGTGCGCCACCATCCACCTCTCCGGTTCGATGGTCAAGATCACCTGCTTCTCGATCGCGGTGCTGCTGCTCACCGGCGGCGACGTCTCCTTCGCGGCGTACATGCCGTTCATCCTGATGCTCGGCGTCATGATGATCGCGGCGCCGGGCGTTCCCGGCGGCGCGATCGCCGCGGCGGCCGGCCTGCTCGCGCAGATGCTCGGCTTCGGCGAGGTCGAGGTCGGCCTGATGTTCGCCGCGTACATCGCACTGGACAGCTTCGGCACGGCCACCAACGTGACCGGCGACGGCGCCATCGCGCTCATCATGAACAAGCTCACCCGCGGCCACCTCGGCACGCAGGCCCAGGATGAGGCCGACGAGGCCGTCGAGCCGGCCAAGGGCAGCACGGCCGAGCCGCACCACCTGGCCGAGTAACCCGTACCAGCCGTTTTGCGCGTGATGCCGATGTTGCCCAGCAACATCGGCATCACGCGCATCTGCGCGAGCAGGCAGCCAAGCGGAGAGCCGCTGTTGCCAACGAAAGGTTTCGTTGGCAACAGCGGCTCTTCCGTGTCATGGGGCCGGGACGGATGCCGCCGCTACGGTGCTGGTTCGCCCGCGGTCTCTTGGGCGGTCTCGCCGTCGGATTCCTTCGCGGAGTCGGCGGCCGCACCCCCGATCCGGGTGAAGTCCGGAATCTTCCCGGTGACCTGGCGTGCATGCAGTCCCTGGTCCCAGGAGCGCTGCAGGAGGAACGCGCGGGCGTCGCCCTCCTGGGTTGCCGCCGCATCGCGCAGCAACAATGCGAGCTGTTCCTCGCCGCTGCGGGCGGCGTCAAGCGGGTTCGCCACGGCATCATCCGGCAATCGGTAGGCCGGCTGCCGCAGCGGATCGCATTCGCCGACGCCGGCGAACTGCCGTTCGATGGCCGCGCCCAGTTCGACCAGGGAACGCGAACGGTCCCATGCGCCCTCGCGGACGGTTCCCGCGGTGCGGGCCCCGGCGACGTTGTAGGCGTATCCCAGACGGTAGGCGGCGTCGGCCACCTGCCCCAGTGCCTTCCCGGACTCCTGGCCCGGGCCGTTCACACCGGTCCCGTCGGGCGACGATGCTGCGGGTTCGGGCAATATTGAATCGGTGCCTGCCGGGCAGCCGGAAAGCATGAATTTGGGCAGGTCGGAGGGTCCGGTGGAAGAACCGGCAGAAGAACCCGAAGCACCTGCGGCGGCCGATGCCGGCTTCGGCGCGGGAAGCTTCTCCAGCTGTTCCTGCGTTCCACCCGCCGCGCGCAGCAGGTTGCGGGCCTGCATGGTCAATTCGAATCCGGCACCCGCCAGCGAGCGTGATTCCTGCGCCGGGGCGTCCAACGCCTCGTCGACCAAGGCCACCCCGGCGCTTGCCAGGCGTTCGGCAAAGGCCTTGGCCTCGGCGGGGGTTTGCGTGCGGGAAGGGGACGCGGAGGGGTCGGTGGACTGCGCGGCGGGGTCCCCGGCGGACGGCAAAGCCGAGGGTGTGAGTAAAACGACATGCCGGTTAAGCATCTCCCGCGTGGCGACCCACTCGGCGCGCAGTTTCGGGTTCGTGTCCGCGGCCTTTGAGGTGGCGGCCAGGCTCGCGGAATCAAGCAGCGGGAGCAGTTCGTCGGCCGGTGTGCGGACGCTTTCCCGGACCGCCTCGGTGCCGAGGATTCGTTGCCACACTAGGGAATCCTTGCTGGCGTACACGCCTGCGCCAAGGGTTCCGGCGGCGATCGCCACGGCCGAAACCACGGCCAAGGCCAAGGCTCCGCGGGAGCGCGGCGCGGCGGGTTCGGGGGGCTGCCCGGCAGGGGGTAAGGGGTGCTGATCCATCCCCTTGATCATCCCATGCGGCGGTCGATTGGCCATTTCGGGGCTCCAGCGGCAGACGCGGGGGCCCAAATGTCGATACTCTAGTAGGCACAACATCGAATAGTGGGAGGACTTTCATGACCGGCAAGCCGGCAGACATCCAGCACGAGGCAGCCCGCCTCACCGAACTACTGGAGCCCACCGTCGCCTCCCACCAGCTGATCCTTGAAGAAGTTCAGGTTCGCATGGCCGGTGACCAGCGCATCGTTCACGTCATCGTCGACCTTCTTGAAGGCACCGGCGGCGTCGAACTCGGCGCAGTCGCCGAGGTGTCGCGCTCCATTTCCGAGGCCCTGGACAAGGACCCGCACGACACGGCGGAACCCTACGAACTTGAGGTTTCCTCGCCCGGCGTTTCCCGCCCGCTCACCCTGCCCCGCCACTGGCACCGCAACGTCGGCCGCATGGTGAAGGTCAACCTGATCGGCGAGGAAAACATCTTCGGCCGCCTCACGGAAGCGGACGATGCAGGCATCACCGTGGTTCCCGAGATCGCGGTCAAGAAGGGCATGAAGCCCAAGCAGGGCGAACCCCGCACCATTGAATTTTCCTCGATCCGCCGCGGCAACGTCGAGGTCGAATTCGCCCGTGCCGAGAGCGCGGACCTGCAGGAACTAATAGAGCTTGACGACGAAGACGACGAAAACGTGGAGGCCTGAGTTGGACATTGATATGAGCGCGCTGCGCATGCTCGAAAAAGAACGCGAAATCCCGATCGACGTTCTGATCCCCACGATCGAGCAGGCACTGCTCATCGCGTACCAGAAGTCCCCGGGGGCCATGCCGCAGGCACGCGCCCAGGTTGACCGCCGCAACGGCCACGTGACGATCTTCGCCACGGAGACCGAGGAAGACGGCACCGTCGTCGGCGAGTTCGACGACACCCCGACCGGTTTCGGCCGCATCGCGGCCTCGACCGCACGCCAGATCATCCTGCAGCGCCTGCGCGACGCCGAGGACGACAACGTGGTCGGCGAGTTCAAGAACAAGATCGGCGAGATCGTCTCCGGACAGATCCAGCAGGGCAACAACCCGATCATGGTCCAGGTCAACCTGGGCACGGTCGAGGCATTGCTGCCGCCGCCGGAGCAGGTGCCGGGCGAGAAGTACCCGCACGGCAGCCGCATCCGCTGCTACGTGGTGGACGTGAACCGCGGCCCGAAGGGCCCGTCGGTCACCCTGTCGCGTTCGCACCCGAACCTGGTCCGCCGACTCTTCGAGCTCGAGGTCCCGGAAATCGCCGACGGCTCCGTGGAGATCATTGCGCTGGCCCGCGAAGCCGGCCACCGTTCCAAGATCGCCGTGCAGGCCAACATCCCGGGCGTCAACGCCAAGGGTGCCTGCATCGGTGAAATGGGTTCGCGCGTGCGCGCCGTGATGACCGAGCTGAACGACGAGAAGATCGACATCGTCGACTACAACGAGGACCCGGCGAAGTTCATCGCCTCGGCGCTGTCCCCGTCGAAGGTCGTCTCGGTGACCATCACCGACCCGGCCACCCGTTCGGCCCGCGTCGTGGTGCCCGATTACCAGCTCTCGCTGGCCATCGGCAAGGAAGGGCAGAACGCCCGCCTGGCGGCCAAGCTCACCGGCTGGCGCATCGACATCGTCTCGGACGCCGTCGCTTCATAGCATTTCCAGATTCCGTCGTTGCCCTTGGGGTGCCGGCCGTTCGCGGCCCGCGCCCCAAGGCGGCGGCGGTTTTTGTTGGGCGGGGACGCCGCGGGTTCCGCAAGTGTGAACGTGTTCCAGAGCACGCTACACGGGATGCGGAAACGCGCTAGACTTATCTGTGGTCCACTGTGCAAGTGGTATTTCTATTGCGGGAGAAGATTTACGTGTCAGTGCAGCATCAGCCGCAGCGCACGTGCATCGGATGCCGCAAGGTGGTGGACCAAAAAGAGTTGCAGCGCTGGGTGCTTGAACGCGCGGATGGCCATGCCGTCCCCGTTCCGGATTCCACCCGGCGTCTCTCCGGACGCGGTGCCTGGTTGCACCCGGTTCCGGAGTGTGCCGAACGCGCCATCAAACGCGGGGCATTCGCACGGTCATTCAGGACCAAGGTGGATGTTTCCTCGCTGGCGATTGCGCCGGAAGCCAAGGTGCGGACCCAAACCCGGGAAAACACCTTCACGATCGTCCAACCTGAAAGCGGGTCAGAAATCTGATGGAAACCCGATGAGTTCCAAGCGATGAGCGCCTAACGATGACTACATCAGTTATGCGTCGCAGCGCCTGTGGCATCCACTTCGGATGCTGGGCAAGACAGCAAAAGACGGTTCGTGCTTTGACTTTCTAAAAGTGAGCGCGGGCCTTCAGACAGGAGAAATGTGGCTAAGGTCCGCGTACACGAGCTCGCCAAAGAGCTCGGAATCACTTCAAAGGATGCAGTTGCAAAACTGCAGGAATTGGGCGAATTCGTCCGTTCCGCATCCTCAACCATCGAGACGCCGGTAGTGCGCAAGTTGCGCGCCGCGTTCCCGAATGCTGCCCCGGCAGCACCCAAGGCAGATGCAGCACCGGCCGCCAAGGCCCCTGCAGCAGCAGCCCCCGCAGCGTCGGCAGCCCCTGTCGCCGCCGGCGCTCCGAAGCCTGCCGGCTTCAAGCCGGGTCCGGCTGCGCCAGCAGCACCGGCAGAGGCAGCACCGGCTCCGGCCGCTGCCGCACCTGCAGCTCCTTCGGCCCCTGCCGCTCCGGCAGCACCGAAGCCTGCTGTTGCACGCACCGAAGCCCCGCGCGCCGGTGCCAAGCCGGGCGGTCCTCGTCCGGGCAACAACCCGTTCTCTTCCCAGCAGGGCATGCGCGCTGCCGGTGAAGGCGAGCGCACCGAGCGCACCGAGCGTCCAGCCGGTGCACGTCCGGGTGCCAAGCCGGGCGGACCGCGTCCGGGCAACAACCCGTTCGCGTCCCAGCAGGGCATGCGCACTGAACGTCCAGCCGGTTCCGGCGGCCCGCGTCCGGGCGGTCCTCGCCCGGGTGGCCCGCGCCCTCCGGCAGGTGCAGGTGGACCCCGTCCCGCAGGTGCGGGTGCAGGTGGACCGCGTCCCGCAGGTGCAGGCCGTCCGGCAGGTCCGGGTGGACCACGTCCGGCCGGTGCCCCGGGTGCAGGCCCGCGTACCCCGGGAGGCGCACGCGCTACTCCCGGCATGATGCCTAACCGCACCGAACGTCCGGCTCCGGCCGGCGCACGTCCGGGTGGTCCGGGTCGTGGCGGCGCAGCCCGTCCGGGCGGCGCACCAGGCGGAGCTCCGGGTGGAGCACCGGGTGCAGCAGGCGGCGGCGGCGGTTACAAGGGCGGCGGCGGTCCCAACCGCGGTCGCGGTGGAACCCAGGGTGCCTTCGGCAAGGGCGGCGCAGGCCGTGGCAAGCAGCGCAAGTCGAAGCGTGCGAAGCGCCAGGAACTCGAGCAGATGAGTGCTCCGTCGCTGGGCGGCGTAAGCGTGCCCCGCGGCAACGGATCCACCGAGGTCCGTCTGCGCCGTGGTGCCTCGATCACCGACTTCGCCGACAAGATCAACGCCAACCCGGCAGCACTGGTTACCGTGCTCTTCCACTTGGGCGAAATGGCTACCGCCACGCAGTCCCTGGATGAGGCAACCTTTGACGTCTTGGGTGCCGAGCTCGGCTACGTCGTCACCGTCGTGTCCCCCGAGGACGAAGAGCGCGAATTGCTCGCCTCGTTCTCGATCGACTTCGACGCCGAACTCGACGCCGAAACGGAAGACATGCTTGAAGCACGTCCGCCGGTTGTCACGATCATGGGTCACGTTGACCACGGTAAGACCCGCTTGCTCGATGCGATCCGCAAGTCCAACGTCATCGAGGGCGAAGCCGGCGGCATCACCCAGCACATCGGTGCGTACCAGATCCACCACGAACACGAAGGCATCGATCGAGCGATCACCTTCATTGACACCCCGGGCCACGAGGCGTTCACCGCCATGCGTGCACGTGGTGCCAAGGTCACCGACATCGCGGTTCTCGTGGTTGCAGCGGACGACGGCGTCATGCCGCAGACCGTTGAAGCCTTGAACCACGCCAAGGCGGCCGGCGTTCCGATCGTCGTCGCAGTAAACAAGGTTGACAAGGAATCGGCGAACCCTGACAAGGTCAAGGGCCAGCTGGCCGAGTACGGCCTGGTTCCGGAGGAATACGGTGGCGACACCATGTTCATCCACGTCTCCGCCCTGCAGAAGATGGGTATCGACGAGCTGCTCGATGCAGTGCTGCTGACGGCCGACGCCGCGTTGGACATGCGTGCCAACCCGGACAAGGACGCCCGCGGTATCGCCATCGAAGCGAACCTCGACAAGGGTCGCGGCGCCGTGGCTACCGTGCTGGTCCAGTCCGGTACCTTGGCCGTTGGCGACACCATCGTTGCCGGTACCGCACACGGCCGTGTGCGTGCCATGTTCGACGAGAACGGCGAGAACCTCGACGTTGCACTGCCGTCGCGTCCGGTCCAGGTCCTTGGCCTGTCCTCGGTGCCGCGTGCAGGTGACACCTTCCTGGTGACCGACGACGAGCGCACCGCCCGCCAGATCGCCGAGAAGCGTGAAGCTGCGGACCGCAACGCGGCCCTGGCCAAGCGTCGCAAGCGCATCACCCTGGAAGACTTCGACCAGGCTGTTGCCGACGGCAAGATCGACACCCTCAACCTCATCCTCAAGGGTGACGTTTCCGGTGCCGTTGAAGCCCTGGAAGATTCGCTGCTCAAGATCGATGTTGGAGAAGGCGTGCAGCTGCGCGTTATCCACCGCGGTGTTGGCGCCATCACCCAGAACGACGTCAACCTTGCAACCGTTGACAACGCGATCATCATTGGCTTCAACGTCAAGCCTGCCGAGCGCGTTGCCGAACTGGCCGACAAAGAAGGCGTCGACATGCGCTTCTACTCGGTCATCTACGGTGCCATCGATGACATCGAACTGGCACTCAAGGGCATGCTCAAGCCTGAGTACGAGGAAGCCCAGCTGGGCACCGCGGAGGTCCGCGAGGTCTTCCGTTCCTCGAAGTTCGGCAACATTGCCGGCTCGATCGTCCGTTCGGGCACCATTCGCCGAAACTCCAAGGCACGCGTTCTGCGCGATGGCAAGGTCATCGGCGAGGGTCTCCAGGTGGACTCGCTCAAGCGCTTCAAGGACGACGCCACGGAGGTCCGCGAGGGCTTCGAATGTGGTATCGGTCTTGGCTCGTTCAACGACGTCAAGGACGGCGACACGATCGAGACCTACGAGATGCGCGAAAAGCCGCGCGCTTAGTCTTGACCAAACGCGTTTGATCGACGCTGGGCGGCCGTAACCGAACTGGTTGCGGCCGCCCAGCCGTCGAAGCGCATTGACCAAAAGTTTCAAGAACCTTGAAAAGAAGGAGCGACCATGGCTGATTCGGCTCGTGCCGCAAAACTGGCCCAACGCATCAAGGTGGTTGTTGCCCAGGCCCTGGGCAAGGCAGTGAAGGATCCCCGCGTGGAGGCCATCACGGTCACCGATGCACGCGTGACCAACGACCTGCAACACGCCACCATCTACTACACGGTCTTCGGCGACGATGAAGCCAAGGCCGATGCGGCAGCCGCCCTGGCGAAGTCCAAGGGCGTCCTGCGCAAGGAGGTCGGCAAGAACGTTACCGTTCGCCTGACCCCGACCCTGGAATTCGTCGCCGACGAAATCCCTGTCAACGCCTCGAACCTCGAAGCGTTGCTGCGCGTGGCCAAGGCCAAGGATGCAGAAGTTGCAGCCCTGGCCGAAGGCAAGACCCACGCCGGCGAAGCCGACCCGTACAAGCGTGACGAGGAAGAAGACGAAGACGCCTAAGCGCAGATTCCTTCCTCTTGAAGCAGGCTACCCGTAGGGGGAGCCGTGCCTAACGCACAAGAAGAGGCCTGCTCGGGGGCGCCCATCCATTGGATGGCCGGCCCTTTGCAGGCCTCTTTTGCGTGCCCGGTCAAACCGTTGCACCATCTGCACGAACTACGTCGCGCAGATCCCCGGACCTATCCGAACACTCGCCCCCCAAACAAAAACGAGCATCGCTGTGCAGCGACCACGTTTGGCGAGGGTGCGGATCGGAGGGGGAACCTGTTGGCGGATGCGGGCCATTTCAGCCCTCCCGGAAGTGAAGAAGCGACCCGGCGCGGGCAATCGTCCGTTGAGGTCGAAACCTGCTGTGGGGCCCGCCGTGCGTCAAGAACGTGTGCCAACGGGGGAGGGGCCAAGCTGGCTGATGTCGCGCTGGGCGTCGAGATCGAACGAAAGTGCATGATGGAACCTCCCCCGGAACAAATCTTGAGCCGAACCTTGCGATGCATCGATGATTGCGAGTCCTCGCAATTCACCCTGCATATGCGCTGCACCGGTCGATGACCAGTGCAGCCTGTGGTGGATCTTAGAAGTGTGTTGATGCCTGCGACGAGTGCGGGTCGATACCGTTTGAACGGTGTGAGGGCCGGTCTGTAAGCGGTGCTGAACCGCCAAGACCGATCCGGACATATGCCAATAATCTGAAGATTATTGGCACTTTCCAAGGGAGTCAATGGCGTTGTCCACCCGTTCTCCACGGGTAGATGGATGACGCATCACAAAACCATGGTTCCATTTGGGACGAAGCGTTCAGCAAACACCCAGCAAAAATTTTCGATCAGGCGATTGTTCATCGGAAACCCCCGTGAATAAAGGGCAGTACACGGTATTCACGGGCAGTCTTCCCCTTCGTTTTCCGCGGTCCCCGGAGGGTCTTGACGGGCCTCCCGGGACCGCGGAAACACCCGCGGCGGTCTCCGGCGACAGCCCGTCGCCGGCATTCCGGATGAGGCATTGGACACGAACCCCGCCCTCGCCGGATCGCCGCTCGGGGCACGGCAACCTCCCTACCCGTATCCCGGGTATCCGAAAAGAGTGGCCGCGGCGGGCATTGCGACCACGGATGATGCCCGGAAGCGCCTCGTGACACCGAAGCAACACCGATCCGCCGGAGCCCGACGTTTCGGCATTCCACACCCGGCCCGCCCCGGGGCGAGCCCGCCCACTGGTGGTGGGCGCAAAGAGCCGGCGAACCTGCCTATACTTGAGGGCGTGAAAACAGCCCCGCAGAACCCCACGGAACCCATCGGCTCAGGCCTGGTCATCATCGACAAACCGCAGGGTTGGACGAGCCATGACGTGGTCGGTCGCACCCGCCGCCTGGCCGGAACCCGCAAGGTCGGCCACGCCGGTACCTTGGACCCGATGGCCACCGGCGTGCTGGTGCTGGGCATCAACAAGGCCACCCGCCTGCTGACCTACATCGTGGGCGCGAACAAGACCTACACCGCCACCATCCGCCTGGGTGAATCGACGATCACCGACGACGCCGAGGGCGAGATCGTGCAGAAGCGCATCGCCGCTGCGCTCACCGAGGAACAGATCCATGCGGCTGTCGCCAAGCTCACGGGGCCGATCGAGCAGGTCCCTTCCTCCGTCAGCGCCATCAAGGTCAACGGCGAACGCGCCTACGCCCGCGTGCGCGCCGGCGAGGACGTGAAGCTTGCCGCACGTCCGGTGACCATCCACCGCTTCGAGATCCACGACATCCGCCGCGAACGCGCGGGCAAGGTGCTGGACATCGACGTGACCGTCGAATGCTCGTCGGGCACCTACATCCGTGCGCTGGCCCGCGACCTGGGCGAAGACCTGGCCGTGGGCGGCCACCTGACCGCGCTGCGCCGCACCGAGGTCGGCCCGTACACGCTGGGCCGCGCCCGCACGCTGGAGCAGCTGGCCGAGAACTTCGAGTACCTGCCACTGGAGGACGCCGCAGATGCGTTGTTCACCCGCCGCGACCTGACCGAGCACGAACGCGCCGAGCTGTCCTACGGGCGCCGCATCAGCAGCAACGAAACCGACGATGTGACCGCAGCGTTCGCCCCCGACGGAACGTTGGTTGCGTTGCTGAAGAACAAGGGCAAGGAAGCCAAGCCGGAGCTGGTCTTCGCCACGGCTTCCTAAATCCCTGCCGTGCGTGCCGCAGGCGCGCGGTGCAGGTTCGACCTTGATTTCGCTTTCCTTCCAAGGAGATAGGTTTTTGCCGTGATAGTTGACGGTTTCTTCATCGCCGGCGCCATATTGTGCGCAGTGGCGTTGATACTGGGCGTTGTCGCCACGATCATCCGTGAGTACCCGGATGACTTTGCGCTGGTCTCTGTGGCGCTGCTCGAGGTCTTCCTGGTGGTCTACGGCGTCTCGGCGGCGATCCGGCAGGCCGGCGGCCAGTCGATCGCGGGGGAGCCTTGGGAGTTCTGGGGATACTTCCTCACGGCCCTGCTGATCCCGGTGCTCGCCTTCATCTGGGCGGTCACCGACAAGTCCCGTTGGTCCAACACGGTGCTGGCGGTATCGGGTGTCATCGTCTTTGTGATGCTCTTCAGGATGGAACAGATTTGGGACGGGGCAATAACAGCATGAGTGAAACGGGCCGGCCAGGCACCAAGCGTTCGCGCATCGTCGACGCCGCGCAATCCCGCGGCAAGGAATCGAAGCCCAAGGGGTCCAACGGAGGCCGCAGTTCCGGGGTGGGGCGCATCATCATCGCCGTCTACGGCGTGCTGGCGCTCTCGGCCACGGTGCGTGCCGTCTACCAGATCATGATGGACTTCGGGGGAGCGCCGCTGGCCTACCTGCTGAGCCTGCTCGCCGGCATCGTCTACATCGTGGCCACGCTTGCGCTGGCGTCCAAGCGCCCGGGCAGCTGGCGGCTGTCCCGGTACGCGGTGATCTTCGAGCTGGTTGGCGTGCTGGTTGTCGGAACGCTCAGCTACGTGCTGCCGGCGCTCTTCGCCCACCCGGCCGTCTGGTCGCACTTCGGCTCGGGCTACGGATACGTTCCGCTGGCGCTGCCGCTGATCGGCCTGTGGTGGCTGCGCAAGCACCGTCCGGCCGCCACGGTCGCCGGAGAGTAGACCGCAACAAGGATCACCGGCCGGCGAAAGCTCCCGGATCCGAATGACTCAAACAGGGCCGCGCCCCTCCCAATTGAAATCGGGAGGGGCGCGGCCCTGTTTATTCAGTCACATTACGGCTGGGCAGTGGTCCAGTACGGGACTATTTCTTGCCGAAGAGCCCTCCGAGGATGCCCCCAAGATCCAGCCCGCCGGCCTGCTGGCCCTGCTGCTGGTCGCCCCCGCCGAAGAGTCCGCCGAGCATGCCGCCGATGTCGAGCCCTCCGCCGCCCTGGGGCTGCTGCTGGTTGCCGCCGCCCAACAGTCCGCCTAGCAAGCCGCCGATGTCGAATCCGCCGCCATTGCCGGACGATGAAGCGTTCTTCGCCAGGAAGCTCATGACCACCGGGGCGAGCATGGGTAGCGCCTTCTGCACCAGGCCGCCGAGGTCGAATCCTTCCGGTGTGGCGCCGTTGAGCTGGGCGGCAAGGACCGCCTGGTTGTCACCGAGCACGTGGTCCACGATCTTCTGGCCGTCGTCGGTATCCACCGACTCGAGGTCGACGCCGCCCTCGACCAGCGAGGCGTCGTGCTGGGCAATGGCGGCTTGCAGTGCTTCGGCGCCCTCCGGCGAGGCCGCATTGTTCTGCATGCCGGCCATCAGGGAAGGCAGCGCGGTGGCGACCGTGGCGCGGGCGGTGTCGGAATCGACGCCGAGCTTTCCGGCGATCTGATCCATTGGCAAAAGGTCCAGCAGGTCGTTGAGGTTAACCATTTCAGCTCCTTGGGATCGGTGAATCTCTTGATTCGTTTTCATCCTAGGGTTCATCGATCGGTTTTTGACCCCTGTGGGGCAAGAATCGGCAGTTCGGGCAATCGTCGTCCATAATGGATAGGGCCGTGAAACCTACGGCCAGACATCCCAACGGAGGAGCGAGCGTGCACTATTGGAAAGGCCTTGAAGCCGTACCACCCGGCATCGGCCCGTCGGTAGTGACAATCGGCAACTTCGACGGCGTGCACCGCGGACACCGCGAGGTGCTTGCCGCGGTGGTCGCAGAGGCCCGCAAGCGCAATGCCAAGGCCATCGCCATCAGCTTTGACCCGCACCCGGCCCAGGTGCACCGCCCGGACGAGGCGCCCGAACTGATCATGGGCATCGCGGACCGCATCGAGACCCTCGCCGACGAGGGGCTCGACGGCCTCCTGATGATCCGCTACACCCTCGAATTCGCGCAGGCTACGGCCGAGGAATTCGTTGCCAAGGTGATTGTCGGCGCGCTGGGCGCCTGCACCGTGGTCGTCGGCCACGACGTGCGCTTCGGCCGTGACAACGGGGGAGACTTCGCCAAGATGTGCGAGCTCGGCGAGCAGTACGGCTTTGAGGTCATCGGCATCGACGACATCGGCGAACACCGCCGCTGGTCATCGACTTGGGTGCGCGAGGCACTGAACCGCGGCGAGGTTGCCGTTGCCGCCCAGATCCTGGGCCGCCCGCACCGCATGCGCGGCGAGGTGGTGCACGGTGCCGCCCGCGGCCGCGACCTGGGGTTCCCCACCGCGAACCTGGACTCCGCAGCCACCGGAATCATTCCCGCCGACGGCGTGTACGCCGGATGGCTCGTCGACGAGGCGCAGGTCCGCTGGCCCGCCGCCATCTCCGTCGGCTCCAACCCGACCTTCGAGGGCGTGAGCCGCCAGGTGGAGGCGCACGTGATCGACCGCCCTGAGGAGGGCGTGGAGGACTTCGACCTGTACGGCCAGCAGGTCGTCGTTGAATTCGTTGAGCACCTGCGTCCCATGGTTGCCTACCGCGGGATTGAAGCACTGATCGAACAGATGCGTGAGGATGTCCAGCGCACCCGTACGGTCCTGATTCATGCCTGAGATTTTCAAACCACACCCCACCGAGACCCCGCGCCCCATCCCGTCGCTTCCCGCCCGGGCCTTCACGATGAGCGCGGCTCGGCGCAACGAACTGGCAACTGCCTTCCGCGCCGGCGGAAAGCACTATGACGCGGTGCGCCCGTCCTACCCGCAGGCCGCCCTTGACTTCATGGTGCCGCCGCGCGCCCGCGATGCCGTGGACGTCGGTGCCGGCACCGGCATCTTCACCGCGATGCTACTGGGCCGCGGCTTGCGCGTGCGCGCCGTCGAGCCCTCCACCGACATGCTCGGCGTGCTGCGCGCCCGGCTTCCGGAGGTCATTGCGGCCGAGGGCACCGGCGAGCACACCGGGCTGGAGGCCGCCAGCGCGGACGTCATCACCTATGCCCAGGCCTGGCACTGGGTCGACCCGAAGCAAGCAAGCAGCGAGGCCGCACGGATCCTGCGCAGCGGCGGGCTGTTGTCTATGGTCTGGAACCAGCTGGACGTCTCGGTGTCCTGGGTCCACCGTCTGGCGCGCATCATGCATGCGGGGGATGTGCACAGGCCCGATTTCCAGCCGCCGCTTGGCCAGGAGTTCTTCGCCCCCGAACCGGGGCAGTGGACCTGGAACCAGGAACTGACGGGCGAGCAGATCATCGATCTGGCCAAGTCGCGCAGCTACTACCTGCGCGCAAGCGAGGCCACCCGCGCGCGGGTCGAATCAAACCTGTCCTGGTATCTCTACGAGCACCTGGGCCACGAGGAAGGCACGCCGATCACGGTGCCGTACCTGACGCATGCCTGGCGGGCCCGCCTGCGCTGAGTCGCGCCGGCAAGGAAAAAAGTTCCGGTGTGCCTTTGATCTCGTGCGGTGCCACACGGTGCGAGGTCTTTGCTAGAATGGTTGACGGTGCCCGCTGCAGTCCGCGGTTGCGTGGCACCTGCCGGAAACGGTGTTTTTTGAAACGCGGTACAACTCTAGGAGTTATTGTGGCATTAGACGCCGCTATCAAGCAGGAAATCATGAAGGCCTACGCCACGAGCGAAGGCGACACCGGTTCACCTGAGGTCCAGATCGCCGTGATGTCACGTCGCATCTCCGACCTGACGGAGCACCTGAAGATGCACAAGCACGATCACCACACCCGCCGCGGCCTGATGGCCCTGGTTGGTCGTCGTCGCCGTATGCTTGCGTACCTCAAGGGCACCGACATTGCACGCTACCGTGCACTGATCGAGCGCCTCGGCCTGCGTCGCTAGTCTTTAGCACAAGGTTTGATTGAGATTCCCCGGTTCCCATTGTTGGGAACCGGGGAATTTTCTTTGTCTGGACCGCGACGTCAGGAACTTCCCTGTATAGAGCCTGTGCAGTACCGGCCAAGATCATCCAGATGAGGCCAAAATTCGCGACTTGGCAACGGGAAGATGAAATACTCCAAGGGTCAAGTAAAGGGGCGTCGGAAGACGGCGCAAGCAATCAGGAGACTGCATGACGGACCAGCCAGCACCCGCCCGCCGCAAGAAGAAGCGCCGGATCTGGATCATCCCCATGGTGGTCGCGTCGATCATCGCCGGCGTGTATGTCGGTAGCCGCATCTATGCGGATACCGTCTCCGCTCAAGCCGATGACGTGCCGAAACTTACCGCAACGCCGAACAGCGGCGCGTCGAGTGGTGCAGGATCCACAGGTTCGGCGTCAACTCCGGCGGACTTCGCAGGAGCCTGGACCATTGGCCAGGGATCCTACGCCGGCTACCGCCTTGATGAGGTCCTCAACGGTTCCGACGTGACAGTGACAGGTCGCACCGAGGACGTTAGCGGATCGTTGACAGTCAAGGAAAATACGCTCACGTCCGCCAAGCTGACGTTGAAGGTGGCCACCATCGCCACAGACTCGGATAGACGCGATTCCTACTTCCGGACCTCAGCGATTGATACCTCGAAGCACCCCGAAGCGACCTTTACCCTGACTGATCCAGTTGAGCTTGACGCGGCAGCCGACGGCAACACCCAGACCTTTTCGATCACCGGGGACATGACAATCAACGGCCACACGCAGTCCATTGCCGCCGATGTGCAGAGCGCGTTCAGCGATGGTGCGGCGCAGCTGGTTGGCCAGATTCCAGTGACTTGGGCCGATTTTGGTGTAGAGGCTCCGAACCTGGGATTCGTCTCCGTGGAGGACTCCGGCTTTATCGAATTTTCCTTGGACGTGAATCAAAAATAGAGGCAGCAGAATCGCAGGGGGAGGTAGCAACCCGAATCCGCTACCAGGCTGCGTTGAACTGCGCGTAGTTGTACTAGTCAGGCGCGTGGAGCCGGGCCTTGGTGGAACGCCACGAGTCGAGCTTGCATCTCCCAGTAGGGCGTTGCAGCAGGAACCGGCTTGCCGTCGCGCAGTGAACTGGCAATGCCCAGTGCCGCGTCCACCGATGCACGGTACGGAAGGGAACCGGAGCTCACGCGCCGGACCCCGAGCTTCCCCAATTCGGTAACCGTCAATGAAGGGTGTGCCAACACATTGACCGGTCGCCCGATCTCGGCGGTGAGGCTTCGGATGTCCTCCGCGTCCATGACGCCGGGAACAAAGATTCCGTCGGCTCCGGCAGCTGCGTACAGGAGAGCGCGCTGCACGACAGCGTCCACCGTGGGTTGCTCGGCAAACCAAAAATTGTCCACCCGTGCATTGACGAACACGTTGGGGGTCCGCAGTTTTACGGCTGCGATCTTGGATGCAACGGCATCCGGATCCACCAGATGTCCGGACCTGCTGTCCTCGATGTTGAGCCCGACCGCGCCAAGGGCTGCCAACTCGGCCACGAAATCAGCGACCTCGGCCGGGTCGTCGGAGTAGCCGTCCTCGATGTCAGCCGTAATGTGAACAGGCAAGCGGCCCAGCTGCGTCACGAGGGCCGTGGTTGCTGCCTTGCTGGACCTGTCGCCGTCCGGCAGGCCGGCGCTGGCCGCAATGCCAAAGCTGGTGGTGCCAATGGCAGGAAACCCCGCTGCCGCAAATGCCAGGCCAGAGCCGACGTCCCACGCGTTGGGCAGCAGGAGAGGCGCATCCGCTTGGTGGAGCTCATAAAACGTGGCCACTTTAATTCCCGTCCCGAGTCGGTCAAAATGCAAGTTGTCTTCAGGCTACGAGCCTAACCGGAACCGGTAAGGTCCAGGTGGTTTTCAGGGTTTCTCGTCTTGACGAGAGCTTCGCGCCGCTGCCTCCGAGCGATGGTCTGATCGCGGTTCGTCGGATGGCAAGCGCTGGCAGCTGAGTCCGTGAGCTGCTGTTCCAGACGTAGCTGTCCAAATCTCCGAAGGAACGCCGTGATGCCATGTCACCCCTCAGGCCTGACGGAGCAGCTGAAGAGGACCCCGGCATTGCACGCTACCGTGCACTGATCGAGCGACTCGGACCGCGTCTCTAGTCTTTCGTATAGGTTAAGATTTCCCCCCCGGTTTCAAGGAAACCGGGGGGGGGGGGGGGGGGGGGATCTTTGTGCCGCTACACCGAACCCACAATCGGGCTGCGGTGGATGGGGGCTACTTGGAAACGGCCTTGGAAATGGTCGAAGTCGCCCAGGAAGCCTTCGGAATGTATAGGCGGTAGGTCTTCTTCTTTGACTGCTTGACCGTGACGCTGGCCTTTCCGTTCTTCAGATTCACTGATTTCAGGGTCTTCCAGCTGCTGCCGGATTTCACCTGAAACTTCGCACTGACAGCGTTGTACTGGGCATAACGGTACTTCTCGGGTATGTAGACCTGGGCTTTAGCGGTCAAAGCCACCTTGGAACCGGAGCGCTTGGCGCTCAGCGAGCTCTTGGCCTTGCCTCGGACGTAGAAAGTTTTGCTGGTGTAGTCGGTGTAGTAGCTCGAGTCACTCGAGTACTCCTCAAAATAGCTGTCGAAGTATTCGTACTCCGCTTCCAGGTCGGCGGGGCCGACTTGGTAGGTTCCGAGGCCGGAGTCTGAGGGACAGAAGAAAGCGCGACTGGTGATCTTGCGGCCGTGAAAGCTCAAAGAACTGACGTTGCCGCCCTTACGCGTGATTTCAACGCTTCCGTACGAATCGAGAAAATCGCTCTCAACCTTGGTGGACGCGGTGACCGTGAAGTATCGGCAATTCGAGTCACCGACCGTGATGTCCGAAACCTGGTATCCGGTGATGTCGAGGGGACGCTCGCTGGCCTGTGCTGGAGTTGAAGCGAGAGCTAAGCCTGCGGCTAACACGATTGAGGCACTGAATCCCAAGCCTCGACGTAGTGATGATTTGTTCATAGTTTTCCCCTGAAAACGAAAATGCATATGCATAATGCGGCATGAGTGATAAGTAAATCCTATTCGCAGTGTGTGACGTTTTGAGCGGACGGCTCGCCACCGGTGAGCAAGCGAATCGAATAAACCATCCACTGATGCATACGGAGGACTCCATTGCGTTGTTTCTTTGGCGCTTAGTGCGGGCTTGTCCTTGGAAACCCAGGCGCAGGCGCATCGGATATGAGCCGATCGAAGAGTTGTGGGAAGCGGCCTTCGACCTGTGTAACGCTGGAACAATCGTTGGTCATGGGTTCAGTTGCTCTGTGCTTCGCATGCAACCCCTAGAGTATGGTTTGTCTAAATGTCCTAGTAAGTGAACGTTTGTAGCAAATTTTCGAAGGGGAGACGTTGCTGATCACCATCACTCTCGAGCCGGAGATTGGTTCCCAACTCGACGCCACGGCGCTCTCCCACCTGCTGCGCAAGCATCCCGGACGCCTGCAAACCTTCGAGCTTTCGGTCGGCAACGCCCATGTGTTCTATCCGGAGTACTCGCCGGAGCGCACCACCGTGGCGCTTCTGCTGGAGGTGGATGCGGTCGGCCTGGTCCGGAACAAGCGTTTCCGTGGCGACAACGGGGTGCTGGACTACTACATCAATGACCGGCCGTTCACGGCGTCCAGCCTGCTGGCCGTGGCCCTGGGCAAGGTGCTTCGCAGTGCCATGACCGAAACCAGCGAGACTTATCCGGAACTGGCCGGGACCCCGTTGCCGCTGCGCCTAGAAGTGCCGGTGGTTTCCACCCGGGGCAGCGACGGCCATGATCTGCTCCGGCGGTTGTTCGCCCCGTTGGGATGGACGATCGAGCAGACGCCCATCGCCCTGGATGACGCCTATCCGGAGTGGGCGGACTCGAGATACAGCAGCTTGGTCCTCACCGGCATGGTGCCGTTGAACCTGGCCCTGCGCCAGCTCTATGTCTTGTTGCCGGTGTTGGACGACTCCAAGCACTATTGGGTCAACGACGACGAGGCCGAGAAGCTGGTGCGCCAGGGCGAGGGCTGGCTGCCCGAGCACCCGGAACGTGCACTGATCTCACACCGGTACCTCGCACACCGGAAGGACCTCGTGGAATCCGCCGATGCAAGGATCGCCGCGGCAGTGCCGGCGACCACGGAAGAAAACGTTGAGCCTGTCCAGGCCCGGGGAAGTGCGGCACCGCCGCTGCGGGTGCAGCGCGCGGAGGCGGTCATCGCGGCGCTCAAGGATTGCGGCGCGCACCGGGTCGTCGACGTGGGGTCGGGACCCGGCGCCCTGTTGCGCCGGTTGCAGAAGGACGGATTCTTCACCCGGATCCTCGGCACCGACGTGTCGGCCCGCTCGCTGGAACAGGCCGCCAAGATGCTGAACCTGGATGAGCTCGCCGATGCGGACAAAGACCGCATCAAGCTGCTGCACAGCTCGGCGGTGTACCGCGACGAGCGGATCGCAGGCTTCGACGCGGTGGTGCTGATGGAGGTCATCGAACACGTCGAGCCGAGCAGGCTGCCGGCTCTCGAGGATTCCATCTTCGCCGGGGCTGCACCACGCAGCGTGATCGTGACGACCCCGAATTCCGAATTCAACCGGCTGTATCCCTCGCTGGCCGCGGGAACCATGCGGCACGAGGACCACCGCTTCGAATGGACCCGGGCGGAGTTCGCCGGGTGGGCCGATGCGGTGGCCGCGCGGCATGGATACGACGTCGAGTACCGCCCGGTGGGCGACGAATCGCCAAGCGCCGGGCCTGCCACCCAGATGGCAATCTTCCGAAAGGAGGGGGCATGAACGAATTGAGGATTCCCGAGGCCGGGTTGGTGCTGCTGGTCGGCGTCTCCGGATCGGGCAAGTCGAGCTTCGCGGCGAAGCACTTCGGGGAGTTCGAGGTGCTCTCCAGCGATATGTTCCGCGGGCTGGTGGGCAACGACCCGAGAGACCAGTCGGTCACCCCGGCGGCCTTCGAAGCGTTGAACTTCGTGGCCGGCAAACGCCTTGAGGCAGGCCTGCTCACGGTCGTGGATGCCACGAACGTCCAGCAGTCCGCCCGGGAGAAGCTGGTGGAGGTGGCCAAGGCGCAGGACTCGCTGGTTTCGGCCATCGTCCTGGACCTGCCGGTCAAGCTCTGCCTGGAACGCAACGCGGTGCGGGCCGGGGGAGCCGTTGCCCCGGCGGTGATCGACCGCCAACTCCGGGTGCTGAAGAAGTCGCTGCGCTCCATGCGCCGGGAAGGGTTTGCCCGGGTGCACGTGCTTTCCACGCCGGAGGAGATCGAGCACGCGGCGATCCACCGCCACAAGCTGCTCAACGACTTCCGCGACCAGCACGGGCCGTTCGACGTGATCGGTGATGTCCACGGCTGCCTGGATGAGCTGGTGATGCTGCTCGAGTCCCTGGGCTACGTGGTGGTGCGCGACGATTCCGGCCGTGCCGTGGATGCCGAACATTCCGAGGGGCGGCGGGCCATCTTCGTGGGCGACCTGATCGACCGCGGCCCCGACTCGCCGGGCGTGCTGCGCCTGGCCATGGGGATGGTCGGCAACGGCCACGCCCTGGCCGTGCCCGGCAACCACGAGGAAAAGCTGGTGCGTGCGCTGCGCGGGCGCAAGGTCACCGCGGCCCACGGGCTGGACAAGACGCTGGAACAGCTGGCCGGCCAGGAAGAGGGCTTTGGCCGCAAGGTCGCGGACTTCTGCGACTCGCTGGTCTCCCACTTGGTGCTCGACGACGGCAAGCTGGTGATCGCCCATGCCGGGTTGATCGAGAAATACCACGGCCGCGCCTCCGGACGCGTGCGGGCCTTTGCCCTCTACGGGCATGTGACCGGTGAGGTCGACGAGTACGGCATGCCGGTGCGCTACCCGTGGGCCAACGAGTACCGCGGGGATGCGGCGGTGCTCTACGGGCACACGCCTGTCACCGAGGTGACGTGGATCAACAACACCGCCTGCCTTGACACCGGTTGCGTCTTCGGGGGAGCGCTCAGCGCCATGCGCTATCCCGAACGCGAGGTTGTCCAGGTCCAGGCGTTGGCGCAGTACTGCGAACCGGGAAGGCCGCTGGAGTCGCCGCGCGGCCCGGAGCGCGAGCCCGGCGTGCTGTCCATGGAGGACGTCTCCGGCGTCCAGTTCCTGAAGGCCGAGGGGCTGGGCACCGTGAAGATCAACGAGGCCCAGGCCGCCGGCGCCCTGGAAACGATGAGCCGGTTTGCCATCGATCCGCGGTGGCTGCGCTACCTGCCGCCCACCATGTCCCCGGCCGAATCCTCGTCGCACCCCGGCTACCTTGAGCACCCGCAGGAGGCGTTCGAGTACTTCAGGCGCCAAGGCGTCACGCAGCTGGTCTGCGAGGAGAAGCACATGGGTTCACGGGCCGTCATGCTGCTCTCCCGCGACCCCGGTCGATTCGATGCGCCCGACGGCTGGTTGGGTGCGTTGCACACCCGGACCGGACGGCAGTTCCTTGATACCGAGCAGGAACAACTTGTACTGAAACAGGCCCACGAAGCCGTGGATCGTGCCGGGCTGTGGGACGAGTTGGGCAGCGACTGGTTGATGCTCGATGGCGAGTTGATGCCGTGGTCGTTGAAGGCGGAGTCGCTGATCAAGGACACCTATGCCTCGGTGGCAGCGTCGGCCATTGCGGCGACTGATGCTTCAGTGGCAGTGCTCGAACGAGCTGCAGGCAACGGCCTTGATGTCCGAGGGTTGCTCTCGCGAACCCGGGCGCGCCAGTCCAATGCACGGGCGTTCCGGGAGTCTTACCGGCGCTATGTGGGTTCGGCCGACGACTTGCGCTTTGCGGCCTTCCAGGTGTTGGCCGCCGAGGGACAGAGTTTCGAGACCCGGGACCACGGATGGCACCTGGAGATCAGCGACAGGCTCGCCGCGGCTGGCCCAGAGCTGTTCGCTCGCACCCGAAACCTGCGCGTGGATCTGGACGAAGAGTCCGACGTCGCAGCGGCGGTGCGTTGGTGGGAGGAGCTTACTGCTGCCGGGTCGGAAGGCATGGTGCTCAAGCCGTGGCAGAACCTCACCAAAGCGAAGCGCGGCTGGGTGCAGCCGGGCATCAAGGTGCGCGGCGGGGAGTACCTGCGGTTGATCTACGGCCCGGACTACCTGGAGGAAGCGAACCTCGAACGCTTGCGCCAGCGTGCCACGGACAAGAAGCGCAATCGTGCACTGCACGAGTACATCCTGGGACTCCAAGCCCTGCGGCTGACGTCGACAAGAGCGCCGCTGTGGAAGGTCCACCAGATGGTCTTCGGGGTTCTGGCTCTGGAATCCGAGCCACTGGACCCCCGGTTGTAGGAGAAACGAGGGAACGCAGCTTCGATGTCGGCACTTGCACCGCTGATCGCCACACGGTCGGCGGTGCTAGTTGATCTCGAGGCTCGGTAGGTCAAGATCGTCTATCTCCAGCAGATCACTCATCGATACGGTCCCGGTTGCACCACGGGCAAACATCTCTTGTACCGCACGTGCCGTGAGGACGCCGGTGGCTCTGGATTGGTTGTTGCCTGAGGCCTCCCGTGTCTGCCCGGTCCGGCGATTCCTGACAACGAGTGACCATCGTTCGCTCCCGAAGGGCGGTACCGCTGAAACCAGCCTGCGGGTCATGGGAATGCGGGCAACCAGCGCAAGAGCATGCGTTGCCGCGGGGGATCCGAGCGCGAAGTAGTTTCTCACCTGGATCCCTCGATCGTTTCCCAGCAAATGGTGGTCGGGGAAATCCGCCCGCAGGTAGCGCCGGATCTGGTCTGCGTCCTTGAACGAGGAAACCTCCCGAAAATTCATCACCCTATGAGCTTCCGGAGGATCCTCGATCGGTGCGCCAATAAGCCGCTGAGTCCATTCGACCGCGGCGGGCCCGTGCTTTTCTCCGGCTCCAAGCATGAGTGCCACATCAATGTCGTCGCCCGGGATGTAGTCCAGGCTTGCCACCAGCATGGTGCTCAGGCCTGGGGCCAGTCCAACCCCGAGAATCATCGACGTGCCCGGAGCCGCGGTGCGCAGTTGCTTGAGGTATTTTGAACTCGCGCTGATGTCCACCAGGGTGCCGGCGCCAACGGCTTGACCCAGATTCGGGTTCTCCACACCTGAGGCATTGATGGTGACGTCATGTTCGCGTGCGGCAGCCGTCAGATCTCCCAGGTCGCTGCCGGAAACATCGATGCTGAGACCATTTTGCGGAGCCCTTCGCCCGGCTGCGGTCACTTGATATCCGGCACCCAAGAGTGCTGTTCGGATATGACCGCCGACTGCGCCATTGGCGCCCAAGAGCAATGCCTTCATTTCTGTCCCCTTCGCTGCCGCCTCGACTTCTCGACAGAACACCGCTTCGAATTCCCAACCATTTAGTTGGTATTTTCACGACACTAACCCACGCGCTTCAAATTTCCAACTAAACGGTTGGAGTTTGAGCTAGGCTGATTTCATGGCCTGGGACACCGAACGAACGCGCGCACTACTCATCGAGGCAGCAACCGCGCATTTTGCGCAACGGGGGCTGGCGGGGACCCGGGTTGACGCCGTGGCGCGCGATGCCGGCGTCAACAAGGAACGGATCTACCAATACTTCGGCAACAAGGAGGGCCTCTTCGACGCGGTACTTACGCACTCCCTTGAGTGCTTCCTGACCGCGGTTCCCCTGGAAGGCGAGGGTGCGAGCGCTATCGGAGAATTCGCAGGGTGCCTGCACGACGAATATGCCGAACACCCCGCACTGCCACGGTTGCTCGCATGGGAAGGCCTCGAGCGTGGGGTGCTCGATGCGGACCGCGACGCCAGAGCCAGAGCCTGCCGCGAGAATGCGGCCATGATCCAATCCGCCTGCCCAGCTCTCGGGGTGGAAGGTTCCGCCCATCTACTGCTCACCGTCGTCTCCCTTGCCACCGCATACTGGACCCTGCCGCAGCTCTCGGATCTCATGCTTGGAACCCGCGTTGAGCATGGTGTGCGGCGCACCGTTCTCGTCGCCCAGATCACCGCCATGGCTTCAGCGTTGGCCGAACGTCCGGAGCGATCGAAGTAAAGATACTCGTAGGCCGTGAATGTACAGGCGCGGCGAAATAGCGTCTCGTGGGTTCCTGGCAAGCTAGGCGCGGCGGCTCAGGATGAGTTGACCCGGACTGGCCCGTTCATCGCGTGGAGCACATCCAGGAACTATGCGCGCACGACCAGGAAGCCCTCAGCTGCTCATGGCTGGAGACCGCGCCACAAGAGCTCGCTCGCGGTCGCAACCAGTTCGTCGGCCGACGTTCCATCAATGAGGCCTCCGGAGGAGAGTGTCGCGATTCCATGGAACGTCGCAAAGGCGACGAGTGCGATGCGATGCGGATCGCCAGGAGCGATCGCCCCCACCTCCTGCGCTGCGATCACGATGCGCATCGTGAGCTCCATCGAGGCATGTCCCGCGGCGAGGAGCTCGGCACGGGCATCGGGTGAATGCTTCAGGCCGAACATGAGGGAGAGGAGCGTGGGCTGGGCGAGCGCGAAGGTGACGTAGCTGCGCGCGAGGTCATCGAAACGACGGCGAACCGCGGCCGGCGTGGTTGCGTTCTCATGCGTCGCCTCATGCAGGAATGCGGTGAGTCGGTTGAATCCGTCCTCTGCAAGCGCGTCTAGCAGCGCCTGCTTGTCCCGAAAATGCCGGCTCGGAGCTGCGTGGCTGACGCCTGCATCGCGTGCCAACTGCCGCAATGAGAGTGCTTCAACGCCTACGGTCTCGATACTGGCTGCCGCGGCTTCGAGCAGGGTTCGGCGAAGATCGCCGTGGTGATAGTGCTGGGTGTCCACTCGATGATCCTACAGGAATGTTGACATTGACAACAACGTCGACGATGTGTTCAATGGTGTCACTGTCAACATTGAACTTATCGACCAAAGGAACCCAATATGACACTGGACCTTAGTGGGGGGGACCACTCTCATCACCGGCGCGAGCTCCGGCCTCGGCGTCGAATTCGCCAAGCGCTTCGCAGCGAGCGGATCCAACCTGGTACTCGTCGCACGACGAGCCGACCGGCTCGAGGCGCTCGCGGCCGAACTACGCGCCTCATCGAACGTGCGGATCGAGGTGATTCCGGCCGATCTGGGTGTCACCGGTGCTGCGAACGCTTTGTGCGCCGAGCTCGAACGCCGCGAAATCCATGTCACCTCGCTGGTCAACAACGCCGGTTTCGGAAGCCACGGCGCGTTTGATGGCGCTGATCCGGACCGCATGGTGGCCGAGATGCAGCTGAACGTGGGAACGGTGGTCGAGCTGTCACGGCTCCTCATGCCGCAGCTGTTGAAGGGTCGTGGTGCACTCATCATGATTGCGAGTACCGCGGCGTACCAGCCGACACCCGGCATGGCGGTATACGGCGCGACCAAGGCCTTCGTATTGAGCTTCACCGAGGCGCTCTGGGCCGAGGCTCGGGGGAGCGGGCTGCGAGTGCTCGCTGTGAGCCCCGGATCCACGAAAACGGAGTTCTTCGATGTGGTTGGCACGAGCGACGCATCGGTCGGTCGACAGCAGACTCCTGCACAGGTGATCGATACCGCGTTCCGCGAGATGGTCAGGGCGAACGGTCGTCCGAGCATCGTCTCGGGTCGGATGAACCACATCACCGCGCTGAGCACCCGCCTGCTCTCGCGCCGAGCCTTGGCGCGGACGAGCGCACGCGTTCTTGGCGATGTCCGCCTCGCAGCGCCCCGCAGAAGCTGAATGACGGATTGACTCTCGGGAGGAACTTTCGATATCGGTCAGGACTTTGTGGGTCGACTTGCCATATCCTGGCATTGAATCGTTATGACTCACTGGCACGGTCATCCCAGGTGGAGGATGGCTGCGGGGAGGGTCTGGCTTTGATTCATGGAGACGTTCTCCAGGTTTCTTCAAACCACTTCTGCTTCGCGATTCGGCTATACATATGTGCCACCATCGGCGACCGTGAGTTTATGGGGCATTGCATCGCCCGCCGGGTTGGCCGGGCTTTGATTCCGGCCCCGCATCGATGATGTGCCGGGAAATGACGCCATCTGGATACATTGTGCACTCAGAGAGGTTGCTGGCCGTCCACGATAGGTGACCGGTAGCCCACCAGCCTGACCGCGGCCGCAGACGTTAACGCCTTGCCCGTTCGGGTGCGCGTCCAAGGAGCCTTGGACCTCTGTGCTTGGCAGCCAATGAATCCTCGGAGGCTGCCAAGCCCGAGGGTGTGCTCCTTGATTGTTCCCCGGTTGCGGAGCAATCGGGGAGCACACCGAATTTGGGTCGGCATTCGCTACAGCGGTAGCGGGGCGTTGCCGACGACGTTCTTCATGACCCGGGTCGAGCTGAGGCGCTGTAAACCGGGGAGCGTGGCCAACCGTTCGTCGTAGAGCCCCAAGGAGACCCGTCGGTGCCCCGGGCGGTCCGTCGCCCGGCGATCATTCGGGAACCCCGAACGCCCGCGGCCTGGCCCGGGGCGCCGCTCTCAGAGGTTGTGGGTGGGACCGGGGGTGTCGTCGTCCTCCAACGGCTGCAGCTTGCTCTCGGGTGGGTAGAGGTTGGACCCGGTGCGATCCTTCAATGTCAGGGTGGCGATGAGCGAGGCCACCACGAGCACGAACAGGTACGTTGAGACGGCGAGTGTGGTGTTGAACCTGCCCACCAGCGCGGTGGCGATCGTGGGGGCGAATGCCCCGCCGAGCACCGCACCGATCGCGTAGCTGATGGAGGCGCCGCTGAGCCGGATGCGGGCGGGGAACAGCTCGGCGTACAGGGCCGGAAGCGGTCCGTAGGACAGGCCCATGACCGCTCCGAAGACCACCAGGGCGACGACGACGAGGCCCACCTGGCCGGTGTCGATGAGCAGGAAGAGCGGGTACAGCCAGGCGAGCATGAACGCCCATCCGATGATGTACATCCTGCGCCGCCCGATGCGGTCGGAGAGCACCCCGGAGACCCAAGTGGAGATGAGCCAGGCCACCGAACCGAGGGTGATGATGTTCAGGATGGTCCCGGCGTTCATGTGCAGGCTTTTGGTGGCGTAGCCCAGGATGAAGCCGCCGGTGAGCATGTAGCCGGCGGCGTTGTTGCCCATGAAGACGAGCGTGGCCTG
This sequence comes from Paeniglutamicibacter sp. NPDC091659, assembly GCF_044756805.1. NCBI lineage: Bacteria > Bacillati > Actinomycetota > Actinomycetes > Micrococcales > Micrococcaceae > Paeniglutamicibacter > Paeniglutamicibacter sp. NPDC091659. The sequence continues at coordinate 146,663 of NZ_JBIVTO010000011.1, forward strand.
CACGACCTTGGTGGGGTGCTCGCGGAAAAGGGTGGACAGCGGCGCGGTCTCAGTCTGTTTGGTGGCCTCCAGCTCGTGGAACACCGGGGACTCCTCGACCCGGGTGCGGATGTAGTGGCCGATCAAGATCAGCACGAAGCTCAGCAGGAACGGCACCCGCCAGCCCCAGGCCAGGAACTGCTCGTCGGTGAGGGCAGCGGCGAAGATGGCGGTGACCCCGGAGGCCAGAAGCATCCCGGCGGGGACGCCCAATTGGGGGAAAGCCCCGAACCTGCCGCGGCGTTCGGCCGGGGCGTGTTCGACGGCCATCAGCGCCGCCCCGCCCCATTCGCCGCCGGCGGAGAATCCCTGGATGATGCGCAGCAGCACCAGCAGGATCGGGGCCCACACCCCGATGGTGGCGTAGGTGGGCAGGACGCCGATGAGGGTGGTGCCCAGGCCCATGAGGATCAGGGTGATGATCAGCACGATCCGGCGGCCGTAGCGGTCGCCCACCCGGCCCATGATCACGGCCCCGAGGGGGCGGAACAGGAAGCTGATGCCCACGGTGGCGAAGGAGACGATCGAGGCCATGGGCCCCTGCAGCGGGGAGAAGAACAGCGGGGCCAGGACCAGGGCTGCGGCGTTGGCGTAGATGAAGTAGTCGTACCACTCCACGGTCGTGCCGATCATGGTGGCACCGGCCACCCGGCGCTGTTGCGGGGTCATGCGGGCCGTGTCTGTCGGTCTGGTGTTCACGAGGGTTCCTCCGTCCGGAATCGACGGGCCCGGTCTGGGATTGCAGATTTCCGTGGGTCACCGTCAGGTGGCGGCGGACAGGATGGTGGCCGGCCTCGTTGCCCGCGACACCGCCAATTTTACGGCTTCCGGGCAGCCGAATGATAGGGAAGCGATGCCCCGCCCTGCCACGGAAACCGTGGGCCGTCCCAGGCCGGACGCAGGTGCTCCTCCCGGCAGGACCCCGGACACGATCCGGCCGGGAACCCGATCCTCCGACGGCGCATCCGGCCGGGTTGCGGCCACGACCGAGATGCCTCGGCCGCCCGAGCCGCCCACCCCGCCACAGGAAAGAGTCCGGGTGCCGGTCACCCATGCCAACGGGATGGCCACCTTTTTGTAGGCCGAAGCGGAACCGGTCAACCACCGGTAACGATTTGGCGCGGGCTATCGAGGACTGGAGGTTCACCGGCCCGGCACCGCCTGGAAGCTGCGGCGGGCAGCTGCATGCTTCCACTCGGCGCGCCAAGCGCCATCAGGTGTCTTCCACACCCCGAGCCTGCCGCAGAAAGGGAACGTGGAGCACGGCCAAACCAAGACCGGATGCGAGCGGTCACCGGGTGGTAGGGGGGAACCACCATGTCGACCGGGACAAGGGGCTTGTGACGAGCCGGGCCCGGGTTCGGGAGCACGGAGGGTGGGCGGCCCGGCCCTCGTCGTCTTGGACTCTGTGAAAGAGGAGGGCAGCGCACTACCCACGTCGTTGACTTCTTCCTCCCACATTTCAGGGACCCGGGAGGCCACCACAGGATCACCACCCGGAGGCCAGGGCAGAACGTGTGCCAGCACTTCTGCCCAAGAAAGCAGGAACGAGTTCGTAGTCGTTGGAAAGGACGTCGGCAAACCGGCACGGATTGTTGGGGGCGTATGTAGGTCGCCCCCATGTTCAGATGTGCCCTTAGCGGTGTTTCCGAGTGGACGGGTTATTTCGTGGTGTTTGGGTGGAGTGTGTGGACGTCGAACGACAACACTGTGTTTCCATCGGCTTTGAACAATATTCCGGCTCCGTGGGACGGCTCACAATGCCGGTGCCTGGGGTAGCACGCTTGTGGGCAACGACCTCGAGGTCGCCCTCCATGCGGTGGAAGGTGGAGGCATTCGCCAGAGGATCGAGCGTCAGCGCTTCCCGTCCCTGGAGGACGGTGGTTCGCGGCACGGCCAAGCCCCTGTCCACCCCTTGCGGGCGTTGGAGGTACCGGAGCTAATCTCGAATTCAGTGCGACGAAGCGGCTTCCGTTAACGGCGATGACTCAACGAGCAGCGTGCCCGCCGATGGTCGAATTGCGCAGCGCATTCTGCTTGAGCAGCTGCAGCCTGAGAGTACGGGCCTTTTCCATGTGCGCGCGAGCGATGGTGCTTGCCGCCGCGGAGTCCTGTGCCTCGATGGCCTGCACCAGTGCGGCGTGTTCCCCCAGGGATTCGGCCCAGCGGTCCGATACGGAAAGCGTGGAATGCGGGGCGTGGATCAGGTGCGTGGACAATCGGTCCAGCAGGTCCCTGAGGACCGGGTTGTGGGCGCAGTTCCACACCGCCGCGTGGAATTCCAGGTTCGTGACGATCCTGGTGTGGTCGTCAGGATCCTCAAGCGCACGGTCGCGCTGCAGCAGCGCCTCGAGCTGCATGAGGTCGGCAAATTGCCGGCTCTTGGCGGCCTGCCCGGCGGCCTCGGCCTCCAGCAGGATCCTCATGTCGTAAATCTGGATGACCTGCTGAGGGTCAATCTGGGGAACCTGAAGGCCCCGGGCGACCCGCTCCAGGAGTCGTTCCTGTTGGAGGCGGGAGAGCGCCTCCCGGACCGGGGTCCGGGAGACGCCGAAGCGTTCTGCGAGGGACGTTTCGCGCACCGGGGTGCCAGGAGGATGGACTCCGGACAGGATCTCCCCGCGCAAGGTGAGAAAAATGCTTTCCCCGTCGTTGCGCGGCGAGGCGATGGCATTTGTCATGTTCGGGTTCCTCGAGAAGCTGTGGTTTTGGCGATGCGGTTATCTGAGATTCTACGCGAGCGAACCGGCGCGCCTGCCGAAGACGCAGCCCGCGGCAAGGCCCGTTCCACCCGGGTAGTTGGTGCTGAAGAGCCCGCCAAGCATTTCACCGGCAACGTAGAGCCCGCCGATGTGCGCCCCGTCGCCGTTGAGTACCCGGCCGTGGGTGTCGGACTTGATGCCGCCGAAGGTGAAGGTGATTCCGCAGGTGACACCATAGGCGTAGAACGGACCGGTTTCCAGCGGGGCCGCCCAGTTGCTCTTCACCGGTTCGGTGGCGGCCTTGCGGCCGTCCTTGACGGTCGGGTCGAACGCCTTTTCGCGGTCGATCGAGTCGTTGAAGGCGTCGATGGTCTTGGCCAGCGCCTGCGGTTCGATGCCGATCTTTGCCGCCAGCTCCTCGATGGTGCCGGCGCTCTGCACGGAGATGCCCGGCATGTCGTATTCCTCCTCGCGGAGCATCGGGCGCAGGCTTGCGTCAAAGATCTGGTAGGCCACCGAGCCTGGCTGCTTGAGGATTTCCTTGCCGTACTTTGCATAGGTGTAGTTGCGGAAGTCAGCACCTTCGTCGAGGAACCGCTTGCCCTCGGTGTTCACGATGACGCCCAGCGGGTAGCTCTGCCGGGTCAGGCGGTTGGTGAGTTCGCGGTTGCTTTCGTTCCGTGCGGTGAACGCATCCCACTGCACGGAGTGGCAGGTGCCCCAGTCCCCGCCCTTGGCGGCGCCGATGGCCAGGGCGGCGGCGATCATGTCTCCGGTGTTGTAGGGCGTGCCGCGGACCTTCGCGTTTTCCCAGCCCTCGCCCAGGTGCTCGCGGCGCCAGTTGGCGTCTGCCTCGAATCCGCCGGCCGTGAGGACCACCGATTCGGAGCGGATTTCCCGGCTTCCCTCATCGGTTGAGACGACGACGCCCACGACCTTGCCGTCTTCGACGATCAGTTCGGTGGCCGCGTGCCCGTAGCGGACGTCGATGCCAAGCTCGGTGGCCACCCGGGTGTGGTCTGCGATCAGGCCTTCGCCGCCGCCGACGTTTCCGACATGCAGCCCGCCCCAGAAGAGGAACGATCCGTCCGCGCGTTCGTAGGCCTGGCGCTCGTACATCAGGCGGTACTTCAGGCCCAGGTCGTTGAGCCAGCGCAGGGTCGACTGGCTTTCGGCGATCAGGACCTCGGTCAGTTCGGGATCGTTGCGGCCCTCGGTGACCTTGGCGAGGTCTGCGGCGTATTCCTCGGCGCTGTAGGCGGGCACAACCGTGCGATCGTGCCGATCGTCGGATACGACCAGGCCCTTCAGGTCATCCAGGCCATCGTGCACGATGCGGGTGGCGCCGGCGGTGTAGAAGCTGTTGCCTCCCGCCATTTCCTGCTGGCCCTTTTCCAGCAGGATGACCGAGCGGCCACGGACGGCTGCTGCGTGGGCCGCCGTGAATCCCGCGTTTCCCCCGCCGACCACGATGACGTCCGCCTGGCCTGTGCTGTTTTCTTGATTCCGGGACATTTTTTCCTCTCAAACGACAATTGGACACCAATGTATACAACTGTATGCAACTAATCAAGCTTCCATGAAGATCCGCTTCGAAGCCCCGCGGGGGCGGAACACTAGGAGAATGGACCCCCGCAGCGTCGTGCGTGGGGGGGGGGGGGGGGGGTTGGGGGGGGGGGGGGGGGGGGGTGTTGAAACCCCCCACGCACCCCACTGGGGGCCCCCCCCCA
>NZ_JBIVTO010000011.1:151143-171370 GCF_044756805.1 Paeniglutamicibacter sp. NPDC091659
AAAACAACAACCTCGCGGGGCCGGCGCCCCCCCCCCCCGCCGCCCCCCCCGGCCGCCGCGCCGCCCGCCCGCGCCCGGCGGGCCCCGCCCCCCCGCCCCCGCCGGGGCGTCATAGAATTGCATGTGATGGGAATCACGGGTATAAAAGTATTTCATTGTGTACAAGCGTATCCAGAATCGTTCGGACGCGCTCGGTGGGTCATTGACCGCTGTCGCACAACCGCTCTGACCGACCAACGAAGCCGTTACGGATCGAGAAACATGAAAAAGCCAATACTCACCGGCCTCTTTGGCCTCCTCGTGGTTGTCGTCGCCGCGCTGGCGTTCATCAACGCCGCGCTATCTGGCGGCACCAGCACCGCACGAAGCAAGCTCACACTCATAGCCCCCGCAGCCCCGGGCGGAGGATGGGATGGATTCGCCCGCGAATCCCAGCAGGCGCTTCGCGGAGCGGGAATCGTCAACAACCCACAGGTCGTCAACGTTCCGGGTGCCGGTGGCACGATCGGATTGAGCCAGTTTGTTCAGACCCCGGGTCGCGAGGACGCTTTGCTCGTCACCGGCGGAGTAATGGTCGGGGCCATCGCGTTGGCCGACAACCCGGAATCCATGGCCGATGTGGTTCCCATTGCCCGATTGGCCGACGACTACGCCGCCCTGGTGGTGCCCGCCGATTCCCCCTTCCAGAGCTTGGATGACTTCTTGGTTGCGTGGAAAGCCAACCCGGGAGCCAACTCGATCGGCGGTGGATCACTGGGCTCGATCGACCACCTGCTCAGCGGGTTGGTCGCGCAGAAAGTCGGCATCGACCCGACCAAGGTGAACTACGTTGCCTACTCAGGCGGCGGCGAGGCGTTGACCTCGCTGCTCTCACACACCACGGCCGCCGGAATGTCCGGCTACAACGAGGTCAGTGACCAGATCGAGGCCGGCACGCTGCGCGCCCTGGCCATCTCTTCCCCCGAGCGGCTGGAAGGCGTGGATGTCCCCACCTTCATCGAGCAGGGCGTTGATGCTTCAATGTCCAACTGGCGGGGAGTCGTCGCAGCACCCGGCATCAGCGACGAAGCCAAGGCAGTCTTCGTGGAGATCATCACCGAAATGCATGCCTCGGACCTCTGGAAGGAATCCCTGGAACGCAACAACTGGACGGACACCTTCTCCACCGGCGATGAATTCGCGGGATTCATCGAGGAAGAAGTGGCCACCGCCAAAGACATCGTCAAGGAGCTGGGACTGTGACCGTCACCAAGGAAGAAAACGAAAACTCAGCAAACGTTCCGCGGCGCAGGGGAGGGTTTTGGTCAGGACGCAGCGAATTCATCGTCGTCGGACTGCTCTACGCCATCGGCATCTTCCTGGCCATCGGCACCGCGCAGATGAACGTGCAAGGCAGTGCCTCTCCCGGACCGCGGCTCTTCCCGATCCTGGTGTGCCTCGTTCTGTTCCTCAGCGGAACGCTGCTGGCCGTCCAGATCCTGCGCAAACCCAATGTGCCCGATAACCGGGTCCACCCGGGGCACGGGGAATTCTCCGCCGACATGCTCCGCGACATTGCCCAGATTTCTCCCGTTCCCACGATCCCCGCGGCCGCCCCCGCCGATCATGGCGAATCCGTGGCCAAGACCTGGAAAACCTTCTCGGATTGGCGCACCACCTCATTGGTCTTCGGCGCCGTCGTGCTCTTCATTGCCATCCTGAACCCCGTCGGCTGGATCCTCAGCGCCACGATGCTCTTTTGGATCATCTCCTACGCCCTGGGCAGCAAGCGCAAGCTCTTTGACTTCGGCGTTGCCATCATCTTCGCCTCGTGCACCCAGCTGGCCTTCAGCGCCGGACTTGGACTGAACCTGCCTTCGGGCTTCCTGGGAGGGATTCTCTAATGGATCAACTCATGCTACTCATGGAGGGCTTCTCCCATGCGTTGACGCCCATGAACCTCCTCTGGGTGCTGATCGGCGCGGTTCTCGGCACCGCCGTCGGCGTGCTTCCGGGCCTGGGCTCGGCCATGGCCGTGGCCTTGCTGCTGCCTGTCACCTTCTCTCTGGAACCCACCGCCGCGTTCATCATGTTCGCCGGAATCTACTTCGGCGGACTGTTCGGCGACTCCACCTCGGGTATCCTGCTCAACACCCCGGGGAACTCCTCGGCGATCGCCTCCACCTTCGAGGGACACCGCATGGCCAAGAACGGGCATGCGGCCAAGGCACTGGCCACCGCCGCCATCGGCGCCTTCATCGGAGGCCTGATCGCCACGGTGCTCGTGGTGTTCTTTGCCCCGACGCTGGTCAAGCTCGCCACCGTGTTCGGTCCGGCCGAGTACTTCGCGCTGGCGGTCTTCGCCTTCCTGGCCATCTCCGCCGTCGTGGCCGAGTCCGTGATCCGCGGCGTTGCCGCGCTGGGCATCGGACTGGCGCTGGCACTGGTGGGCATCGACGGCCCCAGCGGCACTGCACGCTTCACCCTGGGCATGCCGCAACTATTTGACGGCATATCGGTCATCGTCATCACCGTCGGCCTGCTGGCGCTCGGCGAGGTCCTGAATGTCGCCTCCCGCATCCACCGCGATCCTCTGGTGACTCAGGTCAAATCCGGCGGACGGGCCAGGCTCAACTTCGCCGACTTCAAAAAGGCCCTGCCAGCCTGGTTGCGCGGAACCGCCTTCGGAGCGCCGTTCGGGCTCATTCCCGCCGGCGGCGCCGAGGTCCCGACCTTCCTGGCCTACGGCACGGAGAAGCAGCTGGCCAAGCGCCGCAACGACCCGGAGTTCGGCAAGACCGGTTCCATCCGCGGCCTTGCCGCCCCGGAGGCGGCCGCCAACGCAACGGCAGGAACCGCCATGGGCGCGCTGCTGGCCCTGGGCCTGCCGACCTCCGCCACCGCGGCGATCATGCTGGCCGCGTTCCAGCAGTACGGCATGCAGCCGGGCCCGCTCCTGTTCGAGCGCAGCGGGGACTTGGTCTGGGCGCTTTTGGCCTCGCTGTTCATCGGCCTGTTTATCCTGCTGATGATCAACCTGCCGTTCGCCAGCGTGTGGGCGAAGCTGCTGACCATCCCCAAGCACTACCTCTACGCCGGGATCACGGTCTTCTCGATGCTGGGCGTCTATGCGATCAGCTCCTCGGTCATCGACCTGTGGATGCTCGCCGGCGTGGGCCTGGTCGGTTTCATGATGCGCCGCTTCAACATCCCGCTGGCCCCGGTGCTGATCGCCGTCATCCTCGGCCCCATGGCCGAGACCGAACTGCGCCGCGCACTGGCCGTGTCCGAGGGCGACCTGGGGATCCTGGTCGGCAGCCCGATCACGCTGACGCTCTACCTGGTGCTCGCCGCGGCGCTGCTGGTCAGTGCATTCCAGCACCTGCGCCACCGCCACATCAACCGCCTGGCCAACACCAAGCGGGCAACGTACGACGCGGACGTCTCCGCCTAGCCAAGACCACGGGGCATCGGCTAGGCGGACCGATGCCCCACAGCGCCTGGACGTATGCGCGCAGTTTTATATGTGCATTATCGGCTGTTGGCTATTTAGCCCCAGGACGGTCTGTGTTGCGAACGCCCGTATTTCACTCGAGTCAAGTCGACAGATGTGTCCTGGGGCCTTTCATCAGAATACTTCTCCTCTGTGGAAAGGATTCCTGCAGGCGGGGCCTTCGCATGCTTGGGGTTTGTGAATTCGTCGAGTCTCCGGTGCCAATACCTCATAGCGCCCGGCAACGATCGTGAGGGCCCGCGGATTTCCCTTGGCCCGGAGGATCCATAGGGTCGCAGTGTAGTGCTTGCCGTGTGCGAGCCAAGGCAATGGCCTTGACTACACACAATCCCCGTGAAGACGGGTTCCCTGGCGACGAAACGGACAGATTACATGTCTGGAGCTGTCCGTTTTGGCGGAAATCCGCGTCGGCGTCGGATACTTCACTTTTTCACATGCCCCTATTCGCTAGCGTTGGCCTGTTCTGCCTGCTGCTTGGCGCGGGCCTCGTCCTGCGCGTCGAGGCGCAGCAGGTGTCCGCGGTCGATGTCGGCCTTCTCCTTGGCCAGCGCCTTGTCGCTGGCTGAGATGTCGCGCGGGGGCAGCTGGAGCGAGCGCTCGGCCTCAATGCCTCCCTGCAATTGGCGGGCCCGCTCGGTCTCCGCATCGAGCACCGCGCCAAAGAGGAGCGAGAGGTTTGCGATCCACAGCCAGAGCAACAATACGATCACCCCGCCGATGGTGCCGTAGGTTTTGTTGTAGTTCCCGAAGTTGGAGACGTAGAAGAAGAAGCCCAAGGTTGTCAGGGAGAGCACCGCCAGCGCCGCGACCGAGCCCGGGCTCAGCCAACGCACCCTGGGCTGCCTGACGTTCGGGGTTCCGTAGTACAGTGCCGCGATCAACCCCACGGCACAGAGCACCAGCACCGGCCACTTGGCAATGTTCCACACCGTCAAGGCTTCATCGCCCAGTCCCACTGCCTCGCCGATGCCACGGGCCACCGGGCCGGAGACCACCAGCATGACCGCCATCAGCGCGGTGACCAACAACAGGGCAGCGGTGAGCAATAGCATTAATGGCTTGAGTTTGTAGAAGGGGCGGCCCTCGGCCACGCCGTAGATCTTGTTCACGCTCCGGCCGAACGCACCTACGTAGCCCGAAGCACTCCACAGGGCGCCGGCGAGGCCGACAAAGAAAGCGAACCCGGCAGCGCGCGTGCCGGAAAGCTGCTCGATGGGCTGCTGCAGAGTGGTGGCCACTTCCGGGCTGGCCACGTTCTCGATCACCTGGAGCATCATCTGCGTGGTGGACTCGGCCTGCCCGACGATCCCCAACAGCGAGACCAGCGCCAACAGTGCCGGGAAGATCGCAAGGATCCCGAAGTAGGCCAGAGTTGCGCCGAGGTCCGTGCATTTGAGCCTGGAGAATTCGTGCACCGAGCGTCCTAGGGCGTATTTCCAAGAGGCCGCGTTCATGTCGTTTGGGGATTCGGGCTTGCGTTCGTCCTCCGGTTCCGGGGCCAGTGCGTCCTTCGCCGCAGTCTCGGCCGCGGTGCCGGTTCCGTCCGTTGCTTGGCTTCGCTTCGACATTTTGCACCTCGATCATCGTTGGTTCGCGATTCATGCTCATGGCCCGCCCACAGTCAAACATGGGCCATTGCCCTGCACAACCACCCGTTGTGACGTTCCCGGGCCGCTGGCCTGGGTTCTTGCGGTGTGATTGGACCCTATCAAGGCCGACCGACGCGGTTTTCGGGTGTCCCGCCTGTACCTTGCGGGCACTGCCCCACACCAACGTTGCGGGGAGGCCATGGTCCGGGGGACGCCCGCCTGGAGCCTCGCGGGGGTTCCCGGGCGGCAATGAAAAGAGACATTGACGTGTGCGCATTCCATTTTGTGTGCCGACCATGGCTGCGCGTTTCATCTGGGTAGGATCGGTGTAAAGGTTGATCAGCGATCGGCCTCCGCGACCAACGTAAGGGATTCCGAATGTGCATGCTCTACCGGGTCACGTACGGCCCCCGGCTCGGTGCCCGGTTTGTTCATCCGGCCCATGAGGAAAATCTCGGAACATATCAAGGCTTGCTTCAAGCAAAGGATGCGGCCGAAGTCGAATTTGGAATCCTCACGTGGAGCCAGGCGCCAAATGCGGCTTGGACGGCGAACCTTCCAAACGGAAACGGCGTCGAAATCACCGGCATAAGCCGGGCAAAGTCGGTCGAGGCCACCATCGTTACCGGCCCCTGAGTCCCGGTCGGCTGTCGGGGGAGCGACGAATAGCCCCTAGGCTGCCTCGAGGATCGGGTGGGGCCGGCGTCCGTGAGAAGGCCATTGAAATGGTTTCCCCGCTGACCTGCGCAGGGTCCCCAAGAGGCTGCGCCCCGGACAGGATATCAATTTCGGCGGGAACAGCCGACAGTAAGTAAGCCCCACCCTTTCCTTGCGGAATCGGGTGGGGCTTATTTATTGGGTGGCGTACATAACCCTTCCAGAGCGAATGCACGCTATTTAGTTGTGGCGCCAAATGTACCCCGAAGGGGATTCGGCCGTCTACGGTGAGTAGCGACCGGGCAGGGCTACTTGTCCTTGAGGTCTTTGGCGGCGTCCTTGATGTTTTCGCCGACCTGCTTGGCCTTCGCTGCGGCCTGGTCCTTGTGGCCTTCTGCCTTGAGGTCCGGGTTGTCGGTGGCGTTGCCCGCGACTTCCTTGACCTTGCCGGCTACTTCCTGGGCTTTGTTGCTGATCTTGTCTCCGAGTCCCATGTGGGTTTCCTTTCGATGATCTGGCTTACCTTTTCGACCCTAGGTCCCGTTTCTGATCAAACGCTGGGAATTTAGCTAGCCTAGCTAGTTATTGTGATGCTTGCCACGAACGAACAACAAGTCTTGTTAACGGCATTTGACTAGGCTAGGCTCGTGCGTTGTGCGCAGCGGCAGGTCCACGCCGCCGGTCGGCTTTCCTGTCTTGGGGGCACGAAAGACACCGGGTTTCGATCCGTTCACCGGCTCACTCGGGACCGAATGCAACGCGGCCACAATGCATCACTTTCGAAACACGCCAGAGAGTTCCGCGTCTCGAAGCTGATTCTCACCGGAACCTTCCGGACGTGAAAGAGCCCCGCCACTGAATGGGTCACCGGCGGGGCTCTTGCGTATTCGGGTGCTTGGGGTACCCGAATACAGTTATGCAGACTCTTGGGGGATGCCTGCATGCATGCAACGCTATATGAAATGACATCCTCTGTCTAAAACTTCGGGCAGGAAACGCAATTGAGCCCCACCCTTGACGAACCCTCCGCGGGACATCGTCGTGTTGGAAAGGAGTCCATGCCCGCTCGTCTTCGCTTGCAATGGGGAAACTGACCGTTGTATCCCATTGTTGATAGCTAAGCCAAAATTGCCGGTTCTAACACCCTGCCGGGGTGTGGAAGGCGCGGAAAGCGGAGAAGAATTCTGCGGCCCCAGATGACCCGCAACTGCTGGCAATCAGGTATCCGTAGCCAGCAATGGCTACAGCGAACCCGGTAATGGCAATGGCGAGCAAGACCCAAACGGTTTGATTCCGGCTGATACGAGTGGTCATGTTGTCTCCGCTGATCGGCGATTCAGATTCGTCTCGAGGTTTTTTACGGTAGCAGTACGCCTGTGCAGCTGTTCTCGAAATTGATTTAATATCGATCTTCATCTAAATCGAAAATGACAATAATCGGTGTGTGCGTTGACCGAAAACGATTGTTTTTCGCGCTGTTCACGTTTCCTTAAGTGGAACCCATAAGAGACTATGTCTCAATTCTTGCGAGGTAAGCTCACACTATGTCCGAGACCGACCCTGTATTGGAATTGAATCCCGAGCCTGGCACCGTCGTGGAGCTCGTCAAGAAATTGCTCGACGAGCCTTGGCCACGGTCCGATGAAGAACGCGAAATCCTATTCGCGCACCTTGGATTCAAATCAGGGATCCGATACGAGCTAGAGAACGAAGAATCACCACACCAGATGACCGAGCTGGACATCGGCCTCGGCATACAAGTGCTTGGCTCATGGGACACGTATAACCAGGAGTTCCTCGGTGTGACCGTCCAGCTTTACAGCACTCAAGAATCCGGCGGTCCAGCTGCTCAAAGCGGATTCAACGAACTACGGATCCAGCTCTCCGAACTCTTTGGAAAACAGGATCATCCGTGGGACAAGGAAGGGACGCCGCCTTGCATTTGGGAAGCCAGCGGCCGGACGATTACTACATACCTCTTCAACCGTCGGGACAGCAGTGTGATGTTGAGCGTCGAAGATACGGCTCTAGCTGCTGTTGCAGAGGCCGATTCAGTTTCCGGCTGAGCAATTGTCATTTTCCAAAGTCGTCTCCACTTAGATCGGGCGACCGCTAGCGGAATGATGCCCGGCGCAGCTTGACGTCGACAAGGGTTATCTAGAACTGGAGCTTGCCGGCGAACTCTGGCTGGAACTTCCCGGTTTTCAGTTCGACGACGACGTAGCACAGCTGCTCCACGTGGACGAAGAGCAGGCCGAGGTAGAAGTCGTCGCCGTCCACGTCGAAGTGGACCTGCCGGCCGACGAATGCGAATCCGGGTCCGAGCTCGCGCAGGGTTTCCACGATGCGGTCCATGAGGGCCTGCTCGAGGTTCCGTTCGGCGATCTCCCCGGTGAGGCCCAGGAATTCCAGGGCGTAGGGGTCCTTGGCCATTTGCTGCACCAGTTCCGAATCCTGTTTTGCCAGGTGCCGGTCCGTTCGAGCGTCTTGTTCATGATCATGTTCATCAGGACGTTCCTGGACCAGCCGTGTTCCACGGTCGCGGATGCGTACCAGTCGCGGGAATTCAGGGGGGCTTGTCCAGCACGACCCGGATGTGGCCCCACGGCAAATGTCCCACAGGCTGTGGGACATTTGCGTTCCAGTCAGGCCATGCGGCTGCGAAGGCACGCATGTACTGTAGATTGCTGCGGGACAGTCCGGTCATGTCCGGGAATTCCCGGCGCAGGTCCTCGGCGAGCCTGGTGATGACGGCGCTTCCCCACCCCTGGCGCTCCTGCTCTGCCAGGATCCGGTTCCCGATGTTCCAGTACAGGTCGATGAGGGCGGTGTTCACGATCGGTTGGGCCTGCACCTTCGCCGAGCGGACGTGGTCCTTCAGGTCGGTGAGGAATTGTGCGTAGCCGTCGGGAGCGAGGGAACTGGTGGTGGACGTGGTGAGCAGTTTACCGGCGGCCTCCTGGGCGACAAAGGCAAAGATCCTTCTGCTTTGTCGGTTCCCAGGGAAAGCAAGCCAACAGGGTCGTATGCGTCATCCGGCTCAACGATTTCATTCGGCACTTGATGCCGGGAGCGGACGGAGTAGCGAGGCGCCGGCCCAGCCGGTGTTTGGATTCGGTTGCGCCGCCGGGCGGCGTGGGTTTTCTAATTAGCGATGGCGGCCTCTGCTTCGTCCAGCACGGCGTTGAATCCCCCGTGGCGGAAGCGGTCCCGTTGGATGCCGGCCCCGGTGCCCTGGTCGACGAGCCGGGTCAGACCCGCTGAGACGTACTCGGCGTCTCCGTTCCGCTTCAGGGCGTGCTGGATGTAGTCCATCAGGCTGCGCAGCATGTTCACCGCCGAGGTCTTCTTCCCGTCAAGCGGGTCGACGTGGTTGCCTTGCAGCCCGAACTTGGCCGCCTGCCACTGGGCTAGGTCCAGTGCATCCGCCAGTGGTGGGATGACCGGGGGCGCACCGTTGAGGCTGGTGTCCACCAGAGACCTTACGATCAGGGCGAGCAGGACGGTGCCGGAGGCACTCATCTGGGCATCGGCTACGCGAACCTCCACGGTGGGGTAGCGCGTGGAGAGCCGCGCGCCCCAACTGATGTGCCCGGAATCCAGCACGACGTCGGAGTCGAGCATGACCTGCATCCGCCGATGGTAGTCCGGCAGGTTAAGGAAGTGGGGCGGGATGCCCTGGATGGCCCAGCGCCGGTAGTGGATGTTTCTCCAAGAAGCGAAGCCGGTGTCGCCTCCGCGCCAGTAGGGCGAGTTGGACCCGCAGGCGGTCAGGACCGGGAGCCATCGGCGCAGTTCGTTCAGTGCAATGACGCCGGAGTCCGGGTCCTCGATGCCCACATGAACGTGCAGGCCCGAGAGATAATGCTCGGTGGCGATTCCCTCGCACAGAGACGTGATGGCCCGGTACCGGTCGGTCGGGGTCACCACGGCCGGGGCGTCGGGGATGCGCGGGGGAGTGCCCAGCGCAACCACCCGGAGGCCAAGCTCGATCGTCGCCCGCGACAAAGCCGTCCGGTAGTTTCGCACCGTGGCCAGGGCCTCGGCACCCTCTGTGCAGACCGGGCTGTTGCTTTCCACCTGGCAGGCGAGGAATTCGCCGACGGTGTTGGCACCGCCCACCGTGAGTTCCAGCAGTTCGGTCCTCGCCGAGGCCGGCGGTGCGCAGGGCAGGCCGGTGATCGGGTTGATGATGAAAAATTCTTCCTCCATGCCAAAGGTACGCATGGTGTGTACCTACTTTCGCTTGGCGAGTTCGGATTCTTTGGAAGCGGCGTGGCTCCGGTTCCCTCGAACATGGGAGCCAGGCCGGTGGATCGTTGGAGCATCAGGCGATCGCGAACGATGGTTATACGGTGAACGAGTGAGTTCGGGAGTCTATGGGTGTCGGATCGGCCCTGTGCCGCCGAGCGGGCCCATCCGCTCGAGGACCATCTGGGGATCCTTGGGCGGGCTGGTTGTCCGGAAACCGTAGAACGTTTCGCAGTTGCCGCACCAACAGTCGACTTCCCACACGGCCGGCCCACCACCGGCGGGATTTCTTACCGCACGGACGCGCTCATAAACCAGATAATCGTCTGTTTCGCAGAGATCGCAGGTCGGATGCGCTCCGTGCATTTGGATCAAGGCGTTGGTGCGTTCGTTTGGAGGTGACGATGGCGGGCTTGTGCGGTGTCCAGCCGCAATGACATGTGATGCTTTCATGGGCTTGTCCTCGGAGAGTTCCTTCGAAAAAGAAGACGTTTTCGGGTGGCGCTCGTATTGCGCATGTCAATGATGGAGCATGAAAACGAGGCATTCAATAGCCCAGGCGGTGGCCTGCCGACCCACACATCTTGTGGCCGGATCCGAGTTGGGAAAATCGCAACGGGACCGAGCCCACGGAACGTGAAGCCTGCAAAAAGTCGGGAATGGGCAATGGATGCATGCTGTCCACGGGATTAACATGGTGGTGACGTTTTGTTCCAGCATGCACCAGAAAGGTGTTCGTCATGTTGCCCATCATCATTGCCATTGTGGCCGTCATCCTGCTGTTCACCGGCGGCTTCGTCCAGTCCCTCCAGTTCTTGCTCTGGGTGGGCATTGTGTGCCTCATCGTCTCCGCGGTCATGTTCATCATGCGATCGATGTCGGGCCACCGCAGCGCCTAGCACGAATAGCCCCGGCCGGAACGGGGCGCCCATACCAAGGAGACGTGGCCATCGACCTGTGGCCAGTCAGAATGGCCGCGCCACCGAAAACCAGCCCCGGCTTGGAGAGTCCCGCAGGTGAGGTCATCGACCCCGAGACGGGATTCGTGGAGGCGGGGCGGGGCGGGTCTGCGCCTAATCACGGGGTGGACCCGCCTGCCGCATTCCCTTGCACCGAGGGGGAGCCTTCATCCTTACCGTGGGGTTCAACATGGTCGGAGGACCCTTGTCCATGATTCATCGCAGGCACACCGTGCCGAGGAAGTAAGGCCCCGGAACTTCAACCCGGTTGGCAGGTCCGCCCGGTCCATGCGAGCCGGCCGGAGAATGGGCCAGACAGAAAACCGGGGACCCCGCCGCACAGTGCAGCGGAGTCCCCGATTCCGCAGACTCGGATCGGTCAGAGATCCCGAGCCCGGCCCATCCGGCTTACTTGTCGGTCACGTCCTTGGCCGCGTCCTTGAGGTGCTCACCGGCCTGCTTGGCCTTCGCCACGGCCTGGTCCTTGAGTCCCTCGGCCTGCAGGCTCTCGTTGTCGGTGGCATCCCCGACCTTCTCCTTCACCTTGCCCGTGGCGTCCTTGGCCGCGTTGCTGATCTTGTCTCCGATGCCCACGGCAATACTCCTTTGATTCGTGGTTGCGGAAATGATTGCCGGACCAATTTACTGGCCGCCACGCGGATCACTCGCGGCGCGGAAGCCGGGCCCGGCGGGTCGGCAATGTTGTTGCCAACGACTGTGGGCGGGAGGCTGCAATGAGTGACCCCCCGCCAAGAGGTTCACGCCCCAGCTCCGCTAGGGGCCCAGATGATCGGTGCGGCCAGTTCGCCTGGATGCTGGTCGCTCGGGCGTGCTGTCCACATGCACTTCGGTGTCTTGTCCGGGTACAGGACCCAATCGTGGAAGCATCGGGTCGTCCACCGAATCGGGTCGGTGTTCCCCATGCTCGGAGACGGCATCCTTGCGCAGGCGCGGGTGCCCGGGGGCAAAGTCGTCGTGGACCACACCCGCAACGCGGATCACGTGCCTTTCCCGAACCACGTGGACGGTGTGCTCCTCCGGGGCGGTGGCATCCGGTTTCTCCCGCGCGTCATGTCCGTCGTTGGGCTGCCGGGGATCCAGCCCGGTCGTGGCCTCCAGGCTTCCCACCCCGGCCCGGGAGTAGTAGTCGTAGAGGCACTTTTCGTCCTCTGCGCTCAAGCCTCCGGCGGGATCGATGTCCGGTGCGTCCTTCACCAAATCCTTGGGGAACTTCACATAGAGGTTTCCATTGGATACCTCGGCGTCGTTGAGCGGCACGAAGTTTTCGGTGCTTCCCAGGAATCCCGTATGCACGGCGATAAAATCGGGGATGCCGGTCCGGTCATCGAGGTAGATGTGGCCGAGGGTCCCGATCATCTCGCCGTCCGATCCGAAGACCTTGGCATTGGATTCCAGCAGGCCCTTGAGCTCTTCATGGCTCAGCATGATGGTGCCCTTTCGAGAAAATCCTTGGGCGCGCCGATCCGTCAGATGCGGTCTGGGGAATCGGCACGAAGCCTACGCATCCATCAGACCACCGGGTACCGTGCCGATCAAGGGAACCCAACGGGTTTCGGGAGTCTTTTGGGCCGCGCATCCCCTGGGCGTAGCGATTTTCCCAACCCGTCGCCTCCCGAACGCTTCCGGATGGACAGCGAGGCAACAGCGGCAACCTGTTGGAACGGCATGAACCATGCTTGGTGCTTTCCTCCGAATTCCTGCATCGGGGTTTCAGCCGCGGAAACGGATCGTGAGTTGTGCTGGGTCCAGACGGTGCGGGAACGCCCCCGGGAGGGCCCGATTTTCGATGGGGCACACACCTTCGGGCGAATGCCAATCGTCGCGTGTTTTCTCCGTATCGAACAACTCAGTGTGTGGCGGGCAACAAGCTGAAGTGGCCGACATGGCGTTCGTTCGAACAGCAAGGTGGGGCAAACCCGGTGGCACGTTCACCTGGCGGCGTCCGGAGCCGCCGGTGCATTGTCCCGGCGCTGACGACTCAGTGCCTTGGTGCGCACTGGCCTTGACCGGTGCCGGGCCGGAAAATCGGCCCTGTTGCCAGCATGCCGGGCTGCTCCCCGGCATGTCGATTGCCTCGTAGACCCAGTGACCCTTCCGCCGGCCCCGGCCCGCACCAGATCGCCGCCAGCCTGCGCAGGCGGGAAACCCCGAGAATTCTGATGCGGCCGAGAAGGACAAATCGAGAAGGTGAAGGGGCGCTTTGGGCGTGGCAGGGTCCTGCCGGGGTATTCGTTGGTAGGGTTCGATCTCAACCTGCCAACCAGGCAGGTTCGCCACGGCGAAAAGAGGAACCGATGAGCTACAAGGTCACCCATCACGGAGGCAATCGCGAGGACCACACCTCGCGAACCGGGTACAAGGTTCTTCCCAGCGGAGTGCTTCAGATCATCAGCGTCCCCGAGAGCGGATACAGCAAGGTGCTTTCCGAATACGGCCCGACGGGGTGGTTGGCCGTCGAGGGAACGCGCATCCTTGACTTCACCGACGTGCACCAGGGGTCGGATGGAAAAATCGTCAACGGAACCTACCACCAAGAGGCCTAGCCCTTGTCGGGATGAGCACCCTGGTCGTTGGCCCTTCACCTCAGGGGGTTGCCGGGTGGTGAGCCGGCGACGTGGCCGCGTGCTGCTCGGCGACCAGGTATTCCTCCACCGCCAGTTCGGGCACGCGGTAGGACCTGCCGAACCGCACGGCGGGCAGCTCCCCGGCATGCACCAGCCGGTAGACGGTCATTTTCGACACCCGCATCGACACGGCCACCTCGGACACCGTGAGATAGTGCGCGTTCTCGAACCTCTGCAGATCAACCATGACGTCCCCATCCGTTTGTCCGTCGTCCCCACGACGGAGCGGTGAACACGTGTACCTTCAACCACAGGTGCAACGTTGTGCTCATCGTAAACACAAACCTCCCGCGAGCAACAGAGGTTTGTTCCCGGCGTGCGGGGCCCGTGGTTGGGATGGATGCCATCCCAATCCTGCCGCCACCAATAGCGGAGAAAGGCAGCTGCACTGCCGTAGCAACCGTTCTTGTTTTGCGCTTTACTGGTCTTATCCCCTTCGGTTCCATTGAAAAAGAGGTCAATGATCATGGACTCGGGCCAGCTAACATGGACCATCATTCTCATCGTCGTGGTCCTGGCAATCATCGCCCTGGCGCTTTTCTTTGGCCGGCACTGGAAGCATGCCAAGGACCACGAAAAGGCGGAGAACCTCCGCCAGGGTGCTGCGGCCGAGGAACGCAACGCACGCGAAGGCCAAGCCAAGGCCGCCCGAGCGGCAGCCGACGCACAGCAGGCAGAGGTTGACGCCGAGCGCCTCCGCGACGAGGCCCGTATCCAGGCCGAGGAGGCCCAATCAGCCCAGTCGCGAGCCGAGGAACAAGCCATGAAGGCAGACTCCCTCGATCCGGAGGTTGAAACCGAAACAAGTGGACGTCACCGCACCGAGGCCACCGGCGCACCGGAGGAACAGTCTGGCGATCCCAACAGGCCGGAACAACCCCGCAAAACCCGGGACGAAGGGGATGGCGGGGACGCTGCACGGTATTGATGCCACCAGGTCGGCTGATCGGAGGACCACGGCTGCCAAGGTCGGAAAACCCGCAAATCAAGGACGAAGAACTCTACGAGGCACTGCGGGAGGCGGGAAACTCGAAGCAGAAATCCGCACGTATCGCCAACGCCGCTGCACGCGACGGCCGCAGGGCCGTGGCCACGCGGGGCGGTCAAGCCGGGGACTACGAGGACTGGACGGTTCCCGAGCTTAGAACACGGGCCAAGGAAATCGGCCTGACCGGATACTCGAAGCAGCGCAAGAGCGAACTGATCAAATCCCTGCGCCATTCATAGCAGGACCCACCCACCGCCAGGAGGCCCCGATGCCAACGAAAACCCCCGAATTCGAGCCCGGCCACGACGACGAAACCGTGGACGAACCCTTCGACGGACGGGAAAGCCAGCCCGTGGCCGAAGGATCTTCAGATGACACCCGGACGTTGGACGCCGTGGACCCGCTGCGGGACGCCGAGCTTTTGGTCGACGAAGGATCCGGCCACGAGGCCCGTGCCGGGGCGGAAGAAATCCCGGTGATCAACGAGGAAGGCCTCGAACCCGAACTCGAACCCTTCGATGTCGCGCCCCCGGACGACGAAGAAGGATAGGGGGTTCAGCAAAGGATCAACGGGCGGTCCGTGCAAGCGCCGGATCGGGGCCTCGGCGGAGACCTTGGGGGTGTCATCTCTTGCAGGTTGCGGTCCGCACCCGTAGCCCAGCGACCGACAACCTTCCACCGCCCGGGCAATGCCATGGATGTCAGGTCGGATCGGGTCTGGGGTCGGGGTACGGGATCGGTGCCGGATCGGGCAACGGCCCCGGCGCCGGTGGATACAGCGGGTCGGGATCAGTGTCCGGCGGCGGAGCCGGGGGATAAAAGGGATCCGGCCCCGGCAACGGGGGAGACGGCGGTTCGGGAACAGGTTCGTGCGCGGGCAGGGTGTCGCCCTGGTGAACGAATGAGCGGCCTAACCCTTGGGAATCCTTCGCTAGCACAGGTGCTCCTCGGTGTTGAGAGCCAAAAGTCCAACCGGATCGGTACGCAATGAAGGGACAGAACCGAAACCAGTCTCAGGTGCCTCTTGGCCATCGTTGCACGCTTCGGCACCGAACGTCTAGGCGTCTTTCGGGCCGGCAGAACAGGTCGGTGGTGGCAGCGGCCCCTGGTGGGGATCCACTGCCCGAACCATGGCCGAGGGCGATGCCAAACCGCATGCCGGGGTTCTGTCTCGGGCCGACGTCGGGTGCCGCATCGCCCGCGAAACCCGGTGCCACGGAAGGGGAAGAACAATGAACCAGCTGGATCTGATCCGGGCGGCGGCCGAGGACGTGGCCTCCGCGCGGGTGCTGCTCCGGGAACGCGAAGAGACGCTGGATGCAATCGTGCAGACCGCCTTGGAATACGGGGTACCCATGGCCCAGGTGGACGAAGCCAAAAGCCCGTCCTGGAACGCGGCCACTCCAACGGCGGACGAGCACCAGGCGCTGACCGCACCCTAGGCGGAGATAGCGCCGCCAAACCCGCAGGGGGAGGCAAAGATTTTAACCCGCACGAATGCCTTGGCATGCGAGGGGTGCCATGGATGCCGCCCCTTCCGGAGGCTGCCTTGATCATGGTGCTAGTGGAGCGCATCATGAGCTTGTCCAGCTCCAAGGACCTGCGGCGAGAGTCCGTTTATCCGGTTAGGCAAGGCGGATCGTGCAAGGCCCCCGCGAAGGGTCCATAAAATGACAGGCACCATCAAGTCCAGCATGGACAAGAAGCCTTGGAGCACCAGTGATGTTTGTGTTCCAAGGCTTTCCTAAAGTAGTTTCTCCACCTTTGGGTGGGCTACTTCGAACCGCTTCGGGAAGATGTCCTAGATCGCGGAAGCGATCCAGATGATCAAGGCAACGATGACCAGAACACCCACGATTGTCCATACAAGGTTGCTTCCACGCATGTAACTCACCTTCGTTCTCTTCGTTGGTAATTTTCATCATCGGCTTGCGGGGCGCCCAATTCAAGACACGCTCCCCGCCCGCTCATCCTCTTTGGGTTGGTCAAACCGGCCGCAGGTGCGCAGCGTGCGTACGTTGCCCCTGCTTCAGCCCTGGCACGGCTGGTCTTTCTCGCCGGCAGGTCGACTGGATGTCTGA
This sequence comes from Paeniglutamicibacter sp. NPDC091659, assembly GCF_044756805.1. Taxonomy (NCBI): domain Bacteria; kingdom Bacillati; phylum Actinomycetota; class Actinomycetes; order Micrococcales; family Micrococcaceae; genus Paeniglutamicibacter; species Paeniglutamicibacter sp. NPDC091659. The sequence continues at coordinate 167,807 of NZ_JBIVTO010000011.1, forward strand.
TGCCGCATCAGGTCCTTCGAGCAGATCGCTTGGATTCATACATTCCCAGCCATTTGCGCGGCCGGCTGGCTCCGTTCGATCTGTTTGGCAGGTGCGCTGCGCACCGCAGCAGAGACTCGTGTCGTTCCGGACTCCGGACTCCGGAGCCGAGTCGGGGCAGCGGCAGTGGGCGCACCACGGAACCCTCAAGCGGATCGCACACATCGAAGACGGCGAAGGTTCGACCTTGACCACCCCTGATGGTGGCAAACGTGTTCTCAAATCCGTTGCCGAAGTTGCTGCTGGTGTCCATCGGACGGCCTCGCTGTCAGCTTCCTTTGGCCCATCCGCCCGCTTTCGCTTCCATATCCCCCAGACAGACAGGGAACCTCGACATCCGATCACCATGTGCCTAGCGTAGGAAGAACCACAGTTCATCTCCCGCCCTCACAGCAGTTACCTGCCCGGATACGGGGTCTTGCTTCAGGGAGCGGAGCGGCCACCACGGCCGAAACCCCAGCCAGGAGGTAGATCAGTGTGACCACTGCACGCGAAATCATGACCGGCAATGTCCAGTGCATCGGCGAGAACGAAACGCTCGCCGCCGCGGCCCGCAAGCTGCGCGATTTCGACATCGGATCCATGCCCATCTGCGGAAATGACAACCGCCTCAAGGGCATGCTGACAGACCGGGACATCGTTGTCGCCTGCATCGCGGAAGGCGGGGACCCGACGACGATGACGGCCGGCGAGCTGGCCCGGGGCAAGCCCCTCACCATCGGTGCCGACGACGATGTCAGCGAGGCACTGGCAACCATGAAGGAACACAATGTCCGGAGGCTTCCAGTGATCGACGGCCACGACCTGGTCGGCATGCTCACCCAAGCCGACGCAGCACGCACCCTTCCCGGGGACCGCATCGGGGACCTGGTTGAGCAGATCTCCGAGCCCGGCGCTGCCCGCACCTGATCATCTTCGTCCACAGGCAGAAGGAGAACAACCATGGAGACACCAGACACCGGCACGCTGATCCGACTCAGCGACAGCGGCGAAACGGTCGCCAACGCGGAAGAGGACATCCGCGACCGGCACGTCAAGGACAAGGACGGCGAGGACATCGGCAAGGTCAGTGACCTGCTTGTCGATGACACCGAGCACAAGGTGCGGTTCATCGAAGTCGCTTCGGGGGGATTCCTGGGCATCGGCCGGGAGAAGACCTTCATACCGGTCGATTCCATCACCGCCATCACCGACGACGAAGTGCGGATCGACCAGACCCGCAGCCACATCGCCGGCTCGCCACCCTACGATCCCAGCCTGGTCCGGGAACGCGCGACATACGGCAGCATCCTGGAGTACTACGGATACGTGCCCTACTGGACGCCCGGCTACCGGTACCCGAACTACCGCCACTAGCGTCGTAGACGCTCACCGCATGGATAACGCAGGTGGGTGACAACCTCGATTGCATCGAAAGGCTTCAGCGATTCTGAATGGCTGAAGCCTTTCGCCGTTTCCGAACCAGGGTCGGGCCACCTGGGCCAAACGCAGGGTCCGGTTGGTTCCGCTTCGGATTCACGGACCGGGATGCAGTGCGCCGTCAGGGTAACGACCGGGACGGCGGGTTATATCGGGCGGATGTTTTCTGCCTGTGGCCCCTTGGGTCCCGGGACGGTATCAAACTCAACTTTCTGGTTCTCTTCCAGGGAGCGGTACCCGCTGCTGGCAATGGCCGAGTAGTGGGCGAAAACATCCGCAGATCCATCATCGGGAGCGATGAAGCCGAAGCCCTTCTCGGAATTGAACCATTTGACCGTACCTGTTGCCATCGTTGCGTCCTTCTGTGGCCTTGATTCGCAACCGGCCGGAAGCCGGTTGCGAGGGATTTACTCCCTGCCGCAATGCTATGTTCGGCTATTCGTGAGGGCAAGGAACAATGCTGAAATGCCGGCAATCACCGCTTCAATGCACGGGCCTCCAAGGGAACCTGGACGCGAGCCCGTTCATCGGCTTGCCACAAGGTGGATCTTGCGGTGAGCCGCACTCCGGACTTGCAAAGACGACTGTAGTCAGCGATTCCCCGTCATGGAAGTAAATCGGGATGCCGGGCCTTTCCAGAGACGATCTTTCGCAGTCAGCGCGAAGACCGCCGCGATGGCCGACATCTCGCAGCTCACCCAAGCACTCGTACGAGGCAAGAGCTGGGCGGTCCTGGACAAGTCTGTTGTCGCTCAGGTCTCCAAGCGCTTTGCGAGTAAGTTCACCTCTCGTCTCACCAAGCAGGGGCTTGGCAAGATCGTACCCGTAGCCGGGATCGCCATTGGTGGCGCCTTCAACTGGGCCACCTTGGAGTCGATCTTTGACGCCGCAGACATTGCGTACCGTCGGCGTTTCCTTCTGGAGAAGAACCCTCGCCTCGCTGATGAGGAAGTACACGGCCTGTTGCCTGATCTCGGCCAGGATGGCTCGGATGACGCAGACGAAGTGATCAGCGTGCTTGACGAGGTGGGCGGACCCGACCTCCACCCAATTCAGGTCGGTTCTCAGTGACCCAACGTTTAGTGAGTCTTGATGACCACGGCGGCCGCGACTCAGATGCAGGCAGGATATCTTCTGTCGTTGAGAGTTTTATGGGTGGTCCCGGGGGAGTCGGCAGCCATGCCCGGGTTCTGTCGTGGGATTTCTGTTTTGAGCATTTTGCAGACTTGGAGCGTGTACGAGGGGACCGGCAGGCCAGTTGCATGCAGCTGGGATATTACTTGGCCAGTTGGGGGATGCTGCGCGGCTCGTCGTACCTGTTCAAGAACACCAATGCTCGGCATTACCTGCAGGCGCTTGACGTGATTGAACGCTATACGCCGGAAATGAGTGGCCTCACCCCGGCACAGTTCGGCGAGCAGCGGACCCAGGAACTGTTGGTTTCTGTGTACCAGGAGCTGGGCGCTGCCTTGCTGCCGGAAGGCGGACGACGAATCACCTTGGTCACCAAGACCATGATGGGAGTATGGGGCGTTTTCCCCTCCCTGGATTCATACTTCATGCAGACCTTTTCTGCCATTGCCAAGGCGGCAGGCAGACGCACGGTGTTCTCCCAATTCGGAGAGAACACCGTGGAACTCATCGGAGAGTTCTATGAGACCCATCAAAGAGAAATTGACGGGCTGGCGACTGCCTACCCGACCGTTGATTTTGCGTCCGGCCTGCCCTCAGGACGGAGCATCCCTGCTGCCAAAGTCATCGACATCTACGGGTTTGGCGCCGCCTACTACCGGTGAGCCTAAGGCGGTTCCAAGGAGCAGATTGCGGATGGCTTACACGCAGCGTTTGGGCGCGGTTTCCGCGACAATATTTCGGGCGGGATCTACGGGATTTCGAAGGCCGTGATTTCGCCGTGTTTACGGATACTTGATCGCCTTATTCTTGGCAGATGAGCTTCGCGGTTGGGGATCGGCTTACGACACTAAGATGCCTTCCAGATGCGTGCCGCTACTTGACCAGAAGACTTCTGTCAGGGTCCTGTGCTGTTAGTGTGCGGTGCGTGCGCATCCTGTGTCGAAAGCTCAAAAACCGGGGTGCGTTTTCCGT
>NZ_JBIVTO010000012.1:0-134046 GCF_044756805.1 Paeniglutamicibacter sp. NPDC091659
AGGGCCGTGTGGTTCTCCGAGGCGATCATTTCCAGGCCGCGCTGCTGGCGGGCCAGCTCCGCGTCGATGCGCTCCGCAATCTCCGGATCAAGGGTCGCAATGCTCTCGGTCAAGGTTGACTCGACGAGCGTCGTGGTCGTAAGTGCCATCCGGTTTCCACTCCTGAAGTACAAGTTGTTGATGATTGATATATCAGAACTGGTTGCAATGCTATGATGGGGATCACATGCTGTCAATGGCCCTGCCGGAAGATGTCGCAACGGCACCCAAACTAAGATGTTTCCCGTATTTTCCACGCTAAGGAGTCGTCAGATGAGCAACATCGCAGTTCCCGCAGAGCTCGCCGAAGCGCCCGTTTCCTTGGCGGAGCAGGCCTACCGCGACATCCGAGACCGCCTCATCATGCTGGACATCCGGCCCGGCGAACCGATCAACGACGGCCAGCTGGCCCTCGAGCTGGGCATCGGGCGCACCCCCGTGCGCGAGGCGCTCAAGCGGCTGGAGACCGACCATCTGGTCGTCTCCTATCCGCGCCGGGGCACCTTTGCCACCATCGTGGACATCACCGAGTTGGCCGATGTCTCGGAAATCCGCCGGGTCCTCGAGCCGCTGGCTGCCCGCAAGGCAGCGCAAAGCGCGTCGGACCGGAGCCGCCGGGAGCTGGCCGAGCTGGCGCGGGACATCGAACGGCTGGGGGAGCGCGACGTGGACAAGCGCGGGCTCATGACCTTCGACCTCAACGTGCACCGACTGATCTACAAGGCGGCCGGCAACCCGCACCTCGAGGACACGCTGATCCGCCTGGACAACCTGGCTACCCGCATTTGGTGCCTGGTGCTGGACAAGGTTCCATCCGTGGCGGGGCATGTCGATGAGCACGTGGCCCTGCTCGATGCCATTGTCGAGGGCCGGGCCGATGATGCCGCTGACTTGGCGCTCGGGCATATCTCCAGTTTCGAGCAGACCATCCGCGCGGTCCTCTAGGTTTTCAGCACCGGCTCGAAGGAGTTTTGCGCGAGTTTCGTGGCAAGGTGCAGCGCCGCCATGCGCGAGGTGCCGCGCGGGTCTCCGCCCAGGATCTCGAAGATCTTGTTGAGCCGCTTGTGCAGGGTCTGGCGTTCGAGGAAGAGGGTGGTGGCCGTCGCCGTTGAATTGCAGCCCGAGGTCAGCCATGTTTCAAGGGTCTTGACCAGGTTGCTTCCGCGCTGGGCGTCGTGTTCCAGGAGTTCGGAGAGTAGTTCCTGGGTGAACCGGTAAACGGCATCGCCGTCGAGTTCCCGGGCGCAGAACCGTTCCAGGACGACGTCGTCGCAGTCCCTGAGCCCGCCGGCATGCGGCATGCTGCTCACCAGATGTTCGGCAAGCAGCGCCTCGCGCAACGACCAAGAACCGTGCGTGGCGTCGTGCACGCCCGGCCCCATGACACCATGGACGGCCAGTGGGTGGATGTCGGCACGCATCAGCTCCAGAAGGCGCCTGCGATCCGCGCGGGCGAAGTCGGGGTTCAGCGGAATGAGACCGTAGAGGTATTCCGAATCCATGTATGTCTTGATTTCCGGGCTGTGCCTGCGCAGGATCCGTTCAAGTGCGCCGCGGATGCGCCCCAGTTCGACGCTGCGGAAAATGAGGATCGCCATGGGTGTCGTCACCGACAGGCCGACCTGTGCACTCAACTCGCGGATCTCGGGGGCACTCGAATTGCGGATGATTGCCTGGATGAGTGCCGAGTCGGCAATTTGCGAGCGGGTCGGCCTGTGGTGCTGCGCCAGTGCCAAGGCGAGGATGCTGCCCAGCCGTTCGGCGATCGTCGATAGCAGTTCCCGATCCGCCTCGCGCGGGCTTTGCAGGCGAAGCCTGGCGGCGACCACGTCGCCGACGAAAATGTCCGAGACGATTTCCAGGGCTTCGTCCTCCTCCGGAATACTTCGGCTCGTGGCCAGCGGGACGCCGGCCAGATCCACCAGAAGGGCATTGACCGACAGTGCGTCTGCGATCAGCATGACCAGCGGCGTGAGGTTCGGCCCGGCGGTGGCAATGTGCTGTGCCAGCTGCTGGGAGATCGCATCGGCACGCTGCAACGCCAATGCCTGCTGCGAGACGATGATGCGGTTGATGGTCTCGGCCATTTCCACGAAGGGAACGGTTATCCGTAACTCAATCAACGGAAGGCCGGCGTCCTCGGCCGCCTCGATGAGTCGCTTCCCAATGCCCATGGGCAGCCCGGCCGTCTCGATCGCAAGGGCCGAGACATTCCTGTCGGCAAGGCTTTGGACGTACTGGACCTGTGCCTCATGGCGTAACTTAAGCAGCGCCTGGCCCCCGCTGAGCAGCAACTCCTCGCCACGCAGGAGGGGTGCAATCTCAAGCACCTCGCTCGAATGCACCCACCGGACGCCCGTCTGTTCAATGCGCGTGGCTCCCGCCAGGATTTGCGGTCGCGACTTGAGGAAAAGAGGGCTGTCCAGTACGTCCTGCAGCGGCAAAAGCATGCGTCACTCCTCGAGCGAAACTATTTGATGTCCGGTTTCACGCCACTCGCGATGGTGACAATGTGTCACCCGATGTGGCGAAGTTATATACATTCCGAGTGTACCTAGTGGCGTGGATCACTCCTAAGCTTGTGGATAAGTTCTTGTCGAACCCCCGCAGTCGAGAGAGTGAACCAATGAGTAGAGATGTTGCCAGTTCATCTGAAAGTGTGACCCATGAGGTCGAGGACTCCCTGCAGCCGATCCCGGAATCGGCCCGAACCACCAAGCTATCCGGTCAGTTCTGGATCTGGGCGGGGGCCAACGTGGCTCCCATCAACTGGATTCTCGGAGCCCTCGGCATCCACCTTGGCCTCGGCCTGGCCGACACCCTGACGGTCCTGATCGCCGGAAACGTCATCGGCATGCTCGGATTCGGATTCTTCGTAATCCTCGGACAAAAGACGGGCGCCACGGGCATGCTGTTGGCCCGCGGCGCCTTCGGCCGCCGCGGCGCATACCTGCCGGCGGCCATCCAGGCGGTCATCGCCATCGGCTGGTCCGCAGTCAACACCTGGGTCATCCTGGACCTGATCATGGCGCTGTTCGGCATGATCGGCTGGGTGGATCCGTCCGCGAGCAACATGGGTTGGCGCATCGGGACCGCGGCGGCCATCATGTCCATCCAGGTGGCCATCTGCTACCGCGGATACAAGGCCATCGCACGCTTCGAACGCATCACCATGCCGCCGACGATCCTGGTGCTCATCGCCATGTCGATCCTGGCCTGGACGCAGCTGGACATCGACTGGAGCTACCAGGGTCCCGTCGGCGAAGTGCTCACCGGAATGCCGCGCATCGCCGCCATGTCCTCCATCATGACCGCCATCGGCATCGGCTGGGGCATCGGCTGGTTCACCTACGCACCTGACTACTCGCGCTTCGTGTCCAAGCGCATCAAGTCGCACAAGCTCTACATCGTCAGTGTCCTCGGCCAGTTCCTTCCCGTCGTGTGGCTTGGAATCTTGGGGGCAAGCCTCGCGACCAAGAACGGAACTGCCGACCCCGGGCAGCTGATCGTCGAAAGCTTCGGCACCCTGTCGATCCCGGTGATCCTTCTGGTTATCCACGGGCCGATCGCCACCAACATCATCAACATGTACACCTTCGGTGTTGCCACGCAGGCGCTGGACATCAACATCTCCCGCAAGAAGCTCTCGATCATGGTCGGCTTCCTGTCCATGGGCGCGGTCATTGCATTCCTCTTCGCCCATGACTTCGCCGAGGTCCTGCACAACTGGATCATCGCCATCGCGGCATGGGTCGCGACCTGGGGCGGCATCATGGCTGTCCACTACTTTGTCTTCGAGCGCCGGCACAAGGACTTCTCCTACCTGTTCCTCGATCCCAAGTCGACCAAGCTCAGGTCCTTCAATCCCGCGGCATTCATTGCCTTCGCCGGCGGAATCTTCATGACCTGGATGTGCATGTACGGTTCGGTTCCGGAGCTGCAGGGCCCGATTGCCACCGCCGTGGGCGGCATCGACTTTTCCTGGCTGGCGGGGACCGCCACCAGTGCAGGGCTGTACTACGCCCTGGGCTACAGCCGATTCAAGTCCCGCATCGAGCAGGGTGTGCCGCTGGGACTGAAGCTTGACTGCTCCGATGCGGAATTCATCAAGGAGCACGGCAGCGCCGAATTCCTGAGGACCGAACAGCGCATCGACGACGAGCCGGTGGCGGCAGGCAACCACATTGTCGACGATTCGGATCAGGCAAAACATGAGGTCGGTTCGTAGCCGCCAACCCTCAGCTCCGGCAAGGCATGGTGGGCCCCGTGGCGGCAAGGGTTGCCGCGGGGCCCACCGCACTTGCAACAGTTATCCAAGCCCATTCCCCTGTTCACTGCAGTACGCGCGCGGCCGGCACGAGGTCAGTCGCTTCGCACCACATAACAAGGAGCCCCCGATGCAGTCGGTCTTTCTGGAAGATATCGATGCCGATACCTATGCCGCATATGTGGCCCAGCCCCATGCGACGGTGATCATCCCCGCCGGTGCAACCGAACAACACGGCCCGCACATGCCACTTGGCGTCGATGCGATGTTGTCGCGGGCCATCGCAGCGGAGGTGGCGCGGAAGCTCGGCGCCGTGGTGGCTCCGGCGATTACATACGGCTACAAGTCGCAGCCACGCTCCGGCGGAGGAAACCACCGGATCGGAACCACGAGCCTGAGCGGAGCGACGCTCAGCGGCCAGGTCGAGGACGTTGCCCGTTCCTTCCTCGGCCAGGGGTTCACCAAGGTGGTCATCCTCAACGGTCATTTTGAAAACTACCAATTCATCTACGAGGGCTTGGAGATCGCCGTGGGCCGCGCCCTGGAAACCGGGCTGGATGCACGCGCCATGTTGCTTTCCTACTGGGACTTCGTGGATGAGGAAACTCTGGAAAAGGTCTTCCCCGACGGCTTCCTGGGTTGGGACATCGAGCATGGCGGCGTGCTGGAGACCTCCCTCATGTTGCTGCTGCATCCGGAAAAGGTGGACATGTCCCGTGCCGTTGACCATCCGCCGGCACAGCTGAAGACCTATGACGTTTTCCCCGAGGATCCGTCGCGCACACCTGCCAGCGGATGCCTGTCCTCGCCGCTCGGCGCCAGCGCCGAGCGTGGGCAGCTGCTCCTGGATGCCGTGACCAACGGTGTGGCAGGGGCCGTCGAGGCCGAGTACTCGTTGTCCACGGAAGTCCTTGGGACCAGATAGCGGCAGTTGTGGCTCGTCGTGCTCGCGTGCGGTGCGCCTGGATCCGGCGGAATTGGTGCCGAATGTGGGCCCCTGGGCCATTGACGACACGCGTGTTTGGGCGCCCAGGGAAACCGGGCGCCCAAGTGTTTTGGCACCAAGCACAAAGGGGTATGACGCAGGTCAAATCCAACCCTTGACAGTGATGCGGGACACAAATACAGTGAGTGCAACAGCGTTGCAATGAATGCAACTCCAATTCCTTCTGGTGGTAATCCCAATGAATCAGAGCAACAACACCCCGGCCGGCACCCCCGCCCCCGAACGTTCTGCAACGACCTCTCTCACCACAGATCCACGCATCGATCTTGGCCCTACGCTCAGTGGCCAGGAGCGACCCGATCCTGCAGGGATCGGCAAGAAAACCCGCCGTAAGGTCGTGGCCGCAAGCTTCATCGGCAACTTCGTCGAGTGGTTCGACTACGCTGTCTACGGCTACCTGGCAGTCACCATCACCGCGGTCTTCTTCCCGGAATCGGATCCGCAGACCGGGCTCATGCTGACCTTCGCACTCTTTGCGATCTCCTTCCTGGTCCGCCCCTTGGGCGGTTTCTTCTGGGGTCACCTGGGCGACAAGATCGGCCGGCGCGAGGCGCTGTCTTGGTCGATCCTGATCATGTCAGCAGCGACCTTCTGCATCGCGCTGATTCCTTCCTACGCAACCATCGGAATCTGGGCGCCGATACTGCTGCTCATCATCCGCGTGCTCCAGGGCTTCTCCGCCTCGGGCGAATACGCCGGAGCCTCTGCCTTCCTGGTGGAATACGCGCCGGCCAACCGCCGAGGGCTCTATGCGGCGGTCGTACCGGCGAGCACCGCCGCCGGCCTGCTGCTGGGCTCGCTGCTGGCGGCACTGTTGACCGGCCTGCTTGAACCGGGACAGATGCAGGATTGGGGCTGGCGCTTGCCGTTCCTCCTGGCCGCACCCATGGGCCTGATCGGCCGCTACATCCGCACCAAGCTCGAGGACTCCCCGGTCTTCAAGGAGCTCGCCAAGGAAGACGAAGTCATCAAGGCGCCGGTCAGCATGCTGTTCAAGAACCACTGGCGCCAGCTGATCCAGGCCGTGGGCGCGGTCCTGCTCAACGCGGTCGGCTTCTATGTCATCCTCAGCTATATGCCCACCTACCTGTCTCAGGAGCTGGGAATGGATGAAACCGCATCCTACGTGGCGACCACGGTTGCCTTGTTGACCTACATCGGCTTCATCTTCCTCACCGGCATGCTCTCTGACCGGCTGGGGCGCAAGAAGGTCCTGATGAGCGCATCGATCCTCTTCGTGGTGCTCACCGTTCCTGCGTTCATGCTCCTGGACACCGGCAACTTCGTCATCATCCTGCTCGTGCAGGTCCTACTCGGTGGCATGCTCAGCCTCAACGACGGAACGCTGCCCAGCTACCTGGCCGAAATGTTCCCCACCCGGGTCCGCTACTCCGGATTCGCCGTGAGCTTCAACCTTTCCAACGCGCTCTTCGGCGGCACCGCACCGTTCGTGGCAACCGTCCTGATTGCAACCTCCGGGAGCCTGTTGGCCCCGGGCTGGTACCTCATGGCTGCGGCCGTCATCTCCCTGATCGCCGTCGCCTGCTCCGTGGAAACCAGCAAAAAGGCCCTGGCCTAGCTCCCTCACCTTCTTCCCGCGCAACAACACCAAACATCAAGAACACAGGAGAACATCATGACCATTACACCGGCAACCGCAACCAACGTTTCCGAGCTTGAACGACTGAAGACCCTGCACAACGGCACCAAGCAGAAACTGACGTTCTCCGATGCCGAGTTCGAGCGCCGCCTGTCCGGCCTGCGCCGGATCATGGCCGCCAAGGACCTGGACGCGGTCATCCTGACCAGCTACCACGGCATCAAGTACTACTCGGACTTCCTGTACACCACCTTCGGCCGCAACTACGCCCTGGTCGTCACCGCCAACGAGTCGGTCACGATCACCGCCAACATCGACGCCGGCATGCCATGGCGCACCAGCTACGGCGACAACATCGTCTACACCGACTGGCAGCGCGACAACTTCTACTTCGGCCTGCAGGAAGCCCTGCGTCGCGCGGGCGTCAAGGCTTCCCGCATCGGCGTCGAGGACGACGCCCTGCCGGTGATGACCCGCCAGCGCATCCAGGATGCCTTCGGCGGCGCCACCCTGGTGGACGTCTCGCAGGATGCCATGCGCCAGCGCATGATCAAGTCCGCGGAGGAGATCGAGGTCATCAAGCACGGTGCACGCATCGGCGACCTCGGCGGCGAGGCCATCAAGGCGGCCATCCGCGAGGGCATCACCGAGTACGAGGTAGCACTCATCGGCACCGAGGCCATGGTCCACGAGATCGCCAAGACCTTCCCGGACCGCGAAGTGCGCGACACCTGGGTCTGGTTCCAGTCCGGCATCAACACCGACGGCGCCCACAACTGGGCCACCACCCGCAAGCTGCAGCGCGGCGACATCCTCTCGCTGAACTGCTTCCCGATGACCTCGGGCTACTACACCGCGCTGGAGCGCACCCTCTTCCTCGGAGAGCCGGACGAGCGTTCGCTGGAACTCTGGAACGTCAACGTCGAGGTCCACAAGCGCGGCCTGGAACTGATCAAGCCGGGCGCGGTCTGCAAGGACATCGCCGCGGAGCTCAACGAGATCTACATCGGCCACGGCCTGCTGCCGAACCGCACCTTCGGCTACGGCCACTCCTTCGGCGTCCTGTCGCACTACTACGGCCGCGAGGCGGGCCTGGAACTGCGCGAGGACATCGACACGGTTCTCGAGCCGGGCATGGTCGTCTCGATGGAACCGATGATCACGGTGCTTGACGGCGAGCCGGGTGCCGGCGGCTACCGCGAGCACGACATCCTGGTCATTGGCGAGGACAACAGCGTCGAGAACATCACCAAGTTCGGCTTCGGTCCGGAAAACAACATCATCGACCGCTAGGCAGCACCCTGTGGGTGGCGTTCCAAGGGACGCCACCCACTTTGGGCTTTAACCAAAATCCGCGGCGGGCCCGCCAGTGGCCGGCGCCGCCGCGTACCGTTGACCAAGACGAAGAAGATGCCGAACAGGGAATGCAGACCATGAACCAGCAGGAACTACACGAGCACGACCGCGCGGGCTACGCGCTGGCCCTTGAGGAAGCCCTGCTGGGCGCCGCCGAAGGGGGCATTCCCATCGGGTCCAGCCTCTTCGAGGGCGGGACGAGGATCGGCAGCGGGCACAACCGGCGGGTCCAAAACGGGGATCCCACCTCGCACGGGGAGATCGATTGCCTGCGCAACGTTGGCCGCCGCGCCTCGTACGCGGGAACCACCTTGTACTCGACGCTGGCACCCTGCGCGCTGTGCTCCGGCGCCATCATCCTGTTCGGCATTCCGCGGGTTGTCGTCGGGGAAAACAAGAACTTCGACGGGGAACTCGAGCTGCTTCGGGACCGCGGCGTCGAGGTGGTGCTCATCGACGACGCGGAGGCCACCGCCCTCATGGGCCAATTCATCGCCGAGAACCCGGGCCTCTGGAACGAGGACATCGGAGTTCCGGAAGACGCCTGAAACGTGGCGGGAATGCGACAAGATGCCTGCACCGCAACAGGGTTGGCCCTGCCCGCCCGCAAATCACGGTAACGTCGACGTGAACGAATCCAACGCCGTTCGGCAGCGTTGCCCATATCCGCCGGATCTTACCTAGGAGCCCAGATGGTTGCCCAAGCGGCCGAACCCAACGCCACGGAATCCCGCGGCGCCTCGGTCATCGTCAACGTGATCGATGTCCTGCGGTGCTTCACCGTCGAGCATCCCGTGCTGGGTGTCACCGAAATCGCGGCCAAGGTCGGGCTCCACAAGTCGAGCATTTCGCGGATCCTCGCGACGCTTGAACAGGAACGCATCGTGGCCCGCGACGAGAACACGCGCAAATACAGCCTCGGCCTGGGGCTCATCGCCGTGGCCGGGCCGTTGCTGGCCAACCTCGACGTGCGGCGGATTTCGTTCCCGATCCTCGAGGAACTGGCACAAGCGACAGGCGAAACAGCCGTGCTCAATATCTGGGACGGGGCCGAATCCGTCTCGGTTGAGCAGATTCCCAGCGTGCACCAGGTCAAGCACACCTCCGTCATGGGCAGCCGCTACAACACGGCGCTGAGCGCCTCGGTGCAGGTATTCCTCGCCCACGAGGGTGGGCAGGCGGCCCGGGACCTGCTGGAATCCGGCGGCATCGTCCTGCCCGAAAACAGCGCCGATGTGCGGGATGCGTACATGGCCCGGCTCGGGGAGGTTCGTGCGCTGGGTTATGCGGCGAACCACGGGGAAACCTCCAGCGACGAGGTCGGCGTTGCTGCCCCGATCTACGACCACCGGGGCAGTGTCGTTGCCTGCGCCATGATCGCGGCACCCTTCTACCGGGTTTCCAAGGAGCAGCTCCACGAACTGGGCATGGCATGCATCCGCGCGGCACAGCAGATCAGCATGCGAATGGGTGCCCAGCCCGCATAGTCCCGCTCCGGTGGTGCGCACCCGAGCCTGGTGGCCCGTATTGCCATCGCTTCTTGCCATCGATCCCGTCGGAGCCGGCCGCCGGCGCACTTGCCTTCGGGACTTTCGCCCGGAAAGACAATAGCTACTTGCTGGCAATCAGCGGTGAGCCCAGGGCCCGGTCGTTGGCTTCGAACCACGCCCTGCCGTGGCGGTAGCGGATTGCATATCCGCCCAGCCCCGCAGGGACTAGGTCAATGCGATCGAGCACTCCGCTTGGCGGGGGTAGCGGACGCTCCCAGTGTGGTTCTTCGAAGCCGGGTTCGCGCTCGGGCGCGAGGTAGTCCAGGTAGGGATCGCACTCTACCCACCCGTTCTCGAATCGGGCCGGCAGGCCGGTAAATGCGTGCCCGGCATAGCCGATGAGCAAAGACCTATTGGCCTCCGCCGGCGCCGATGATGGTTCGGGGGAATCTTCGTCCCACAACCATGTGTTCGTGGCATTGGAGCGGAACTCCTCGGGGGCCAGGGAGTTGATCTGGTCGAGGCCGTGAACCGGACAGTAATTGGAAGCCGAAACTCCAAAGGTTTCGTAAAAGTCCTCATCTTCGTCCGGATCAGACCGGAGGTATTCCTCAATGCAAATGCACGTCGGGAGGGATTGCGCTTCGCCGAAGGGCACCGTGCCGAGATCCCTGGAATGCTGTGACCACAGTCCTTGAACCGGGCCGTTGCCCACCGGAACATGCCACACTGAGTTGCCGACGTGCCGGCGGGCCATACCCCGCCAGCCACAGCGCAACCACTGAATGAGTGCCAGAATGCTCATGCCTGCCGCGGCCGTTGTGAGGTAGTCGGAGAGTGCCAGGTCACCGAGCTCCTTGTGTGTGTGGCCCAACTCGGTTGGCGCGATCACTAGAGTTGCCACCCAGAAGAGAGCGGCAACAAGGCTAAGACCTGCGGCCCAGCAAATGCCGCGCCGCGTGACGCGCTTGAGCGCTTTGCCGGCGATCGGCCCGAGCTCAACGGTTTGTCTGGTGCCAGAGGCTTTGGCGAGAGTGTGGACGGCGCGGATTTGCCGGACGGTGAAATTTGCCTGGAAAAACCACCAGAGCGTTGCCGCAATTGTGCCCGCCCACCAGATAAGTGCGCTCGGATTTCCGTCAACGGTGAACGGCACAGCCGCATAGAGCAAAACGAGAGGTGCCATTGCGACAGCGAGCCGGCCAAAAAACCAGCCGCCGACAGAAAAGAGAATGGCCATGAAAATTGCGGAAATGCCGAACATGTCGAGAACCTGGTAAGTGCCATCCCAGTATTCCGGAGGGAGGTCCTCCCATCCCCGGTCGGCGATGAACGCGGCGCTTGTTGTCGCGACTCCGATCAAACATGCAACGACCATCTGGCGCCAAGCGGCGGGGCGCAGCGGCAGCGCGGACCATTCTTGTGCGTCGGGCCTCACCAAGGAGTAAGTCTTGTTCATGCTGCAACCAGGGCGTTCATGGGATTATTCTCGCATTCGAGATCCAATCTGCATTTTGCGCAAACGCGATGATCGACTGAATTCCGGAAATCGGATCGGCAATGGCTGACGTCGAGCAGGGGCCTTTTTCCAAGGAAACCGGAATGTGAGAGTGCTTGCTGTCCTGCGAAGCTGGTGTGATCGCCGTTACCATTCGGTAGGGTGGGTCCATGGCGCACACACCACATTCGAAAAACTTTGATGTCATTGTCGTCGGCGCGGGCCTCTCCGGGCTGGTCGCCGCCACCGAGGCGGTCAACGCGGGCAGCCGGGTGCTGCTGATCGACCAGGAATCCGAGGCGAACCTCGGGGCCCAGGCCCATTGGAGCTTTGGCGGGATCTTCCTCGTCGACTCGCCCGAGCAGCGCCGGCTGGGGGTCAAGGACTCCGAGGAGCTGGCCCTCCGGGACTGGTTCGCGACGGCTGGATTCGACCGCGAGGAAGACCACTGGCCCCGCGAGTGGGCCAAGGCCTACGTACGCTGGGCCGCGGGCGGAAAACGCGCGTGGCTGCGCGAGCGCGGCGTCAGGTTCTTCCCCGTCGTCGGCTGGGCGGAGCGCGGCGGCGCCGGGGCGCAGGGCCCCGGAAACTCGGTCCCGCGATTCCACATCACCTGGGGGACCGGACCCGGGATCGTCGAGCCGTTCGCCGAGGCCGCGAAGACGGCCGTTGCCAAGGGACAGTTGACCATGTTGTGGCGCCACCAACTCGACGAGCTGGCCATGTCCGAAGGCGCCGCGATCGGCGTGCGCGGCACCCTGCTGGAGCCCGATGACGCCGAACGCGGGGTGGCCACCAACCGGAACGCGATCGGCACGTTCGAGTACTTTGCCCCGGCAGTCATCGTCGCCACAGGCGGCATCGGCGGCAACATCGACAAGGTCAGGGCAGCCTGGCCCGAACGCCTGGGTACGGCGCCAAAAAACATGGTCGCCGGCGTCCCCGCACACGTGGACGGGCGCGGGCTCGACATCGCCGAGCGTGCCGGCGGCCAGCTGGTCAACGGAGACCGGATGTGGCACTACACAGAGGGCATCGCCAACTGGAACCCCGTGTGGCGAAACCACGGGATCCGCATCCTGCCCGGGCCGAGCTCCCTGTGGCTCGATGCCACGGGCAAGCGCCTGCCTGATCCGCTGTGGCCGGGATTCGACACCCTCGGCACCCTGGAACACCTGCGCGGGACCGGCCACGACCACAGCTGGTTCATCCTCAACCGGCGCATCATCGGCAAGGAGTTCGCGCTCTCGGGAAGCGAGCAGAACCCCGACCTGACGGGCAAGGACGTGCGCGCGGTGCTGGCCAGGGCCAAAGTCGATGTGCCGGATCCGGTGCAGGCATTCCTGGACCACGGCGAGGACTTTGTGCAGGCGCCGAACCTCGACGAGCTGGTGAAAAAGATGAACGAGCTCACCGGCGAGGATCTGCTCGACCCCGCCGAGGTCGCGGCGGTGGTCGGCGCGCGGGATGCGGCCGTCCGGAATCCCTTCGGCAAGGACGGGCAGATTTCCGCGGTCACCAGCGCACGGAACTACGTGGGGGACAAGCTCGTGCGCAGCGTCAAGCCCCATCCGTTGACCGATCCCAAGGCCGGGCCGCTGGTTGCCGTCCGGCTGAACATCCTGACCCGCAAGTCCCTGGGCGGCCTCAACACGGATTTGGACTCCCGCGTCTTGAATGCCGAGGGCGAGCCTGTCCCGGGCCTGTATGCGGCGGGGGAGGCCGCCGGGTTTGGCGGTGGTGGTTGCCACGGCTACCGCGCGCTCGAGGGAACATTCCTGGGCGGTTGCCTGTTCAGCGGGCGGTCGGCCGGGCGGGCGGCGTCGCAAGCCCGGGCCGTTGCGGTCGGCCGGACATAGGAAAACCACACCGATCGCGAGTTTCCCGGCCGGTGTGGTTTCGGACTGGATCAGTGCGTGAAGTGGTAAACCGTCCCAAAGAGGGCGGCGGATATGCCGAAGGAAACACCTATCAGCATGGGTGTCCACGTGCCGTTGTTGCTGGCCAGGAAAATTGCGAACACCCCGAACAGCAATGCTGCCAGGATGCCGCCGAGGATGAGGGATCCGCCACCGTGGTGGTGCGCGGCGGCCTGTGCATTTCGGTGAAATAGAGTAGCCATGCCCTCAGGGTATGCCCGAGAAGTTGGAAAAACGAGGGAAAAACAGTGAAGGAACCAATGAGCGAATCGACGGCCGACTGGCGGCAGGTATTCGGTGCCCTGGCCAATGAAGAAACACGCCGTGCATACGCCCACGCGGTGCTGGGAATCCCCGGGGACCTGCCGCCGGCGCGGCAGGCCAAGGCCGAGAAAAACCTGCAGGCCGCGGGGTTGCTCACCGCCGAGGGGATGGTCAACGATGGCGTTTATGCGCGGACCTTGGCGGTCGGTGCCTCGAACATGCCCAAGGAAGGGATCGACCGTTTCCTGGATGCCGACGGCCGCATCGATCGGTACCCCAAGAACTACGGGGAGCGACTTTCCCTGCTGCGGTCCATCGGGGCCCGGGTGATGAAGCACGGCGAGGAGCTCAACGAGCCGGACCTCACCCTGCGCCTTGAGGACCTGACCGACGATGCGGTGCTGCTGCGGCGGTACTTGGTTGACTATGGTGTGCTCCTTCGTCGTCCGGATGGATCCGTCTACCGCCTGAGTGATGGTTCCGACTAGTCGGATTGTGCCAAGCTCCAAGAAGCGGGTAATTTCGTTCTAGAGCCGCAGAGCGACCAGCACGCCAATCCCTTCTGTTCAAGGAGCCAAATGTCCGACCCGAATACCTCGCCAGGCGGCGGCTCAAGCCACGAGTCGTGGAACCGGCAGGGATCCGGCGGGCACTACACGGACCAGTACGCGGGCCAGTACCAGGGCGGAGCCCCGGGGCAGGCCCGGCAACAGGACTACTACCAGGGGCAATATCCTGGGCAGTATCAGGGACAGTACCCGGCGTATGGATCCTATGGCTACGGTCCCGGCGGCTGGAATGCTCCCGAACGCACACATGGCATGACCACGTTCGCGATGGTCACCGGCATCGTGGCGGCAACGATTTCGATCGTCCCGGTCTTTGGGTTCGCGGCCTTCCTGCTGGGTCCGCTTGCCATGGTGCTGGGCATCGTCGGCATTGCCAAGCGGCTGAACCGCCGCGGCTTCTCTGTGACCGCGTTGGTGACCGGCGCGTTCGGGCTGCTGGTTTCGATACTTTATGCACTCCTGTTCACGACGCTCATGTCCTTCATTGATCGCAGCGACACCTATGAATTCGTTGCGTCTTCCACCGGCGAGTACCAGATTTCCCTCACCACCACCGAACCCGCCGCTGCGGTGACCAGCAACCAGCGCGGCACCTTCACCGAAAGCCATATCGCATCGACCCTCTTCGGCGGCGTGATCGCCACGAACGTCGGCGACAACGACGGCATCGTCCGCTGCGAGGTTTTCGATTCCGAGGGCTACCTCGTCATCGAGGATGAGGACGAAGGCATCGGCGCCCAGGCACAATGCATGATCGGGGCTTCCTGGCTCGAAAACACCGAGGACTACTCGGTCAGCGACGAACTCAAGGCCATGGCGGGCAACTAGCCGCCAAAGCCCGCCGCGCGCCGCGCGGAAATGATTCGTTCGACCGACGCGGTGGCGGCCGGATACTCGGCACCCGGTCCGAGGGCAATGAAGCATGGCGCTGCGTAGTCGGGCAGCCGCTCGTCGTCATAGCGGTAGGCCAGGTAGCGCCCGCCAGCGCGCCGCACCAACAGCGCGCCAGCGGCAATGTCCCAGGGTTTGGTGTCCAGGCCCAGGGTGACGTCGCACCAACCGGCGGCCACATGGGCCAGTGCCAGGGCCGCAGAAACCTTGCGGCGCACCGTGGCGAAGGCCGTGACCCAAGATCCGAATTCGGCCAAGCCCAGGGAACCGTCGACAACCAACGCCTCCGCCGAGGGGTAGTCGGTCATGAGGTTGGCGTGGGCCTGGTCGGGCCGGGGCGCGGGAGTCAGGATCTCCCCGTTGAGGTACGCATGCTCCGCGTCGGCCGTGAATTCATGGCCCGCCATCGGATCCAGCACGACGGCGGCGAGCAGCTCGCCGTCGCGCGCCGCGGCGATCGAGATGCAGAAGAATGCGATTCCGTGCGTGAAATTGCTGGTTCCGTCAATGGGATCCACGATCCACTGGATGCTTCCGTTGCCGGTGGTCCCGCCCTCTTCGCCCAGGACCCGCGAGTCGGGTTCCGCCCCGGTGAGGTGGGTGCGGATGATTTCTTCGCTGTGCCGGTCGAAGGCCGTGACCAGGTCGTGGGCATTGGTCTTGTTTTCGCGTTGTACGTCGTTGCGGAAGGCTTCACGCAAGACCGGTGCGGCCAGTCGTGCCGCTTCCAGTGCAGTCAAGCGCAGTCGGGAAGCTAGTGCGATGTCGGCCGGGCTGAAGTTTTCGGTGCTCACGGGATCAAGCGTAGTCGCAAACGTCTCACCAAATTAGTTTGACGGAGCAACTAAATTGCCCATATGGTTGACCGAGGCAACATTTGCCTAGGTCAACTAATTTTCGATTCGAGGAGTGCCGTCCTTTGCCTCAGGGTGATTCGCAAACATTGGAACTCGTGGAGAGCGTCAGCTCGCTGAACCGCACCCTGCGACAGCTCGTTCACCTGGGCGAGGGTGGCCAGAAGGTCGGCTTCGCCGCGATGGGGGTGCTCCTCTACGTCTACCGAAACCAGCCCACGCGGGCCACCGACGTTGCGCAGTGGATCGGGATCGGCCCCGCCGCGCTGAGCCGGCAGGTTGCGGACCTGGAGTCCATGGGGCTTCTGGAACGCACCCCATGCCGCAACGATGCCAGGGCGCAACTCATTTCGCTGACACCAGAGGGCAAGGACGAGGTGGACCGCGCCTACAAGCGCCGGACCGACCTGCTGTCCGATCTGCTCAAGGACTGGGACCCGACGGAGATCGCGGAGGCCGCGGCCACCGTGAACCGGATCCAGCAAGCGCTTCGCGCAGGCGTCGACCAGTTGCAAGGCAAGAACCTACCCGTGGCGGAAGCTGCACAGGAAGGAAAAGCATGAGCGAGCAGTCAACCGCCGTGACGCGCGAGCGCCAGGGCGACCAGCCTCAGATGGACCAGAAGGAGGTGCTGCGCTCCATCGTCGGCGTCCTGGCCGCGTTCTTCGCTGCAATGCTGGCCACCACCATCGTCTCGATCGCACTGCCGACCATCATGGACGCCCTCAGCGGCACGCAGACCGACTTCAACTGGGTCCTCACCGCGGCACTGCTGGCCAACGCCGCCACCACCCCGATCTGGGGCAAGCTGGCCGACCTCTTCGACAAGAAGAAGCTGCTGCAGGTCGGCATCCTGACCTTCGTTGCGGGTTCCCTGCTGGCCGGGTTCGCGATCAACATCCCCATGCTCATGAGCGCCCGCGTGATCCAGGGCATCGGCATGGGCGGGCTGACCGCCATGGGCATGGCCGTGATCGGCACCGTCATTCCGCCCCGCGAACGCGGACGCTACTCGGGCTACTTCGGCGGCGTGATGGCGCTGGCCACGGCCGGTGGACCGCTGCTGGGCGGCGTGATCGTCGACTCGCCGCTGGGCTGGCGCTGGACCTTCTTCATCGGCGTCCCGATTGCGCTGATTTCCATGTGGATGATCCACAAGACGCTGCACATCAAGCACGTTGCCCGCAAGGTGTACATCGACTGGGCCGGCGCCGTGCTGGTGACGGTTTCCGTGTCCGTGCTGCTGATCTGGGTTTCCTACGTCGGCAAGGCCGGCTACTTCGAATTCAACTCCTGGCAGACCTACTCCATGGTCGGCGGCTCGCTGGCGCTGATCGCGCTGCTGATCTGGATCGAGGGACGCGTCCCGGAGCCGATCATCCCGCTGCGCATCATCGCCATGCGCACCACCGCGCTGTCCATCATTGCCTCGGTCTCGATCGGCGTGGCGATGTTCGGCTCCGGCGCCTTCCTGGGCCAGTACTTCCAGGTGGCCCGCGAGGCCAGCCCCACCCTGGCCGGCGTCATGACGCTGCCGATGATCCTGGGCAACCTGTTCGGCTCGGTGTTCTCCGGGCAGATGATTTCCCGGCACGGCCGGTGGAAGATCTTCCTGGTCGTCGGAGCTAGCGTCAACATCGGCGCGCTGGCGCTGCTGGGCACCATGTCCCACGACACCAACTACTGGATCCTGGCCACCGGCATGTTCTTCAACGGCGTAGGCATGGGCTTCATGGTGCAGAACCTGGTGCTCGCCGTGCAGAACAACGTCAAGGTCACCGACATCGGCACCGCGAGCTCGTCAGTGGCGTTCTTCCGCTCCGTCGGCGGGGCGGCCGGCGTCGCGGTGCTCGGCGCGATGCTGTCCGACAAGGTCAGCTCGCTGGTCATCCACGCACTCATTGCCGCGCACCTGATCTCCCCGGACGGTTCCGGTGGGGTTGCCTCGGGAAGCACGTCGCTGGACTTGTCCACCATGCCGCCGGCCGTGCGGGTCATGTACGAGACGGCCTTCGGCGACGCCACGGGCGTCATCTTCATGGCCTCGGCCGCCGTTGCCGTGGTTGCGCTGGTCTGCATCCTGTTCATCAAGGAAGCCCCGCTGCGCCGGACCGTCTAGATGCGAAGTGTCGGGGCGGGCGCGCTCAGCGCACCTGCGCACGCGTGTCGGCGAGCGAGCGCTCCAGCAGTTGGCGCAGCGCCCTGCGATCCACCTCCGTCAATCGCGTGAGGTAGAGGCAGGCCTTGCTCGCACGGTGTTTGCCGAGCCGGGCCATGAGATCGGGCCAGCGCTCCGAGAAGTCGTTGACGAGGTAGATCGTGTGCTTCGCGGGACCCGGCGCGAAGGCGAGCAGGGGCGCGCGGCCCCCGTGGCCGCTCTCGTAGCGGTACTCGTACTCTCCGAAGCCGATGATGCGGCCCGCCCATACGACCGGCTGCTCGCCGCTGATATCGCCGAGGAGCGCGAGCAGTTCGTCGACCTCGGCGCGCCGAGGGCCCGTGGCGCGGTCGAGCACCTCCGCAACCGGCAGGTCGGACGGTGACATTGCGGGCGGCTTCGCTGCCATGGGTCTCCTCGAGATCGTGCTGGATAACCCAGAGTACTACTGCAGGGTCAAGTCCCCGGTGGTGGCGTAGCAATCCATCGGTGCCGCAGCTGCAAGCCTTTCAACTCACATCTGATTCCGCAGCCGCGCGCAGCTCAGGTCGTGTCAGCGGCACTCCATCTGGATGAAGTGGCCATCGAGTTGGATGAATTATCCGAGACTCCTGTCACGTTTGTTCGTAGGGTGTTCCATGTAGCTCACGTGGAAGGAACAACGCTGGCCGGCTTTCCACCACACTGCACCCACGCGGGGATCCAGGAGATCCCGGCGGGACGCTGTTCGCAGATGGTGCGGAGCAGGAAGGCCACGGAAGGAATCCCCGCATGAATTCGATCCGCCCGCTTGACGGCATCATCGTCGCCGACTTTTCCCGGGTGCTGGCCGGCCCGCTGTGCACCATGACGCTGGCCGACCTCGGCGCCACGGTCATCAAGGTCGAACGCCCCGGGACGGGGGACGACACCCGCAGCTGGGGCCCGCCGTTCTCCGCCACCGGCTCCACCTACTTCGAGTCGGTGAACCGCAACAAGCAGTCGGTGGCGCTGGACCTCGGGAACCCCGGGGACCTGGTGTTGGCCCGGGAGCTGGCGCTGCGCGCCGACGTGCTGGTGGAGAACTTCAAGCCCGGCGGCATGGCCAAGCTCGGGCTCGGCTACGGGGAGCTGGCCACGGAGAACCCGGGACTGGTCTACGCCTCGATCTCCGGATTCGGTTCCGCCGGCGGGGCGCACCTGCCCGGCTACGACTTTATCGTCCAGGCCCTCGGCGGGCTGATGTCGATCACCGGGGAGGCCGACGCCGACCCGATGAAGGCCGGCGTCGCGCTCGTCGACGTGCTCACCGCCAAGGATGCGACCATCGGGGTGTTGGCGGCGCTGACCGCCCGCAACGACTCGGGGGCCGGTGCCCACATCGAGGTCAACCTGCTCTCCAGCCTGCAGGGTGCGCTGGCCAACCAGGCCCAGGCCTACCTGGGCGCCGGCAAGGTCGCCACCCGCATGGGCAATGCGCACCCCTCGATCGTGCCCTACCAGCTGCTGGCCTGCGCCGACGGATCCGTCGCCGTGGCCTGCGGCAACGACGGGCAGTTCGCCAGGCTCTGCGCCGAGATTGGCGAACCGCAGCTTTCCTCCGATGCCCGCTTTGCCACCAATTCGGCGCGCGTGGCCAACCGCGAGGTGCTCATTCCGCTGCTGGAGGATGCGCTGCAGGCCGACACCGGTGCGCAGTGGCAGGCGCGCTTCACCGGCGTCGGCGTTCCCGCCGGCAAGGTCGCGGGGATCGACGAGGGTATCGACTATGCGCAATCGCTCGGGCTGGACCCGGTGATCGAGGTGCGGAACGCCGAGGGTGTGGTGGTCGGCAAGCAGATCCGCCACCCGATCAGCTGGACGCCGCGGCTGGATGCACCGTCCGTGGCCCCGCCGCTGCTCGGCGAACACACCGACGCGGTCCGTTCCTGGCTCGGCAAGCCCGCCGAACCCGGCAAGCCGGCAAAGCAGGATCCGGCGCTAGCGCGGTCCTAAACCGCTCTCCTCGCGCCGAAGCGCCAGCCACAGGTGGGCAGCGACGTCCGGATCGTCAAGGTCCACGCCCAGCAGGCCGCCGGCCACGGCGATCCGGTGGCGCAGCGAATTCCGGTGGATGCCCAGGGCCCGCGCCGCATCCTCCCAGGTGCCGCGCGCCCTGAGGTAGGCCCTGACCGTTTCCAGCAGGTCGGCGCGCGGGTAGTCGGCCAGGACCCGCACCCAGCCCGTGGCCCGCGCGTCCTCGCTCGCGCTCACCGCCACCAGGCGTCCCGGAGCTGCCTGCAACACGGCCTGGCGAAGCACCGCAAGGTTGCCGGGGATCTCGCCGAGGCTCACCGGATCGCCCAGCGCCGCGGCCAGCGACCCGGAGACCTCGGGCTCCTCGAGCGCCGAGACCCCCAGCATCGCATTCTGTTCCAGCGAGTCGCGCTCGCTGTCCGCCGGGGAGCTGCCCAGGCCGGCGGCGGACAGCACCAGGTACAGGATCGAATCCTGGACATGGCGCAGCACGCATGTGTCCACGGACGCGGCCAGGTCCGGCAATCCCGGGTCGGCCACCAGCCGCACCGCCGCACGGGCTGCAAGCCCCGGGTCGTCGCCCGGCGAAAGCCTGATGCCCAGCAGCCGCACCCGGTTGGGAAGTTCGCCCAGTCCCACGTCCTCGGCCACCATGTGCGCCGCCTCGCCCTGGCCGTGCAGCAGCAGCTTGGTGGTTGCGGCGCCCAGCGCGTTGGTGGTCCCGACGATGACCTCGCGCTGGCGTGCGCGCAGGGCCAGCAGCGTGGAAACCGTCATGATGACCTGCCGGTCGGCCTTGGTCAGCGTGCGGCCCGAGCCGATGCACAGGAAGCCGTGGATGCGGGTGCCCACGAGGATCGGGTAGAGCACCACGGGTTGCCCGTGGACCTCGAACGTCGCGGCGGAGGGCACTCCTGCCTTGTTGAAGCGGATGGACTCGGAGCGCAGGTCGGGGACCAGGGCGCTCGTCGAGGCGGGCCACACCGTCTCCGCCCCGGCATCGGCCGGCAGATAGGCAGCCCAACCGCCGAGCGCCTGGGCCAATCCGCGCACCACCGCGCTGGTGGCGTCGGGGCGCATCGCGGCGCGGGCCAGCGCGGTCTGGGTGCCGAGGGAATCCATCAGGTTGGTGGTGTCGTCCCTGGTGGCAAGCCGCCAGTAGGCGCGGGTGACGTTCTGGAACGGGACGCCGTCGGGCACGATCGCCAGCTCGATGCCCGCGGCAAGGCTCGCCGCCACCACGTGCCCGGGGACCGACCTGAGCCATGGCCCCAGGCCCAGCCCGACGGCGTGCACGTTCTTGGCCTCGAGTCTGGCCATGTAGGCGCGGGAGAGCGCCGCCGAGGCGGCGAACGGCATGCCGGTGGTCAGGAGCAGTTCCCCGCCCTCCAGGTAGGGGGTCGGGTCCTCCAGTTCGGAAACGTGGACACCGGTGATCGGCTTGGCGCTGAAGTCGGCGTCCTCGCAGGGCGCGAGTTCGCTACCCAGCTCCGCACCCAATTGCAAAAGGGAGATCATGGGCTAGATTATCCAACACAAGCCATCAGATTGGGCAGAACATCCAATGACGCGTGTCACGCAGTCACATAACGTGGAGCCCATGACTGAAACTCTCCTGGCCGCGGAAGCCGCCACCTTGCCGCAGACCCGCCACCTTGCCACAGCCATTCCCGGCCCGCGTTCCACCGAACTGCACGCCGAACGCGCCGCACAGGTGACGAACGGCTTCGGCATCACGCTGCCGGTCTTCGTGACCCGCGCCGAGGGCGGCATCATCCAGGACGTCGACGGCAACCGCCTGGTCGACTTCGCCTCCGGCATCGCCGTGACTTCCCTGGGTGCCAGCAACAAGCTCGTCGCCGAACGCGTCGCGGCCCAGCTCGCGGCCTTCACCCACACCTGTTTCATGGTCACCGAATACGAGTCCTTCACCAAGGTCTGTGCATGGCTGAACCGGAACACCCCTGGCGACTTCGACAAGCGCACGGGCCTGTTCTCCACCGGCGCCGAAGCCGTTGAAAACGCCATCAAGATCGCCCGCGCCGCCACCGGCCGCCCGAATGTCCTGGTCTTCGACGAGGCCTACCACGGCCGCTCGCTGCTCACCATGGCCATGACCGCCAAGGTCAACCCGTACAAGCTGAACTTCGGGCCGCTGCCCGCAGAGATCATCCGCGCCGCTTCCGCCAACCCGCTGCGCCCGGCCGAGGGACTGGCCGCCGGCGCCGAGGCGGCACTGGAATCGGTCGAGGCAACCATCCTCGAGCACGGAGCCTACACCTTCGCCGCCATGGTCATCGAGCCGATCCAGGGCGAGGGCGGCTTCATCGTCCCGGCCGCCGGCTTCATCCCGGGCCTGCGCAAGCTTGCCGACAAGTACGGCATCCTGCTGGTCATCGACGAAATCCAGGCCGGCATGGGCCGCACCGGCACCCTCTTCGCTTCCGAGCACGAGGGCGTTGCGGGGGACCTGATCCTCACCGCCAAGGCCCTGGCCAACGGCGTCCCTCTCTCCGCGGTCACCGGCCGCGCCGAGGTCATGAACGCGCCGCACGCCGGGGGCCTGGGCGGCACCTACGCCGGCAACCCGCTGGCCTGCGAGGCCGCCCTCGCGGTCTTTGAGCAGTTCGAGGACGGCACGCTGCTGGAAAACGCCCGCCGCATCGAGGCCGTGGCCCGCGAAATCCTCGAGCCGCTGCTGGACTCCACCAACGTCGTCGCCGAGATCCGTGGCCGCGGCGCCATGCTTGCCATCGAACTCGCGGACGCTGCCACCCTGGAACCGCGCGCGGACCTGGCCAAGGAAATCTCCTCCGCCTGCCACGCGGCCGGCGTGCTGACCCTGACCTGCGGAACCCACGGCAACGTCGTGCGCCTGCTGCCGCCGCTGGTCATCGGCGAGGACCTGCTGCGCGACGGCCTCACGGTCCTGGCCAAGGCCATCGCCGACGCCGCCAAGTAACCGGCCAGGCAACCCGCCAAGCAAGCATCGCCCAAAACCTTTAGGTCCCTCTCTTCCAAGGAGTTCTCCATGACCATCACCGCCCACGAAACCCACCTGCTGGACCCGGCAGACCTGATCAACTTCGATTCGCTGCTCAGCGCCGAGGAGCTCGCGCTGCGCGCCAAGGTCCGCAGCTTCGTCGACGAGGCCATCAAGCCGAACATCGCCGGTTGGTACGCGGACGCCGTCTTCCCGCTGGAAATCGTCCCGGAAATGGGCAGGCTCGGCCTGCTGGGCATGCACCTGAAAGGCTACGGCTGCGCCGGCGCCACCGCCGTCGAGTACGGCCTGGCCGGTTCCGAGCTGGAGGCCGGCGACTCCGGCCTGCGCACCTTCGTCTCGGTCCAGGGCTCGCTGGCCATGAGCGCGATCTACAAGCACGGCTCCGAGGAACAGAAGTCCGAATGGCTGCCGAAGATGGCCAAGGGCGAGGCCATCGGCTGCTTCGGCCTGACCGAACCGACCGCGGGCTCCGACCCCTCCGCCATGAAGACCTTCGCCCGCCGCGACGGCGACGACTGGGTCATCAACGGCACCAAGCGCTGGATCGGCCTGGCCAACGTGGCACAGGTCGCCGTCATCTGGGCGCAGACCGACGAGGGCATCCGCGGCTTCGTGGTCCCCACCGAGACCGCCGGCTTCAAGGCCACCCCGATCGAGCCCAAGCTCTCGATGCGCGCATCCATCCAGTGCGAGATCGAACTGACCGACGTCCGCCTGCCGGCCACCGCAGTGCTGCCGAACGTCGTGGGGCTCAAGGGCCCGTTCTCCTGCCTGAACGAGGCCCGCTACGGCATCATCTGGGGCTCCATGGGCGCGGCACGCGACGCCTTCGAGGACGCGCTGGCCTACTCGCAGCAGCGCATGCAGTTCGACAAGCCGCTGGCCGGCTACCAGATGACCCAGCAGAAGCTCGTGGACATGGCCCTGGAAATCAACAAGGGCTACCTGCTGGCCCTGCACATCGGCCGCCAGAAGGACGCCGGCACCCTCGACCTGCACCAGATCTCCGTCGGCAAGCTGAACAACTGCCGCGAGGCCATCAAGATCGCCCGCGAGGCCCGCACCATCCTGGGCGGCAACGGCATCACCCTTGACTACTCGCCGCTGCGCCACGCCAACAACCTGGAATCCGTGCGCACCTACGAGGGCACCGACGAGGTCCACACGCTGATCCTGGGCAACAAGCTCACCGGCGTCCCGGCCTTCCGCTAAACGTTCGGCCGACATCCACCCTGAGGGAAAAATGACTGAAACCATCACGCAGACCGACACCGTCGCGCTGCGCCTGCTGATCGACGGCCAGTGGGTCGAGGGAACCGGGCGCCGGCTGGAATCCACCTCGCCGACCAGCCCGGACCCGGTGATCGCCGCCGGCGGCACCGCCACGGCCGGGGACGTGCAGGCGGCCATGGCCGCAGCACGGACCGCGGCCGCCGGATGGGCGGCAACCCCGATGGCCGAACGCGGGGGATACCTGTCCCGTGCCGCGGCCATCGTCACCGCCAACGCCGATGCGTGGGGCACCGAGCTGGCCCGCGAGGAAGGCAAGACCTTCGCCGAGGGCCGCGGCGAGGTGCTGCGCGCCGCGCAGATCCTCACCTACTACTCGGCCGAGTCCGACCGTCTGGCCGGGGAAGTCTTCTCCTCCCCGCGCCGCGGCGAAAGGATCCTTGTCACCCGCAAGCCGCTGGGCGTCGTCGGGGTCATCACCCCGTTCAACTTCCCCATCGCCATCCCCGCGTGGAAGATCGCCCCGGCGCTGGTCTTCGGCAACACCGTGGTGTGGAAGCCGGCCAGCACCGTGCCGCTGCTGGCGCTGCGCCTGGCCCAGGCCCTCGCCGGGGCCGGCCTGCCGGCGGGCGTGCTGAACCTGGTCATCGGCTCCGGTTCGCTCGGCAACGAGATCGTCAACCACCCGGACCTGGACGGGCTCACGTTCACCGGCTCCACCGGGGTGGGCCGCATGCTGGCGGCCGCGGCAGCCGGGAACGGCGTGCCGATCCAGGCGGAAATGGGAGGCAAGAACGCCTCGGTCGTGCTCGACGACGCGGACCTTGAACTTGCCACCGAGCAGGTCCTCTTCGGGGCGTTCCGTTCCACCGGCCAGAAGTGCACGGCAACCTCGCGCCTGGTGCTGCAGGATTCCATCGCCGATGCGTTCCTGACGCGCCTGGCCGAGCGCCTTGCCGAATGGCAGACCGGCGACCCGACCGATGCCTCGGTCCACATGGGCCCGGTGGTCTCCGATTCGGCCGCGGCGGAAATCCGTGCCGGCATCCAGGCGTCAGTCGCCCAGGGCGCCATCACGCGCTTCGAGGGCGACGTGTCCGGGCTCGGTCCCGCCTTCGTGGCGCCGACGGTGCTGGAGATCCCCGCGGGCGAGGACAACGTTGCCTGGCGCGACGAGTTCTTCGGACCGGTCCTTGCGGTCCGCCGCGCGGCAACCACCGCTGAGGCCTTCGCGCTGGCCAACGATTCCGAATACGGACTCAGCTGCGCGGTCTTCACCCAGGACCTGACCAAGGCACTGGAAGCCATGGAAACCATCGACGTGGGCATCCTCCACGTGAACTCCGAATCGGCGGGCGCGGATCCGCACGTGCCGTTCGGCGGGGCGAAGAAAAGCGGCTACGGACCCAAGGAACAGGGCTCGGCCGCCCGGGAATTCTTCACGCACACGACGACCGTGTACCTGCGCGGCGCGTAGGCAAACCCGACCGGCAGTGCCCCGGGGCGCCTGTTGTCATCCTCGTTCGTGGATGCGGCCGGCGCCCCCGGGCATGCCAAGGATGAACACCAAACCCGGGCCGCGCGCGAGCCGGTGAACACGATTCTTAGAAAGCAGTGGATTCAACGATGGGTACACCAATCAGCATCGAGAACATTTCCGCCATCCTGGTCATCGGCGCCGGGACCATGGGACGCCAGATCGCCATGACCGCGGCCCTTGCCGGCTACGCGACCACCATCCAGGACATCTCCGAGGACGGCCTGGCGGCTGCGCGCACCGAGCTCGAGGGATGGGCCGCGGGCCGCGTAGCCAAGGGCAAGCTGGAGCAGGAGGCAGCGAACTCGGCGTTGGGCGCCCTGGCCTACAGCACCGACCTCGACGCTTCCGCGGCGAACGCCGACTTCGTGATCGAGGCAGCCACGGAGCGCCTGGACATCAAGACCCAGATCTTCGAGCGCCTCGGAAAGCTGGCCCCGGCGCACGCCATCCTGGCCACCAACTCCTCAACCCTCGGTTCGTCCAAGGTCGCCGAGGCCACGGGGCGCGCGGACCGGGTCTGCAACATGCACTTCTTCAACCCGGCGCTGGTCATGAAGTGCGTCGAGGTGGTCCGCCACGAAACCACCAGCGACGCAACCGTTGAAACGACCATGGAGCTGGCGCGCCGGCTGGGCAAGGAACCGGTGCTGATCAACCGCGAGATCCCCGGATTCGTCGCCAACCGCCTGATGGGCGCGGTCCGGCGCGAGGCATTGTTCCTGGCCGACTCGGGCATCGCCAGCATCGAGGACATCGACACCACGGCGCGCACCGCGCTGGGCCACCCCATGGGCCCGTTTGCGCTCATGGACCTGGTGGGCCTGGACGTCGTCAATTTCATCGACCAGGCCACCTACGCCGAAACCGGCGCGGACGTAGACGCCCCGAACGCGCGGATTGCCGCGCTGGTTGCCGAGGGCAAGCTGGGCCGCAAGTCCGGTTCGGGTTTCTACGACTACCGGTAACTAGACGGCGTCTCCGACCTCGGGCTGGGACCCGAGGCGGAAGTGGCGTCCGGAGATCTTTTCGGCCTTGATCTTCACCCAGGATTCCTTCTCGGTGGGGATCCATGGGGTGACGCCCGAGTCGCGGGCGGCGGCGATCTCGTCCTGGGTTTCGAGCCGGTGCGCCGTGCCGTGGACAACCACCGACCACGCCTCGTCGGACAGGATGCCGTCGGCCTCGAACGCGACCTGCCCGTTGACCGTCAAGGCCGCAAGCTTTTCCCCGGGCGCCGTGCGTATGTATATGACACGGTCTTTTGCCGCGAAGTTCAGCGGGAAGATATCAACGATTCCTCCCACTGCCGTGGCCAGGCGTCCGTGGTTTGTATGTTCGAGCAAACGCCATGACTGGTCGTCGTCGAGAGTGAGTATCGGCTGGTCATCGTCGTGTTCAAACATCATGGCTTCAGTATTCTACGTATCGTAGAAAAATACCAGATTTGTGCCGTCGAATCATTTGGCGCGTCGAAGAATCATCCTTCCGATCCATCGGTGCCGCACCGCACATGAAAGACTGGAACCATGGTCAAGGATTTGAGTGTGGAACATGCACGGCATATAGCCGCGCGTTTCGAAGATCGCGTGTACGAGCTGCGCGCGGAGCGCGCCCGCGAGCGCGGATTGGTGCCCACTCTCCTGTCATACACCGGATACGGTCTGGCGGACCCGGAAAAGGGCTGGGTTCGCATCTTTGCCCGCGCCGTCCTGGCCAAGCCCGGCGCCTTCGAGGACGGGCGCCACGTCGCCAAGGTCATCGCCGACGGAGTGCGCGGATGGCGCAACTTCATGTCGCCCATCGTTCCCCACGGGCAGATCCGCGTGAGCATCAACGGCGAGGATTTCGACGTACAGGCCGACCGCGGGGGAGTCCTCGACGTCCGGGTGGCCGCCGTGCTCGAGCCGGGCTGGCATGAAATCTCGATGACCATCGAAGACAGTGCGCCCGTGATCGCCCCGGTGCTGATGGTCGATGCCGCCCAGGAGTTCGGGGTCCTTTCCGACGTCGACGACACGGTGGTGGTCACCGCGCTGCCACGCCCGCTGCTGGCGGCCTGGAACTCCTTTGTCCTTTCCGAGCACGCGAGGCTTGCCACCCCCGGCATGGCCGTGATGATGGATCGGCTGCTGCGCAACAAGCCGGGAGCCCCCACCTTCTACCTGTCCACCGGT
Organism: Paeniglutamicibacter sp. NPDC091659; assembly: GCF_044756805.1. Taxonomy (NCBI): domain Bacteria; kingdom Bacillati; phylum Actinomycetota; class Actinomycetes; order Micrococcales; family Micrococcaceae; genus Paeniglutamicibacter; species Paeniglutamicibacter sp. NPDC091659. The sequence goes on from NZ_JBIVTO010000012.1 coordinate 27,858, forward strand.
GCGTGGAACGTCGCCCAAACCCTCACGCGGTTCCTGTCGCGAAACCTCTACCCGCAGGGCCCGCTGCTGCTGACCGACTGGGGACCCACCGAACGGCGCTGGTTCCGCTCAGGCATGCAGCACAAGGCCGACCAGCTGCGCCGCGTCGCCTCCGAATTCCCGAACATCAAGTGGCTGCTGATCGGCGACGACGGCCAGCACGACCCTTATCTTTATGCCGAGTTCGCCCGCCGCTTCCCCGGGCACGTCGCGGCCATCGTCATCCGCCAGCTCACGCCTTCGGAGGCGGTGCTTGCCGGCGGGCGCAGCCAGGGGATCCTGAACTCAACCCCCGGCGTGCCCTGGGTATATGAACCGGACGGCGCCCGCATTGCCGCGCAGCTCACCGAACTCGGCTACCTCGAGGCCGACCCGTTCCCCGGGAGCGACATGTGAGCGGATACAAGATCAGTGTCGAGGTGCCCATGCGCTGGGGCGACATGGACGCCTACGGGCACATCAACAACGTCAACCTCGTCCGCATGATGGAGGAAGCGCGCATTGCCGGGTTCGGGGTACCCGGAGGCACCGGCAAACCCGGCATCCTGCCGCAGGTCGACCTGTTCTCCACCGTCCCGGAAAACACCCAGATCCTGGTGGTCGAGCATCGGGTGCGCTACGTGAAACCGCTCGACTACCGCAACGTTCCGGCGCACGTGGATTTGTGGATCAGCAAAATCAAGGCTGCGAGCTTCGACATTTGCTACGAGTTCCACGATCCGGTGGACGGCGGGATTTGTGTGCGTGCCACCACCACCCTGGCGTTTTTCGCCGTGGAGACCCAGCGGCTGCTGCGCCTGAGTGCCGAACACAAAGTCGCGCTGGGCGCTTACGAAGCCAAGGCGCTGTTCCAGTAACCCTTGCGGCAAAGCCTCGGTCACGCGGGCAAACTCCCGTGCCAGATGTCGGGAATGGAAGGATCATTGCCCATGACGATGGCGCCTTTCGTCTGCTCTTGCCCTGTTTCGGCGGGCGCCGGCAAAGCCGATTCGTCATCCCAACCACCCTTGAAGCATGGGGCTGGTGTGTACGCCGGGTCGGAACCCGAAAAATGGCGCGCATCTCGTGAAGCCGTAAATGATCCTGCCAACCGGGCTCCGACGCTTTAGAGTAAAAGTGTGAGACTCATACTGATTCGCCACGGTGAGACGGCCTCCAACGTGGTGCAGGCACTGGACACGGCAGCCCCCGGCGCCCCGCTGAACGACGTGGGCGTGGCCCAGGCCGAAAGGCTTGCCAAGCAACTCGCCAAGGAAGAACTGGACGCTGTCTATTCATCCCCGTTGATCCGCGCCAAGATGACGGCAACGCCGCTGGCGACGACCCGCGGGCTGCTGCTGGCCGAACATACGGGCCTGAGCGAAATCTCCGCGGGCGAACTGGAAATGCGGACGGACTTGGCGGCGCAGCTGGCCTACCGTGACGTGTTCTTCAAGTGGCTGCAGGGCGAACTGCATGCGAAGATCCCCGGCGGCGAGGACGGGCGCAGCGCCCTGGAGCGGTTCAGTGCCGTCATCGAGCGGGCGGGTGCCGACGGCACCGAATCGCTGGCCGTGGTCAGCCACGGGGCCATGCTGATGACGTGGCTGGCCAGCCGCAAATCAAACTTCGACGTGTCTCTCTTGCACCATGCCCCGTTGCAGAACACTGGTGTTGCCGTCCTCGAATCGGGCAAGGGGGACACCTGGACCGTGCGCAGTTGGCAGGGCCAAGCGCTTTAGGCAGGACCAGACGGAGCCGTGCGCGGGGCACCGCCGGACGACGCGGCGTTCGCGATCGGTTTGGGGATTCTTGTTGACGCTTTGGCCGAAATGCACTGGCTTGGTGGCTGACGTGGCCATTCACCGGCCGATCGAACCATCGATTAGGATAGGAATACCTTCCCTAATCCAAGAAAGCGGTCTTCGGTGAGTACACAGCGTTTGGCACGTCCGGCTCGTCCACAGGTAGTTCTCGAAGTGCTGGCAACCGAGATGCTGTCCGAGCACATGGTTCGACTGACCTTCGGTGGACAGGGATTTGCGAACTACCAAGACAAGCTGGTTTCCGACCGCTACGTGAAGATCTTCTTCACCAAGCCCGAGCTGGGGCTCGTTCCGCCCTATGACCTGGACGCCCTGCGCGAGGAACTTGCGCCCGAGGATTTCCCGGTCCGTCGTACCTACACGTTGCACCACGTGGATTTGGAAGCCAAAACCGTGCAAATCGACTTTGTGGTTCACGGAGACGAGGGGCTGGCCGGCCCGTGGGCACGGAACGCCGAAATCGGCGACCTGATTTGCTTCACCAGCCCCGGCGGCCTGTACACGCCGGATCCGGAATTCGACCGCCAGCTGCTGATTGGCGACGAAACGGCCCTGCCTGCCATCTCGGCCGCAGTGTTGGACATGACTCCCGAAATGATCGGCGACATCTACCTTGAGGTCGGCGGCCCCGGTGACCATGTCGAGCTCGACGTGCCGATGGGGATCGAGGTCCATTGGCTGCACCGCGGGGAACCTTTCACCCCGGAGAACACAAGGCTCGAATCGGTGGTGCGCGCCGCGCCCTGGCCCGAAGGAACGGTCCAGGTTTTCGCCCACGGCGAGCGGGAGACCATGAAATCGCTTCGGGAATACCTGCATGGTGAACGCGAGGTTGACCGCAAGGCCATGTCCCTCTCTGCGTACTGGGCCTATGGCCGCGCCGAAGACGAATTCCAGGCCGAGAAGAAAAGCCCGATCGGCCAGATCTTCCCCGAGCCGCTGAACGCCTGACTGTCGGTAGGTGCTGGCACGGCAAGGCCGCGACGGGGCCTTGGCAACATGTGCCCGGACCGCAATCGAGAGCGTCGCCGATCCGGCGGCCACCTATGCTTCGTTCACATCCCCGAAGGGTTTTTGCCGCACCGCAGCCGGACGATGTTGTCGAACCGGCCGATGAACGCCTGCCTGTGAGAAGAAAAGAGCGCAGGAACTCCTGCCGGACGCGTGAATTGATATTCACCCGTTCGACACGAGTTCCTCTTTTAAAGAGTGGGCGCCGAGTTTGCCTCATTCCAAGGCCGCGATTTCTCGGCGGCTTTGCAGGCGCCCTGGGCCCGGAAAGGGGTGTCGGCCGTCGCCGGCCACTTCGCTTGCCAATTCCGCTGGTTGCGGCAGGGCGGGAGTTTGGTGCTCCGGGCGTGCGCGTGATCCCGGCTCCACTGCCCGCCGTCCTTGACCGGACGTTTTGCCGCCGAAATCAGGGCGGTCGGCGGCCTGAAGGGCCGGTGTTCGAGAGGCATGTGACCGACAGTCCGCCAATTAGGTCACTGTAAACTATCGTTATTAGGGCGCTTATGGTTAGGATGGCATTAACTCAAAGGCCAATACGCAGGGAGATAACGATGTCGCTGGACGACCAGGTGCTTTTTTCTGCCAGGCTCAAGGAAGCCACGCAGTCCGACCACCGCGAGGCAGAAGGCAGCGAGTTCATCACGACATTGATGAACGGAACGCGAACCTCGCGCGACTACGTCCTCTTGCTCTCGCAGTACACCTACATCTATTCAGCGCTGGAAACCGAGGTCCGGGCGCTGGCGGGCGACGCCGACCTGGATCCCATTTTTGATCTCCGCCTGGAACGCCTGTCGAAAATCCAGGCGGATCTCGCCAGCCTCCTGCCTGGGCATGGATTTTCGAACATCCCCGAGCCGCTGGGTGCAACCAAAGAATATGTGCAGCACATTCGTGCCGCGGCCGGCGATCCGGCCAGGCTCGTGGCCCACCACTACCTGCGCTACCTGGGAGATTTGTCCGGCGGCCAAATCATCGGCCGACTCGTCGAGCGCCACTACGGCATCGCCCAGGATGACCTGACCATGTGGCGCTTCGACGGGATCGACAAGCACAAGCCATACAAGGACGAATACCGCGCGAAGCTTGACGCTTACGCGGTGACACCCGAGCGGGTTTCATCCCTGCTCGAAGAAGCGGCGAAGGGATTCACGCTTAACAAGGCGCTGTTTAGGGACTTGCTCACCCAATCGCAGCAGTCGGCATTGATGTCGGCATAGCAAAAATCGGCGAATTCCAGTTCAGCCGGTGAAAAGGGCGGATCCGCGAGGTTTGGTAACACCTCGGGGAGCCGCCCTTTTGCTTGCCTGTCAGGCCGCGTCGGATGCCCACAGGTGCACCATGGCGTAGGACCTGTACGGGGCCCACGCCTCGGACAGCTGCGCCGCTTTGCGCTCGGTGACGCGGTTCAATGCCCTGCGGACCACCAAGTCCCCGGGCACAAACGCATCGGGGTCGCTCCTGCCGCGCATCTGCAGGTAGTCGGCGGTCCACGGACCCACGCCGCGCAAGGCGAGCAGTTCTTTGCGATTCAGCGGGAATGCGTCCGGCGCGGCAAAGTCTTTGGCGGCAAAGCTCTCCGCCATGGCAAAGAGGGTGGTTGCACGGGCCCGGGTCAGCCCGATCGCCTCGCGCAGGGCATCCGGGCCGTACTCGAGGACGTCCTGCGGACGCGGAAAATTCCGGAGCCCATCCGCGGCCTCGCGGCCGTAGGCTGCGACGAATCGCCCGCCGAAGGTGCGGCCGGCAGCCAGCGAGACCTGCTGCCCCAGGATGGTGGTGGCCGCCGCCTCGAAACCGTTGAGGTAGCCGACCGAGCGCAGCCACGGTCTGGCGCCCACCAGCGGAGCCAGCAGCCCGTCGTCCCCGAACGCCGCCTGGATCGGGGCAAGGTCGGTGTCCAGATCCAGCCAGCTTCGGACGGCTTGGACGAGCTCCGCCGCGTCACCGGCTGGCGGTCCCGCGCACTCGAGGAGGACGCCGTCTTCGGTGAATTCCAGGGTGGCGGCGCGGGGCCCGGCACCCAAGGGGACCATGCGCGTGTGCCGGTTGCTTGCCGGGTCGTGGATGTCCAGGCCGGGGATTGAATGGATGCCCAGCACATGCATCATGTGCCCCGGGTCCAGCTTTCCGTTGGCTTCGAGAAAGTGCCGGATCACGCGGGCCAAACCCCCGAGGTGCCCCGGCGGTGGCTCTGCACCAGGTGGGTGTCGACGATCCCGAGCGCCTCCATGAGCGCATACATCGTCGTGGGTCCCACGAAGGAAAAGCCGCGCTTCTTCAGGGCCTTGGACAGCGCGAGCGATTCCGGGCTGGTGGTCGGGATCTCGGCCATGGTGCGCGGGGTCGGTGTCTGCTCGGGCTTGAAGGACCAGACGAATTCGGCCAGGCCGCAGTCTTCCCGCAACTCGATGGTGGCCCTCGCGTTCTTGATGGTTGCCAGGATCTTTGCCCGGTTCCGGATGATCCCGGCGTTGCCGAGCAGTTCCTCGACTTTGTCCTCGCCGAAGCCCTGGACGGTGTCCGGGTCGAAGCCTGCGAATGCCTCGCGGAAGTTTTCCCGCTTGCGCAGGATCGTGGCCCACGACAGCCCCGACTGGAACGCCTCGAGGCTCAGTCGCTCGAAGACCCCGTGCTCGTCTCGAACCGGCATGCCCCACTCGATGTCGTAGTACTCCCGCATCATCGGGTCGGTCGCGGCCCAGGCCGGCCGAGCAAGTTGGTCTTCTCCGATGACAATCCCCGTATCCATGTTCCAATCCTGCCACGGGTTCCGTGCCCCTGGCCTTATCGCCAAATAGCGCTATCATCGGAATATGACGATGATAGTTCGCGAGCGACACGCGAGGAACGAAGCGCTGGAAACCCATGCGCCGTCGGCGGCACTTTTCCATGGGCTGGCCGATCCGACCCGACTGATGATCCTGGACCACCTGCGCACCGGGGAGCACAAAGTCAAGGACCTCACCGAACACCTGGGACTGGCCCAGAGCACCGTCAGCGCGCACCTTTCCTGCCTGCGCGACTGCGGGCTCGTCACCTCCCGCGCGGTGGGTCGTTCCAGCATGTTCTCGCTGGCCAATCCGGGGCTGCTCTCCATGATCCTGGACGGCGCCGCGAACTACATCGCCAGCAGCACCGCGCTTGGGCTGGACGACCACGATTTCAGCGAGGTCCACGGGCCGCACCAAGACAGGGAAGCGGGGCTGTAATGGCACACGACCACGGCCATGACCACGGTGCGGCCACTTCCAACCGCACCAAGCTCGCCTGGGCCTTCGGGATCACCTTCACCATCCTGATCGCCGAAATCGTCGGCGCGATCACGACCAACTCGCTGGCGCTGCTCGTCGATGCGGCCCACATGCTCACCGACTCCACCGGCCTGCTGCTGGCGCTCACCGCGGCCACCCTTGTCATGCGCAAGCCAACCGCCAAGCGCACCTGGGGGTTCCGCCGGGCCGAGGTCCTTTCGGCGACCCTGCAATCGGCGCTGTTGCTCGGCGTCGGCATCTACGCCTTCATCGACGGCATCCGCCGGCTCTTTGATCCCGCGGAGGTGGCGGCCGGCGGGCTGCTCATCTTCGGCATCATCGGCCTGGTGGGCAACATCGCCTCGATGCTCATCCTCGCCTCGGGCAAGGACGACAACCTGAACATGCGCGCCGCCTTCCTTGAGGTGCTCAACGACGCGCTCGGTTCGGTGGCCGTCATCATCTCGGCCATCATCATTTCGACCACGGGGTGGATGCAGGCCGACTCCATCGCCGCGATGCTCATCTCGGGGCTGATCATTCCCCGCGCGCTGAAACTGCTGGGGGAGACCACCCACATCCTGCTCGAATCAACGCCCAAGGGCCTTGACCTTGAAGACGTGAGGGCGCACCTGACGGCCCACCCGCTGGTGCTCGCCGTCCACGACCTGCACGCCAGCCAGATCGCCTCGAACCTGCCGATCCTCTCCGCCCACGTGGTGGTGGCGGACGAGGCCTTCCGAAACGGGGCCGCGGCGACGCTGCTGGGCGAACTGCAGTCCTGCGTGGCCCAGCACTTCGAGGTCAGCATCGAGCACTCCACGTTCCAGATCGAAGCTTCCAGCCACCAGACCCCGGAACACGAGGGCCACGACTAGGGTGTGTCTTCCAATGCCGAAATTGCCGCGCTCCAGATGACAACGGCCTGCAGCACGACCGCGGAGCGGTAGGTCAGGGCGAGCAAACCGCGAGCTGGTGGCCAAGGACCTCCACTGCTTCAGGGTGGTGAAGCTGCATTCCACGACATTGTGTCGCTTGTATGCGTCCCTGTCGTAGGTCACCGGCCGCCCGCCGGCCTTCACCTTGCGCTTGCGGTTGGCCTTCTGGTCTTCCTATTCGGGAATCACGCATTGGATGCCGCGGTCCCGCATGTATTTGCGGATGGCCTTTGACGAGTACGCCTTGTCCGCCAGCGCCCGGTCGGGCCGGGTCCGGGACGCCCCAGACCCGGCCTTCCTGACCTTGAGTCCCTCCAGGAGGTTTTGGAACATGGGCGAATCCCCGCCCTGCCCGGCTCCGAGCAGCAGCACCAAGGGACGCCGGTTTCCGTCGATCAGAGCATGGATCTTGGTGGTCAGCCCGCCGAGGGAACGGCCGATGGCGTGGTCCTCGGGCTCAATGAGCAGATTCTTGTAATTCGACAGGTCCCCCCGTGTGGCGCGGGAGGTTGGTGCCGTGCTGGTGGGCACGGTTCACCGTGGAATCCACCGACACCTCCCAATTGATCAGCCCCTCGGCGTCGGCGCGGGACAACAGGGCGCCCAAGATGGTGTCCCAGGTACCGTCGTTGCTGTAGCGGCGGTGGCGCTTCCACACGGTCTTCCACGACCCGAAGTGCTCCGGCAGGTCACGCCACGGGATCCCTGCGCGGTAGCGGTAGATGATTCCCTCGGTGATCAGCCGGTGGTCGTTGAAGGGACGCCCGGCCCTGCCCGTGGAATCGGGCATCAGCGGGGCAATCAGTTCCCACTGGGCATCGGAGAAAACGGTGTAACGGGATTTCGCCCGTCAATCCTCCCAAACCCGGTTGCCGGGGATTAAGAGACACGCCCTAGTGCTGCCAGGGGGAAGAAGTTGCCGAACAACCGTTCCATGTAGAGGTCAGTCATGGTCGCCGTGGGTGCTGGTGACTTCCTGCAGGTGCTGGAAATGCTCGGGCATGAAGAGCCCGTAGAACGTGATGGTGCCAATGAGCAGCACGCGGGCTGCGGTCGCCAGGAGCAGGATGGCGAGAGCGATTTTGATTCCCGGCTTCGTGAAGAGGAGCAAGATGATTGCAATGACGAAGGGGGCGATGAAGAACATCATGAGTTTGTTTCCTGCGTCAGTTTCGTATCAAATGCGGTTGCGTATGAGGGTGGCCGGTTGCCTAACTTGAAATGAGCATAAGGACGGGCTCCGACGTATTGATAGCTCAATCATGCGTGAGCAACTGGTGGGGGCTCTACAACTGATCGTCCGGGGTTCTATGGACACTTTAATTGGTGGGTTTCTCGGGGTTTCGTTGGAACCCCGCAATAATTATAGAAATATAAACAAACCCCACTAGTTGATCGCATTTATTTCTCAAGTTTTCCGCATTGCAGAAATGTCCAAATGGTGAAGATTCTGTTGTTTTCTACTTTTGTTCGACATGAAAAGGTTTAGTTTTTATGGTTCAAAGTTCATAATTCAAAACATGCGCGTCCGAAGTTAGAGCGCACTGAACCAGTGGCCGACGCAGTGTGTGGGAAGTTAATAATACTGGATGATTTATCCACTAAACTTTTGGCCACAATATTGTCAAACGATTGGTTTTAACGCTTTTTTAGTCTTGTCTAACTGGATATTAACGATACCGTCCTAATCACATCCGATGTGAAAACTCGCAAGAGCGAGTCCGCGTGATGACATAAATAGAGGAGAAGTAACCATCATGAGTGCAATCAGTTCAGGCTTCGCCGTCGAACAGCGATCAACATCCAATGTGAGGCTGGTCGTCGTCGGCGCCGCCCTCGCCTTCGCCATCGTCGGTGTCGTCTATACCGGATTCAACCCCATGTGGATTGCAGGATCGCTGGGCATCAGTGCCGCGGCGGCATCGCAAATCGTAGCCGCCATCAAGGCTGGCAGGAGTGCGGTGACCGTAGTTGCAGCCATTGCGGGTGCAGGGGTCGCATCAGCGATCACGGCGACGATCGCATTCATCGTCGTTAGCTGGGCCGCTGGCCCAGCCATCGCCTGATTCCAATCCCCCGTTGGGTGGGGGCCGGCGTTTCCATGTCGTCCGGCCCCCATCTTGGTAGCAAGAAAGATGAGGTACCCCCCATGTCTACCCAGAAACAGAAAATGGCACCAGTTGCTCGACCCAGGACGATTACTATCGCGTTCTGGTTGGTCATACTTTCGGCCGGGTTCGCAATAGCAAGTTCCGCGATTTCCATCGCGAGCGTGATGTCTCCGCAAGGTGCGGCGATGCTACGGGAGGGCATCTACGCGACACCTGAGGCGCTTGAAGGCGAGATTGGCATCGACGCGCTAGTCAGCATCGCACAATCGACGGCCGTTGTTATTCAAGCGCTATTGGTCTTGATCACGCTAGGTGTGACTCTCTGGATCGCGATCGCATTGCGGGCCGGCCGGGGATACATTCGCATCCTCGCAAGCATCCTCTTCTTTCTTCAAGCATTGGGAACGATCGCCTCACCTACCGTTCTATCCATTGGGAGCCTGATTGTCATCGGTGCCGCCGTTGCGCTGAGCTGGGCAGCTCCGTCCACCCGCTACATTTCCGAGAGCACCGCACACCGACGCCGCGGCCGTGTCATCGAGACTGACGCTATCGCAGTTCAATGAGCGTTCTCGTCACTGGGCGGTCGTTGGCACCGAAAGGGCCGATCGTTCGTTCTGTCGCGATCGCGATCGCATTGGCCGTGATGGTGATCGGTGTGGGAGCTGTCGGCGGTTCGACGGCCATGTCCGGCATTACAATTCCTGGTGAGCCAGGTGTCCGAGCAGGGTTGGCGGGCGCGAACAATTTCGGAGAGGTTTTCCTAGCCATCCTCGCCCGCAACTTGCCTGCAGCTGCTTCACTCGCTGCTGGGATCATCACCTTCGGTCTATTGTCGGCTGTATCCGGGCTGTTCCTCGGTTTGTATCTGGGGGCCACCATCGCGGCATCGGTCAACACCGTCGGGGTTGGCGATTTGTTCGAGTCCGTCGGCGCCTATGTCGGCATAGAGATGCTTGGCCTTGCTGCGGCTGCTGTTGCTGGGTTCCTGCCTCTCGCATACACGCTCGCTGGTGGGAGAGGCAGTGGACGAGACCTTATACAGCGATATCGCACAGGTCTGGTACCCGCGGCATTCCTTATCGCACTCTCTATTTTTCTTATCCTGGTCGGTGCGGGGATCGAGACAGTTGTAATCACTTCTTCGGGTTCACCGGCTGAGTGACTGGAGACACGAACAATGATAGAAGTCTCCGGAGCACAGAAGCAGTACGGTCACACAACGGCCCTAGCAAACGTCGATCTGACAGCTGCCCCGGGGCAGGTCACAGCAGTCGTCGGGCCCAACGGTGCGGGTAAGTCGACGTTGTTCCGTTGTCTCTTGGGGCTGGAAACCCTGGACGGGGGCTTCGCTCTCATCGACGGGCATCCATATGCCCGCTCTCGATCGCCCTTGCAATGCGCGGGTGCGGCCATCGACGCATCTACGTTCCACCCTGGGCGGCGTGCAGTGGATGAAGTGCGGATCGCGGCAACCGCGGGTGGCCTGCCATCTCGGCGGGTCACCGCGGTGCTCGATGAAGTAGGCCTCGGGGCAGTTGCACACAAACGGGTGAAATCACTATCGATGGGCATGCGACAACGTCTCGGCCTCGCAGTTGCTCTGCTCGGTCGACCACGAAATCTGATCCTAGATGAACCCCTCAATGGACTAGACGTGGACGGCATCCATTGGATCCGTGACCTGCTGCGGACGGCCGCCGCCGAGGGATCCACCGTGCTCATCTCATCCCACGTACTTTCGGAACTGGAACTCGTGAGCGATCATGTTTGCATTCTCTCGAACGGTCGTGTTTTACAAACCCGGGATCTCACCGGCACCAGCGAGAGTAATCTCGCACGATACGTAGTCGCCGTGAGTGACACGCCAGATGAACTAGCAAGCCTGCTGTCCACACACGGCGCTACTTCACAGCGCGAAGGGAACGCACTTCTGATTCGCGGAATGACGTTGCGCGCTGTGGCTGAACTAACGTTTCGAGAACGATTTTTCGTGGAATCACTGTCCGAAGCACAAGATTCTCTGGAGAACGAGTATCTCCGCTTGCTTGCTGAGATGGAACCACGCGACCCTGCACTGCGGGAGCTTCCCCGCGAGAAAGGCCAATCTTGAGCATCGTTGATCGGGTGCCCGTTGTGTTGCGATCCCGGCGGCAGCAGAGGCTGAAGCACGTCATCGCGTCGGAGTTCCTCAAAGCACGGACCTTGCGTTCCCAATGGCTGTTGTGGAGTTCCGCTGTCGCTGGTGGTCTGGTCGGCACTGTCGCAGCCCTCCTGTTCGCGCGGATCCTGACATCTCTCGGAGAGGGCATTCCTGCAGGCGAAGTAGACATGCTCATTGTGCGAGCACCGATAAGCGGTGCCGCAACAGTCGCGCTCTTCCTGGGGTTCGCGGCCATTCACCTTTCCGCCAACGAACGTTCGACCGGACGTGAGCGGCTGACCGATCTCACCGTGCCAGCAACTGGCAAGACTTTTGTCGCACGATTGACAGTCACAGCTCTGGGTGCGGCTACGGTTTCCATGATTACTTTCGTGTCGGCATGCATCTTGGTTCTTGTAGCTAGCGAATTGTCTGGGCATTCTGTCGAGGTAGGCCTGCTCGACCAAGTCTTGGCCGTGGGCGCCACCACACTCGCAATGACATTGGTCGCAGTCTTTGCTGCGGGTATAGGGCTCTGCGTGCGACACGGTGTGGTCGCTGCTGGCGTCTTCGTGAGCATCATGGTGGTCCTCCCCGCAATATTGGGAACGATAGGTGCAACTTCACGAAACGACTTGTATGCGTGGGTAGCCTCGCAGATGCCAGCCGGCCGTGTCGGCGCGGTGTTGGAGGCCACAGTAGCCGGCGATCTTCTGGGGACGGTGTCCGCGTGCTGCATGCTCATCGTATGGGCCACATTCTCCGTTGTGCTCGCCTACTGGTGTTGGCATGCCGAGAGTGGACATCAAGCACAACGCGAGCCGGCGGCAGGAGACCGGAAATGACCTCAGACATACGACACTCGGTCATCGTATCGAGCGCAATGGCTACGCGTCGTTTTCGTCGATTCGTACCCATTCCCGTCTTGTCGCCTCGCCACGGGGCTATGGCGACATTGATCGCTGGCCTCATCTCGACAGGCATCGGTATTTGGATGGGCTTCATTCTCCTGGCCTTTGGAGTCGCGCCGGAAACAGCCGTTGGCGCGGCGGCCATTCTAGGGTTGCTAGGTGGCTTCGGCACCGGGTCATTGTGGCCGGAGATACGAGCCAGTCTTGTGGAGACACGCAGCTGGTGGTTCTACTCCGGCAGGGGAGTCGCGCCTCGGAGCTTCCTTGTCGGACGCCTCCTTGTGGGCCGGTCGGCGCGGATGGTCATTGCCGGGTTCGGCATTCTTTCCGCATTGTTTGTCCTGAAGCTGTTCAGCCCGGAACATTCCGATCTCTCCATCGGATGGGCGGTTGCCGTCATCGCCGGTCCAGGCGCGGCGGCATGCGGTGTCGCCTACTCAAATCTCAGACTCACACATGCTTCGCAGAACGGCAGGCCGTGGACTGTTGTTTTCACGGTCATTGGCCTCGCCACGTTTGTGGGGTGTTCCGCAGCATGGACGACATCGTGGGTAAATTCGTGCGTCGCTGGTTTTCGGAACGGAGACGGCGTAAGTGCTGGGTTCTTCCCATCGGCATCCCTGACCGCAGCGCTGTGTGTTAGCTCTGTCGTGTGCATCGTAGTGGCAGTCGGTTCCTATAAAAATTGCGGAACCCTCACTTGGGCTATCGTCACAAAACGAGCGGAAACAATTGGAGACCGAACTCAAGGTCGTATGTCACGGGTTTATGGCGGACGCGTTGTTACGGAACTGATCCTGCTCGACGTCCGCCGGTCGCTTCGCTCGTTCGAATGGCGAATGCGGCCTGGCTTGTACATGATCCTGTCCATGGCACTGTCCGTAACGATGCTTGGGGCGCTCGGTAGATGGTTCTTTGTTGACTCGATTGAAGAGCTGACTGCGGGGCCTGTTGCTGCCACAGTGGTGGGCGGCGTATGTGCCGGCTACTCTTTCGTGTTGCTCACTTCGCTGTATCCGTTGATATCCCTCGATTCAGATAGGCATGGGACGACGCTAATGCGGACGTTCCCTCACGGCATTCGTTCTCTTGCGGCGGCACGTTCGGCTACAGGCGCCTTGATCGTAGCAGGCACCGGTGCACTGTTCATCGGTCTTCTCTGCATTTTCGTGCCGATCGGTCCTAGGGCAATCGGTACTGCCGCATCGGCATGTGCAGCGGTTGCCATTGTCGCCCCGACCCTCGGCTGCTTTGTGTCCATGCGGTATCCGCAGCCCGACTGGAAGGAAGCCTCAGAGATCAGCCAACGTGGCTGGGCGCGAATGGCAGTTACCTACGGCGTCGGGATTTCTATTGCTGTCGCCATCTCGACCGCCTCGGGAGCCCAATGGAGCGGGTTTTTTGCCGGAGCGACTGTGTTGTCTTCCGTGCTCGTTGCCCCCCTGATCGCCGCGGGGATCACCGCGGCTCTACCATCGACGATTGGAGTCAAACATCGTGCTCAAGATTGATGCCGAAATCGGATATGCGCGTGGTGCGGTAATTCAACGCGTGCGCCTTGACGTGGCACCCGGTGATGTCATCCTGGTGCGCGGAGCGAATGGCGTTGGCAAGTCCACGCTCCTTTCCACCGTGGCCGGCAACCGCCCTCCTCTCGATGGGACGGTCGTTGTGGAGGGCCATCGCACAGATTCCACGCGCGCAAAGCGTCACATTGGATATGTAACAGATCCCCCAAATCTGTTTGAAGAACTGACACCGGATGAGCATCTGAAACTCGCGATCTCACTGTGGACTGCAGCGCGGATTCCGATTGCTGGTGCGGAAATCAGCAGTGCGATATTGGAGGGGACTCCGGATATCTCCGCCAGCATGCTCTCCTTGGGGCAGCGCAAGAGATTGGGGCTCGCATTGGCTGTCCTCCATCGGCCTTGGCTGTGGCTGCTCGACGAACCGTTCAATGGACTCGATGAAGCCAGCTCCGCCCGCGTGCGGCAGCAGATCGCTACGCACCTCGGTGAAGGTGGTGCTGTGTTGTGCGCGACCCACGATGAGGGTGCGCTGGGTCGTAGAGACGCGAGGATCCTGGAACTTGGGAGAGATTCTCCGATCTTGGCCAAGCCAGCGCTGGTGCAGCGCGACTAAGGCATCAGGCCGTTGGATTCATCGCAGAGAAGTTGCGCTAGATAAAACGCTGGGGGCCCAGTTCAGTATCGGGGCTCCCAGCGTTCTTGATCTTGGGGTATCTGGCCTCTTCTGAGACCCGTTGTCGATGTTGTCCGTCGCGCGTGGCCGCTGACGGTGGCGAAGTTCGAGCGTCAATGGACCGGTGTCAGCGAGTTCTGCAGTGTGGCGAGCTTGATGATAGGTATCGTCCGACCCCTAAGGATCCGCTAACGGAGTGCCGTCACGGAAAGAATGAGGCCCGCAAAGCCTATGAAAGTCCACGGCAGCAGAAGTAGAACGGCCGAAGCCAGCCGCCATTGCGCGTTCGTCTGTCGCGTCAAGTTGTCACGCAACGCAGCTGATACAGCGCGTTGGAATAGTGAGATCGACATTGCCGCTGCAGAGATTAACAGAGCCGATCCGCTCAAGATAGCCCATGTAGCCATGCCCGTGTCGCCGCTGACCCACCCCGTGCCCGTGATTGTGAAGAGAATGAAGAACGCGATGACCGCCAACAGAACCAGGATGGGAAAACCGCCTGGGGCGTCATCGTCGGCAGGGTCGGCAAGGGTTGCAGCGTAGGCAACAGGGTCTCCAAACGCGGCATCTGCATCGTCGCCGGCTTCGCGAATATGCTCACGAACGGTGTCCACTTCGTCGTCGATACGGTGGTTTGGCACCTGACGTTTCTCGAGTTCTGTGCGGAACTCAACTATCCATCGATCTGTCGTATTCATTAGAGTTTCCCGTCATTGATGATGAATTTTTCGGCGGTCCTGATGAAGCGGGTCCATTCTGCGCGGAGCCGTTCTACCTCGGCGCTGCCGCTGGGAGTGAGCGCAAAGTACTTGCGTCCTGGTCCGCCATCCCCGGGCTTCCACTCAGTCGTGACGAGGCCCGCCTCCTGTTGGCGCGACAAAAGCGGATAGAGGGTGCCTCCCTTGACGCCGCTGATTCCGTGATCTGAGAGTTTGGAAATTATGGCGTAGCCGTATGAAGGCCCGTCGCGCAGGGAAACGAGGATAAACAAAGGCAGCAGGCCCCGCATCCATTCGCTGTTCCAAGTGGTGTCCGACGGTGATTCGGTCTCCGTGTTCGGTTGCGATTCCATGACTAGATAGAATCACTATCTAGTATGAGTGTCAACAATGTGTGCTGGATTCTCATCGATGACGTTTGGCACTAGAGCAACAAAAATGCACGATTGATATTGGTTGATGGCTTGGTTGATCTCGTTTTCAGACAGTGTTCGCAGACACTTCCGCGGAATCCCGGGGTGCCACTTTATTGGTTCGCAAAGCCTTCTGCTGGGTTTGGGAGGTATTCCTAGATATTTCGGAGGGCGATTTTGAGCGGCTCAGTTCGGATCTTCCGAGCCGGACCGCCTCGCATGCGGGGTCGTGTTGCAGCGGCGCCGACCAGGCCGATGGCAGCCTGCTTGTGCCTCTTTCCTTCGGTCCGGTTGCGGTCGTAATAGACCCGCAAACTTCGGTCCTTGCATTCAAGTGCCGTAAGCGCCGAAAGTAAGCAAAGCGCGTTTGAGAACTTTGTTGCGTTGACTCGAGGAGTGAGAGTCTCGAATGGAGGTCCCGGATCTCGATGTGACCAAGGCTAGCCCAGCGTAGGATCTAAGATGTCCCGCGGTCTTGAAGTCCCGGTCGACGATTTCGGTGAGGTCGCGGGCCTTGGCCCTGACACCGAGCGCTGGCATGGGTGAGCGGAGCTGGTGAAGAGGGCGGGCCTCCGCAAGTCTTTTCTGCCTGTGCCAATACCTCGACGCAGGTGGCACAGGTTTGGGTCAGGGCGAGTGCCAGTTGCGGCAGCACGAGACCAGCGGAGGAGATCTCGGGGACAATGATGGTTTGCTCGGTGGGTGTCGGTATTCCTCCGGAGTCGAGCAGGAGGTCAGGGACCTGCTCACGGCCTGCCAGATGCTACGTCCGCGATGAGCGATGCGATCCTTGATCGTCCGGAGATCGATCCGGGGTGAGCCTCATTCACCACCCTGCTATTCGGGCCGCACCAGACCAAGGCATTCAGGAAGTCGGGATCCTTGCGCAGTCCATCCTTGATCTGGTCGGAAAGCTCGGGGCCGCGGTACTGACAAACCGCTTACCTTGCGCCGGGGCGTGCACCCGGCCCGCGTGGTCAAACGCGGGATCTCGAAGTATCGGGCCAAAGGTCGTGGCATAGACCGGCGAACCTACCCCGCAACGCTGAACACACACACGCACATCTC
Organism: Paeniglutamicibacter sp. NPDC091659; assembly: GCF_044756805.1. NCBI lineage: Bacteria > Bacillati > Actinomycetota > Actinomycetes > Micrococcales > Micrococcaceae > Paeniglutamicibacter > Paeniglutamicibacter sp. NPDC091659. Next base: position 44,475 of record NZ_JBIVTO010000012.1, read on the forward strand.
GAGACCCGATCCTGGTCCCTAACCAAACGACATTGGCTCTAAAATCTCCGATGCGACCACGGCGAAAGCAGATTGGTCAATGGTTGTTTACCGAGAGTTGGCCTTTGATCGAAACGCTCGTGCCTTAGTTTCTCCAGTTTGAGACTAGGGTGCGAGCGTTTTTGCGTGCCGGCTTGTTTTGTGTGGATCTTGTCGATTTTGCTGAGCGTGAGTCTGCTGGGCGCGGGTGCGCTGGTTTTTCGGAACTTGCTGCAGCTTGGCGAAGGCAGAGACTCGGCACTCCTTCTTAAACTGCAAAACTGCAGGTAATAATTCGAAGCCGATTCCTCATGGAAGGGCGAGCCGCCGGCCTTTCGGAGGTTGTCGACTCGCTTGTTTTTCGTCCTAAGTCTGCGATATGGATAATGTTCTTCGCGGTTTCAAGGGTGCATCTCCTGGAATCTCTCCGTGGCAAAAATCCCGAGGAGAGTGTTGTGTTCTAAATCATTCACGGATACAGTTTTTGCAGGAGATCACGTGATGCGCATCACAATGACTTGTGGCTCCGGAAAATCGATCCCCACACCGCATTCCAGCCAAGGAGACGTCGTGTCTATAGAGTCACGCGAAGCATCAAAGTCCTCGCCCGATGAGGATGCCGCGCACCTAGCATCGCTCGGCTACAAGTATGAAACGCAGTTCAAACGAGAAATGACCTTCTGGGGCAACGTCTCGCTTGGTTTTACTTACCTTTCACCAGTGGTGGGCATCTACTCGCTGTTCGCCATCGCGTTGGGCACCGCCGGGCCCCCGATGTTCTGGTCACTGGTCATTGTCGGCGTGGGGCAGCTTCTGGTCGCCATGATCTTTGGAGAAATTGTTTCGAACTATCCGGTGGCTGGCGGGGTATACCCTTGGTCGCGGCGGCTATGGGGCCGCAAATGGGGTTGGATGAACGGCTGGGTCTATCTCGCCGCGCTGCTGACCACTATTGCCTCGGTTGCCTATGGTGCCGGTCCCTACCTCGCTTCCTTCCTGGGACTGGAAAGCACCGTCGACGCAACCATCCTGGCCGCATTGGCCATCATCGCGATTGCAACATGCCTCAATCTTCTGGGCACCGGGGTGCTGAACAAGGTGGCAATGATCGGTCTGATCGCCGAACTCGGCGGCGCAGTCGTCGTTGGCCTGTGGCTGATCATCGGGCACCGGCAGCATGATCTATCGGTCCTCTTCAATACTTTTGGCGCTGGAGAAGGATCGGATTACTTCGTTGCCTTTGCCGCAGCCGGACTGATCGGTATCTTCCAGTACTACGGCTTTGAGGCCTGTGGCGACGTCGCCGAGGAAGTCCCGAACCCGGGCCGCACCATCCCCAAGGCCATGCGTATGACCATCTACATCGGTGGCGCAGCCGCAATGTTCGTCTGCCTCTCCCTCATCTTGGCCGTCCCCGACTTTGGTGCGGTGATCTCCGGTGCAGACGCTGATCCGCTAGGGGGCGTGCTGCTGGCAGCGTTCGGCCCGGTTGGATACAGGGTGGTTCTTGGCGTGGTTCTCATTTCATTCGTTTCCTGCGTGCTGAGCCTGCAGGCAGCGGCCAGTCGACTGACCTACTCCATGGCACGCGATGGCATCCTGCCGGCCAGTGGTTTGCTGAGCCGCTTCAGCGAACGGCGCCATGTACCGCCCTACGCGCTGCTGGTCGCGGGTATCTTCCCCGCACTGGTGGTCATTGGTTCAAAGATATCCGAGGACGCGCTGGTAGCGATCATTTCCTTCGCGGCCATGGGAATGTACATGGGGTTCCAAATGGTCATCCTGGCCGCCTTGCGCGCCCGACTGAAGGGGTGGAAGCCCGCCGGCAAGTTCCAGCTTGGCGGATGGGGCATACCGGTCAACGTGCTGGCACTGTTCTGGGGAATCCTGGGCATGCTCAACATGGTCTGGCCACGCACCCCGGAAGCGGGATGGTTTGCCAACTACATCGTCCTGATTTCCTCCCTCGTCGTGCTGGCGGTCGGAGGCCTGTACCTGGCCATACGCAAGCCGCACCTGTTGGGCGATGCCCCGGCCGCCGATGCCATCAAAACCCAGAACTTTGCCAACAAATCCTAGTCCTCATTTCTTCGTCTGCGATGAGCCGGAAGGCCCATCCAACAACTTCCACAGCCACCACGAGAGGATCACGCCGTGAGCGTCGAAACCGCACCCAACCACATTGACGTCCCCTACCTGAACATCTCCGATCCGAAGTTTGCCATGCAGTCGGAGGAACTGCGCAACGCCCGTGAGGCCAGCTGGTACGCGAAAACCAACTACGGAATCGCTGTGTTGCGCTACGACGAGGTCAGCAAGCTGCTCAAGAGCCCCAAGCTCATCCAAGGCAGTGCCAAGTGGCCGGCGCACAACGGCGTGCATGGCGGTCTGTTTTTCGACTGGTGGACCAAGAACCTGCTGGTTCTAGAGGGCGAGGACCACCACCGGATCCGCCGCCTGCTCAACCCGGCATTCTCCCCAAGGCTGATCAAGGATCTGGTGCCACGCTTCCAATCACTGGCCAACGAACTCATCGATGAATTCATTGACAAGGGTGAATGCGAATTCATTGGTGATTTCGCCGAACCCTATGCGACACGCGTGCTGACCATCCTGCTTGGTATTCCGGAAAGCGAATGGCCAACGATCGCCCGGCTCGCCTCCACCATTGGATTGGCCCTGGGTGTCACGTTCAAGCAGGACCTGGACAAGGTTGACGCGGCCGTGGCCGAGCTCTATGCCTACGCGGAGGCGCTCATCAAGGACCGCCAGTCAAACCCAGGCGAAGACTTCGTCTCCCGGCTGGTGCTGGCCAGCCGCGATGGCGACAAGCTCAGCGACGAGGAACTGCGCAACGCCCTGGTGCTGTTGATCTTCGGCGGCATGGACACAACCCGCAACCAATTGGGTCTGGCCATGCAGTCATTCATGCGCAACCCCGACCAGTGGGAGCTGCTGGCCGAACGCCCGGAGCTGGGCGCCAAAGCAGTCGAAGAGGTCATGCGCATCAACCCGACAGTCACGTGGGTAACCCGTGAGGCTGTCGAAGACTTCAACTACCAGGGACTGGACATCACTGCCGGCACCACCGTGCACCTGTTTACCCAGGCATCGGGAACGGATCCGCGTGCGTTCCCGAACCCTGAACTGGATTTGCTCGGCGAGCACCCTGCACACTACGGATTCGGTGGCGGCGTCCATCACTGTCTGGGCCACTTCGTTGCACGCGCCGACATGAGCGAGGCCCTGCCGCTGCTCGCCAGTCGCCTGGGAAACCCGCACCTGATCGGCGGGGACGAATGGCTGCCTGACTCGGGCAATACCGGCCCCATCCGACTGCCCATCGGGTTCACCAAACGCGGCTAGAACACCGCCCAAAACACCTGACTACCGGTACCAAAGAAACGAGTTTCACCATGGCACAGATCACCGTCGACCGTAAACTATGCGACAACCATGGCCAATGCGCCATCGCGGCCCCGGCTGTTTTCTCGATGAACGACGAGGGAGTCCTGGAATACGTCGAAACCTTCGACGATGGACTCATCGACGAGGTCGAGGAAGCCATCGATGTGTGTCCGGTCCAAGCCATCTTCCTGAAGGACTAGCCATGCGGCAGCGGATCATTGTCGCAGGTGCCTCGCTCGGGGGACTACGCGCCGCCGAACAACTGCGGGCGGCCGGCTGGGACGGGGAAATCATGGTTATCGGCGATGAAAAACACCCACCCTACAACCGGCCACCTTTGTCCAAGGATGTGCTGGCCGCACCAGGTACAGCCGAGGAGGCATTGGCCAAGCTGGCTTTTCGACCCCGGCGCAACGCCACCGAGATCCAGTGGCGGTTGGGAACCCGCATCGCCAGCTCCAACTTGGAGGCGGGAACCCTCACCCTCGACGGTGGGGAAGAGCTCGGCTTTGACGGGTTGGTGGTTGCCACGGGGCTTCGCCCAGCCCGGGTTGCAGTGCCTGGTCCGAGTGCCGGACGTTTCGTCCTGCGGACCATTGACGATGCCCTGGCGCTGCACACGGCACTGGTGCCCGGAGCCCGGGTGGTCGTTATCGGCTCAGGGTTCATCGGCTGCGAAAGCGCCGCGACTGCCGCATCCCTTGGCTGCACGGTGACCCTCGTGGAAGGGAACACGGGCCCGATGGAACGTCCACTGGGATCTGCGCTCTCCCGCGGGGTACGTCATCTGCTGGCGGGATGCGGCATCGACTGTCGCGAACGAGTGTCGGTGGTTGCCTGCCTGGGTGATGAATCCTGCTCCGGGGTAGAGCTTTCCGACGGCACCGTGGTGGATGCCGAGGTGATCATCGAAGCGGTGGGTTCGATGGCCAACATTGAATGGTTGGCCGGCAACGGACTTGACCTCGGCGACGGGGTGGAATGCGACAGCCACATGCGGGTGCTTTCGGCGGACGGAAAACCGCTGGTCGGGGTCGTCGCTGTCGGCGACATCGCCCGCTACCCCGACGTGCGCAATGCCCTGCCGGCCAGACGGGTTGAGCATTGGGCAACCCCCAGCGACACCGCCAAGATCGCTGCCCCGGCACTGGTCGCGGGGCTCGGCAACCGGCCACCTGCCGAGGCGCCATCCCCGCTTCCAACGTTCTGGACCGACCTCTTTGGGCTCCGCATCAACGGCATCGGTTCACCCGCCCACGCCGATGAGACCCGAATCCTGGAGGGTGAACCGCTGGACCCGGAGGCGGGAGTGGCAGTTGGCTACTACCGCAACGGGACACTCATCGGGGTTGTCAACGCAGGGCTCCCGGCCCAAAAAAACTTGCAATACCGCCAGCTGGTGCTCGACGCCGGCGCGCTTGTCACCACCTAAGACTTCAAGCAGAAATGAGTTGAGTTAGATGACTTTGCAACTATTCCGTACCGAAACCGACGCACTGATGGACCGCGACGCCTTTGCCCGGCACCAGACACGCAACCTGGAGCCCGAGGTCATCAGGGACCTGGCGGCCCGGATCGAGGCTGCCGGAGTTGAATACATTTACTATGCGCTGCCCACCATCGGTTCGCGCGTGGTCGCCAAGATGGTGCCGGCCAACCACTTCCGTCGCAACCTGGAAAAAGGCATCTGCTTCCACCGGACGGCGCTGTCCGACCTGCAAAACGATCGCCACGGCAACCTGATCGGCGGCGGCATCGAGGCCCGCGAATTCTGGGCCCTGCCGGAACCTGATTCCTTCGTGGTGCTGCCTTGGGACACTTCGGTCGCCCGGATCTTCTGCACCGCATACGAACCCCCGCATCTGCCGGAGGTCGGTGGCCGGCCGCTGGCCATAGACACCCGCGCGCTCCTCACGCGCACCCACGCTGCCTTCACCGAACGCACGGGTTTGGAAGTGCGCTCGGGCACCGAACCCGAAATGACCTGGGAAGGGCCAGGTCTTGAGGTCGTCAAACGCCCGGGTTCCAGCCCCGCCTACCAGGTGGAAAACCTCGAGCGCATGCGTCCGATCTACAAGAAACTTGTCACCTACTCCAAAGCCATGGGCCTGGACATGATCGAAGGAGACTACGAGGATGACGGCCAGCTCGAGCTGAACTGGATGTACGACCGTGTGGAAAAGACAGCCGACCGCCTGGTCACCTACCGGCAGATCTGTAAGCAGGTAGCCCGCGAATTCGGGGTCACAGCCTCCTTCATGCCCAAGCCCTACAACGGCCAGATGGGCAACGGCTGCCACCACAACCTCAGTCTCTGGGACGGGGACATCAACGTCATCGAAGACGCGGGCCGCCTGGAGCTGCACGTCTCGGAAACAGCCAAGCATGCAATTGGTGGCATGCTGGCTCATGCCCAGGGTTCCATGGCAGTGATGGCCTCCACCGTGAACTCCTACAAACGGTTCTGGGATGCCGGACAGTTCGCGCCTTCCACCGCCAACTGGGGTCTGGACTCGCGAGGCTGCTTGATCCGCATCTCGGCCAACGGCCGGATGGAATACCGGGTGCCGGATGCGGCCGTGAACCCTTATCTGTCCCATGCCCTGCTGATTGCCTCGATGGAGGACGGGATCAACCGTAAACTGGATCCGGGAGCCCCGGATGAGGCCTCCGACAACGTTCCAGCCGATGGCACCCAGCTGCCGCTGACCTTGGGCGATGCGGTGGACGCATTCGTCTCCGACACCTACCTGACTTCCCAGCTCCCGGGCGATCTCGTCTCCATTTACACCAAGCTGAAGCAGGAGGAATGGGCCCGATACTGCGGCTCGATCACCGAATGGGACCGCGAAATGTACTGGGAGACGATGCCGTAATGCGCACGCTGACACTGGCTTGCATCGATGCCGATGCGTCCCCGCTCTTCGACCCGGTGGATGCCCGGGGAAACCGCACCGGCTATGAACCGGCTGTGGCCGCACTGGTCGCCGCACGCATGGGCTTGGAAATCCAATGGGTCGTCATGGGCTGGGACGAGATGCTCCCCGCGGTACGCGATCGCCGCGTGGATGCCGTGTGGTGCGGGCAGGGCATCATCCCCGAACGCCAGGCGGTCGTGGATTTCACCCGCCCCTACGCCATCTTTGATGAGACCGTCTTGGTGCGCAAGGGGGACCCGGCGCGTACCCCGGCGGACCTCGCCGGTTACAAGGTGGCAGCCATTGCCGGCAGCGCCAACATGCGTCTGGCGAAGACCTTCGAGGGTGCCATCCTGGTTCCGTTCAGTGGCGACACCGTGTATGAAGACATGCTGGCGGCGGTGGCCGATTCCACCGTGGACGCCATGGTCGATGACGACGTGGTGTTGGTTCCGCTCGCCAACGACCCCCGGTACGATGTCGCCTTCACGGTGGCCACCCGCAACCCGTGGGGCATCGGGGTCGCGAAGGACAACCCGGTCCTGCGGGAGGAGTTCGATGCGGCGCTGACGGCTGTCATTGCCGATGGCAGCCTGGGCGAGGTCTGGAAGGCGTGGATGCCCACGCTCGAATTCCCGCTGGAACACACTGCCGACACGCCCACGGGCAGCCGGGCATGACGGGCGCACCCACCGCGGGACGGCGGCCGCTGATTGGGGTTCCCGGCATGTGGTCGGCCAAAGTGCAGGGCATGCGCTTTGCCGGGACGGCCGTGGCGGTGCAGGTGCTGCGCTCCATTGACCGGGCCGGCGGCGAAGCTGTCATCCTGTTCCCCGGCAGCAGCGAATCAGCGGCAGAACAGCTGGCGCGCGTGGACGGCATGGTCATTCCCGGCGGCGCGGACATCGATCCACGCCGCTACGGCAGTGAACCCGATCAGCACTATTGGCCGGCCGACTATCCGGGACAGGACGCGTACGAGGCTGCCCTCCTGGAGGGCTGTCTGGAGTCCCGGATCCCCACGTTGGCGATTTGCCGCGGCCTGCAACTACTCAACGTCATCCACGGCGGAACTCTGATTGGGCACCTGCCCGTTGGCACGGTGGAACACCGCGGAGCCGAGCATTTGGTCACCATTGAATCCGGTACCCTGCTTGCCTCGGTTCTGGGGCCTGCCCCGGTGCGCACTTCGTCCTACCACCACCAAGCGGTTGACCGGGTGGGGGAGGGTCTGCGAGTTGCGGGTCGGGCTTCGGACGGGGTCGTTGAGGCCTTGGAAGTTCCCGAGGCAAGGCTGCTCGCGGTCCAATGGCACCCGGAGGACCTGGCCGAAGAATCGACGAGCGACCATGCGCTATTTGAATGGGTGATCGAGGCAGCAAAAGACCAACGGGCAACCGACATTGCGCCCGGCGCCCCAAACACCTTGGAGGTAGCCACGGCATGAGCACCGAATCACGCAAAGACCTGGTACTTGCCCTCGAAGATGTAATTCCCGAGGGATTCGATCAATTGCCGCAGGACGCGCCACTGGTGGCGGTGGTGGTCTCACTGACATTCCCGGGCATGGTGGGGGAGAGTCATGACATTATGCGCAGCTTCACCCGCAGTGCCTTTGACCAGCTGCTGGACTGCGGCGCCCGGGCAATCCTGATCGACAGCGCCGCCGCAGACCCCGGGAGCGCATCGGCGGCCGAAGAGGCCGATGGGGTGATCTTCCTGGGTGGCGGGGACGTCGACGCCGAACTATACGGACACTTGGGCGGGATTCCCAACGCCTATGGGGTAGATCGAAGAGCCGATGACTTCTGCATTGACATGATCCATCGGACCCTCGGACGAGACCAGCCGCTGCTGGCGATATGCCGGGGATCGCAGCTGTTCAACGTTGCGCTCGGCGGGACGCTGATCCCCGATATTGTCCCTTCCACCCTGCACCAGGGACAACCAGGGAAACCCATGTTTCTTGACGAACAAGTCACGCTGGGAGAAGGCAGCAAGATTCGGGCGATCCTGGGCCGTGAACGGATCACCGTGCGATCGGGGCATCACCAAGCCGTGGACCGAGTGGCCCCGGAACTGCTGGTCAGTGCGGTCGCCGACGACGGGATCGTAGAGGGCACCGAACATCCGGACCACACATGGGCCGTGGCCATGCAGTGGCATCCGGAAGACCGCGACGGATCTGATACGGACCGCACCGCGATCTTCGGAGCCCTGGTGGAACAGGCACGGCTTCGGCGAAGCCAGATGTCGCAGCGAGTCTGAGACCTTGACGCGGCCGGTGGGTCGGGAACCTCGACCCACCGGCTGCCTCAGGCTGGGACCAACATTGAAAAGCCCAAATGCGGGATGTCCAGAGGGACGATCCGGCTGCCCGCGGGGGCTGCCTTGATGCGGTCGCCCACCAGGTAGGCGCCGGAATTGCCGATGATGACCCGGTTGCTGGCGTTCAGCAACGCCGCGTGGCCGCTGATCAAACGCATCGTCGGCAGCAAGGCCTCTTCCAGTGCACGGACCGTGACGTCATAGCCGGCGACGCCGGTAAATTGCCCATGGACATAAAAGGGTGCCGTGTGCGTGAGGATGTACTCGTCGGAACCCAAGTAATCGACGTATGGACCCCAGATGGTTTCTTCACCGGTCCTTTCGGCGGCAGTGAAGAAGGGAAGTCGCTCATAGTCATAAAACCTTTCGCCACCCGGGTCCAGGTCCAACACCAACTTCTCTGCTCCGCGGGGACCCGGCGTCCACCACTCCAGCAGACCCTGGCCCTCGGCGACCCGCGCCGATGAAAATGTTGCGCCGGACCCGCAGGCAAATGGATGCTCCTGAAGGAATGCGGCCGCGAGTTCCTGCAGTCCCGCCAGGTCCCCGCCGGAGACATGCGAACCGCGGGGAAGCTTGCTCGTGAACAGGTCGGTGAGCCCCGCGGCCAAGGCGTATGTGGACACCGAGGCCTCACGGAACCAATCGCAAATGGAACTCAAAGCAGCTGCTACCGGTTGGGGCTGGCTCATTCGGCATCCTTCGGGGCGGTCGCGTAGCTCAGCGCAAGCTTCGTATCAATGAGGTGGTGGGTATTGCGACGAATATGTTCGAGCACCAATTGTTGGCCCTGCTGGCTGCGGTCCTCGGCCACGGCACGCACCAATGCCAAATGCTCGGCGGTGGCACGCTCGGCATCAAAATCGCCGCCCAATTGCGACCAGAGGACCTCAACGGTTTCGGCCTGCAACCGGATCTCGGCATTCGTCAGCCGGGTGGATTGGGCGGTGACGGCCAGCTCAATGTGGAAACGGCTGTCTGCTCGAGCCCTGGCCTGGGCGCTGTCGGCCAAGACCAAAGAACGGGCCAGATCCTGCAGGCGCTCCAACTCGTGTGGTTCGGCACGATCGCATGCCAACCGGATCGTGGCAGCAGCAATGGCGGACTGTTCGTCGCCAAGATCCCGGATTTCGGCAATCGACATGTTTCGCAGCCAGTCACGCATGACATCAAGCTGGAACTGGGGTTGTTTCAAAATGAAGGTGCCGCCATTGCGCCCACGCCGGGTCTCAACGATTCCCTGGTCGCGCAGGACGGCAAGGGCATCACGCAGGGTTGCCGCAGCAACACCGAACATCTCGGACATGTCGATTTCGTTGGGCAGGCGCTCGCCGACTCGCAGCATGCCCAACGTGATCGCCTTGGAAATTCGGTTGACGATGGCATCGGAACGTTCCAGGTCGGGCAATGACCGATAGATTTGCGACTGGAAAGAAATGTTCAGGGCCAAACCGGGTACTCCAAGCCAAACAATTGGGAATTCCGCCAAGTCTATCGGCACTGCCACCCGAAAACGACGGATCGCCACTTTGGGGGAAAGAAACATTTCACCCGTGACGGCCGCCAAGAGAACGGACTCAGTGGTGTGAGGGTCGGGGGAAGACGGTCAATTCTGCGGTGTCGCGCGTGCTCGATGCCTTGATTCGCGTCAACGCCCAACAAATGCTCGCCGCAGCCAAACCGCCCGCGGTATTGGTGATGACGTCGGTGATGTCGGCGGCCCGGTTGTTGTCCAACAGCAGCTGGGCCACCTCGACGCAGGCCGAGAGCCCCAGCACCAGCAGCGTCGTCTTGGCGACCGCACGGCTGCGCCAGCAGAACGCAAGCACCAGTGCCAGCGGGGCAAAGAGCCCGAGGTTCGCCGCAAGCTCGACGCCGAGGTCGCGTTCCCCGTGGGCCAGGAACGGCACCCAGTTGAACGTTCCGCCCGGGATCGACGGATCCGGCTGCGGCGATGCAGAGAAGACGGCAACCATCAATCCGATCGCCCACGCCGGAACCGCCACCCTGGCGATCCTGCGAATGCGCGTCCGGTCGCCGTTCCGGTGCAACACCAGCAGGCGCACCAGCAGCAGGACGCAAGCCAACACACCGAGAACGACCAGCACGGTGACGGTGGACGCGGGGAAATAAAGCATAGGGCCACGAGCCTAGCCCACCACCCTGTGAGCGTGCTGTCTCATACCCGGGTATGAGCCGCAAGGACTCCAAGTAGGGCCCTACGGATGATCCAAAACCATACAGCCGCAACATAACGTGTTGGTATGACCATTACTGCACCTCATACCAGCACCGATATCGCTGTCTACGCCACGGGCCTGACCAAGACCTACGGCGAGGGATCAACCCGCGTCGAGGCCCTGCGCGGCGTCGACGTCTCCTTCGCCCGCGGACGCTTCACCGCCATCATGGGCCCCTCGGGCTCCGGCAAGTCCACCCTGATGCACTGCCTCGCCGGCCTCGACGAGGCCAACGGCGGCCAGATCTTCATCGGCGGCACCGATATCTCCAAGCTGAATGACGATGCACTGACCAAGATGCGCCGCGAAAAGGTCGGCTTTGTCTTCCAGTCCTTCAACCTCGTCCCGACGCTGACCGCCGAGGCGAACATCCTGCTCCCGCTGGCCCTGGCCGGCAAGAAGCACGATTTGGCCTGGCTGGAGACCATCGTGACCACGCTCGGCCTGACGGACCGCCTGAACCACAAGCCGCACGAGCTCTCCGGCGGCCAGCAGCAGCGCGTGGCCGTGGCCCGCGCCCTGCTCACCCGCCCCGAGGTGGTCTTCGGCGACGAGCCGACAGGCAACCTGGACTCGCGCACCGGTGCCGAGGTCCTCTCGCTGTTGCGTTCCTCCACCAGGGAAATGGGCCAGACCATCATCATGGTCACCCACGACGCCGTCGCCGCCTCCTACGCGGACACCGTGCTGCTGATGAAGGACGGCCAGCTCGTCGGCCAGCTGGAGGACCCCACCGTTGAATCGGTGACCCAGGCACTTTCCGGTTTGGGAGCTTAAGTTGATCCAGCTAGCCCTCGCAAACCTCAAGGCGTACTCGCGCCGGTTCATCGCGGTGATCCTCGCGGTCATGATCGGCACGGCGTTCCTCGCCGCGACCCTCATGGTCAACGCCTCGGCCACCGAATCCCTGAAAAACAGCATCGGCTCGGCCTATGCCAGCTCCGACCTGGTCGTCAGCGGCGACATGAATGCCGCCTATGACAACGACAACGACGCCAAGAGCGAGTCGTTCACGCTCGGCTCCAAGGCCTTGGAAGCAATCAGCAAGACCCCCGGGGTGGCGGCCGTCCACGGAACCAGCAATGCCGGGGCCAGCGTCCAGGCAGGCAGCAAGCGCTACTACGCCCTGGTCAGCACCCCCGCCACGGATGCGCAGCTGAACACCACCACCCTGGAAAGCGGCACCATGCCCGCCGACGGCGAACAGGTCGCCGTCGATGCCGTGTACGCCAAGGAATACAACATCTCGGTGGGCGACACCATCGAACTTTCCGACGGTTCCGAGAACGCCAAGGGCCGGCACGTGGTGGTCAGCGGCATCACCGCAACCTCCAACGACCCACTGACCGGTTCCACCATGAGCCTTTCGGTGACCCCCGACTTGCTGAAAACGCTCGGGGGAGACACGCCCGCCGACTACAACCAGATCATTGTCCGCGCCGAGGACCCCGCGGCCCTCGCCTCGCTGAAGACCGCCCTGGTCGCCTCCGTCGAGGGCACGGGCGTCAAGTACTTCACGGTGTTGACCCCCGACGAGCGCATCGTCGCCGACATCGCCATGTTCTCCGACGGCAACGACCAGCTCACCATCGTGCTGTTGGTCTTCGCGCTGATCGCCCTGGTGGTCACCGGGCTGGTCGTCATGAACACCTTCTCGGTGCTGGTCGCACAGCGCACCCGGGAGCTGGCGCTCATGCGCACCCTGGGTGCCGTGCGCTCCCAGATCCGGGCCTCGGTGCTCGTCGAGGCACTGATCGTCGGGCTGCTGGCCTCGGCGGCCGGCGTCCTGCTGGCCACGGGCATCATGTCGCTGCTGATCAAGATCCTGGCAGCCAACGTTTCCGAAATGTCCTTCGCGACCCTCGCCGTGCCGCCGCTGGCCGTGCTGGGAACCATCGCCGCGGGCACGCTCATCACCCTGGTCGCAGCATGGGTCCCGGCCCGCAAGGCCATGGCCGTGGCACCGCTTGCCGCGTTGCGCCCGGCCGACGACGTGTCGCTGGCCAACACCTCGGGCAAGGTCCGGATCGTCCTCGGCCTGTTGCTGCTTGCCGCGGGCGCCGCGGCGCTTGTCTACGGCGCGGCCAAGGGCGACCTGCTGATCGCCTTCGGCGGCGGTCTGCTCTCCTTCCCGGGCATCCTCATGCTCGGTTCGCTCTTCCTGCCCAAGTCCGTCGCCTTCATCGGCAAGCTGACCTCCGGCGGAACCGTCCCGGGCAAGCTGGCCAGCCTCAACGCCGTCCGCAACCCGGGCCGCACCACCGCCACCGCCACCGCGTTGCTCATCGGTGTGACGCTGGTGTCCATGATGATGGTCGGCGCGCAGACGGCGAAGTCCTCCCTGGGCGATGCGCTGGGCAGCGAATTCCTGGTGGACATGGAGGTCCAAGGCGGCGACCTTGCTTCGCTGACCCCGGAGAACCTGGGCAAGGTCCGGGAACTGGGCGGCGTGGAATCCACCGCCCTGCTCACCGGCGTGGGGGAGACCGAGGACGGCCAGTCGCTCTATGCCGCGGACTCCACGGACATGGCGGCGGTGCTCAACACCGACCGTCAGCTGCCCAAGGCCGGCGAGGTCCTGGTGGCCAGCTACTGGGACGGCAAGACGGTGAAGGCGGTCGGCGACGGCGGCACGAAGGGCGAGCTGAAGCTGCTTGTCAGCGAAGCCAACATGATCGACTCGGTCATGACCTGGGAAACCGCCTCCAGCGTGCTGGGCGTCTCGCAGGGCAAGGCCCCGGCCGAAACCTCCGCCAAGCTGTGGCTCAAGGTCGATGATTCGCTCAGCGGTGCGCAGCTGCGCACGCTGGCCACGGACCTGGCCTCCACGCTGGACGTCGACGAATACGCGGTGTCCGGCGGCGTCATGGAAAAGCAGATGTTCAACCAGGTCATCGACATGCTGCTGCTGATCGTCTCCGGCCTGCTGGCCGTGGCGGTGTTCATCGCGCTGATCGGCGTGGCCAACACGCTGAGCCTCTCGGTGCTCGAACGCACCCGGGAGAACTCCCTGCTGAGGGCCCTGGGCCTGACCCGCGGGCAGCTGCGCGGCATGCTGGCCACCGAAGCCGTGCTCATCGGCGGCGTCGCGGCGCTGCTCGGCGTGCTGATCGGCACCGCCTACGGCCTGCTCGGCGCGCAGTCGGTCATGGCGTCCTTCGGATCCATGGTCGTCTCCATCCCGTGGCTGCAGCTGGCCGGCGTCATCGCGATCAGCGTCGTGGCAGCCCTTGCCGCCTCGATCGTCCCGGCACGCCGGGCCGCCAGGCTTGCCCCGGTGCAGGGACTCGCCAGCGAGTAACCGCCACGGACAACTAGTTCCCCGAAGGGTCCTGCTCGAGTGCGAGCAGGACCCTTTTGGCGTCCAGCCCGCCCAGGTATCCGCCCAGCGATCCGTCGCTGCGCAGCACCCTGTGGCAGGGCACCAGGATCGGCAACGGGTTGGTGGCGCAGGCGGTGCCGACCGCACGCACCGCGGCAGGGCGGCCGGTCAGCGCGGCCATCTCCTTGTAGCTGGCGGTGTGGCCGTAGGCGATGCGCGGCAGGGCCAGCTGGACTTCCAGCCGGTAGCCGCTGGACAGCCGGTGGTCCAGGCCGAGCTCGAACCCGGTGCGTGAGTGGGCGAAGTACTCGTCCAGCTGGGTCGCGGCGGCATCCAGCGGGGCTGCGCGGTGCAGCACCCGCACCCCGACCTTCTGAGCCAGGGATCCGAGCACCGCGTCGAAGTCCTCCGAGTCGAAGGCGACCCGCACGATCCCGCGCTCGGTCGCCGCCAGCAGCAGCTGCCCCACCGGCGAATCCACCAGCCGGTAGGAGACGTCGATCAGCCCCTCGGCGGCGGCGCGCTCGGCCAGGTTTTCCTTCAGCATGTCGATTTCATGCATGGCAAGTTCACTCATCGTTCTTCCTCCGAAACATCCAGTAGTTTGCGCAGAGACTTGATGCCGTCGGCCGCGGCCCGGCGCAACGAGGCGGCGCTGCCGCCCAGGAACTCCGGGATCTCCGCATACGGGAAGCCGAGCAGGTAGTGGTAGCCGATCACCCGGCGCTGCAGCTCGGTCAGCGAGCCCAGCGCATCCAACAGCCCGGCGTGGTCGAACCATCCGTCGGGGCCGAAACCGTCGATGGGAACCGCCGTCTCCGGCAGGGAATCCACCGGGACCGGGTGCCGAGAGCGCAGGGAATCGATCGCCTTGCGCCGGGCAATGGTGATCAGCCAGGCCTGCACGTTGGCGCCGGGTTCGAGCCCCGGGTAGGCACGCAGGGCCGCGAGGAACGTTTCGCTCCACGCGTCCTGCGCGTCGGGTCCCGGGCGCAGCAGCGCCGTGCACATCCGCAGCACCGCCGGCCCGTGCTCCCGGACCACCAGCTCGAAGGGCGGGTTAGTTTTCATCTCCACACCATGTAAACGCACCCGGCCCCCAAGATGTGAGGTGCCGGGTGCATTTTTCATGGGCTCTGTGCTTTCTAGCGCAGGATGATCGAGGTTGCCACGGCGGGGGAGCGGCCCGACTCCACGAAGCCCGAGACGTTGGAGCCCGGGTGCTTGATGATGTCGGTGACCGACCCCAGGTGCCTGGACAGGTCGATCTTGTCCTCCGGCGCGGCAAGGAGCAGCTGGAAGCCGAATTCCTGCAGCGCGTTGATGCCGGCGGCGGCGTACTCGGAGTTCGCCTGGATGAACGCCTCGTCGATCATCACGGTGCCGTAGGCGGTGAAGCCCGCGGTCGCGAAGCCCAGCTGGTAGGCCAGGGCGGCGCCCATGATGAACGAGGTGAAGCGCTGGCCCTCGCCGCCGGAGAGCGTGCCGGGTTCCAGGCCCGTCTCCAGTTCGCCGTTGGGCTTGTGCTCGTTGCAGCTGATGGTCACGTGCTGGCGCACGTCCAGCACGGTGTCGCGCCAGGCGGCCCGCGACGGGTCGTCCAGCGAATCGACCAGGTACTCGAGCGCCTTGTAGCTTTCGCTCAGCGTTGTTGACGCGCTGCGCGAGGAGTATGCCCCGGCCAGTGCGTCCTTGAGCGCCTGGCGGAAGGCCCGGGCCTCGTCCGGGACGGTGGTCTTGACCTCGAGCGCCAGCTTGGAGCCGTGCTCGAACGGCACGTCGGCAAGGATCTGGTTCAGCGGGGAGATGCGCTCGGCGATCTGCCGGCGTTCCTCCTCCAGCAACTGCAGGAGGTCGGAGAAGCGCTCGTAGGAGCGGTTGGAGAAGTACTCGCGGAACTCCTCCTCGTGCTGCGGCAGCCCTTCCTCGATGATGCCCTGGTGCAGGGCGACGTAGTGCTCGGCCGCCTCGACGCCGGTGCCGAAGCTGACCGCGGCCGAGTTGCCGAACTCGCGGGCGAACGCCTTGAAGGTGTCCTTCAGGGCGGCCTCCAGGGTGAAGTTTTCCCGCTTGAGGTCGGCGCCGGATTCGGACAGCGCGAGCGCCAGGGCGTTCAGCGCGGCCTCGAGCTCGGAGGTGCCGACCGGCTGGCGCTGTTCCAGACGGGTGATCAGCGGGGCCAGCTGTTCGCTGGCGGCAAGCATGTCGCTGGCCCATTCCTCGGTGGCCGAGTCGCGGACCTTGGCGGCACGCAGCGCGGCGGCGGCCTTCTCCAGGTTGCGGGCCAGCGTGGTTGCCTCGGCGCGTGCCACGGCCAGGGTGCCGACGCATTCCTCGAGCTCCGCGCGGGCCGCCTCGAGGGCGCGGCGCACCGGGGACAGGTCCCCGGAGGTGGACAGGGCCTCGGCCATGCGGGCCTCGAGGTCCTGCAGCGAGGCCAGGGCGCCGGAGGCATCCAGCGACGCGAAGCCGCGCTCGTCCGCGGCCAGCGTGCCCAGCAGGGCAAGCTTGGCGGCCAGCTGGTCCTTGGCGGCCGAACGGTCGTTGGCGACGCCCTCGATGCGGGCTAGCTCCTCGACCAGCGAGGCAAGCTTGGCTTCCAGCTCGGAGATCTTCTCCGCGTTGGTGAAGCCCAGCAGGTAGTCGGAGGCGGCGACCGAGCGGGTGTCGCGCTCGAAGCTGCCCGCGCCGGTCTTGATGGTGCCGGCCATCGAGATGGCCTTGTCGTGGATGTGCAGCCCGGTGTCCGACTCGACGCAGACCAGCGGGTAGTCTGCGGCGATCTTCCCGCGCAGCCAGGTGCCGGCGTCCGAGTGCTTGAAGTCGAGCTTGCCGACCAGGTCGCCCGGGCCCGGGACGACCTCGCGCGGGGTCTTGGAGATGTCGTTCCAGCGGATGCGGCCCAGCCCGGAGAGCGAGTCGATGGCGTGGGTGACGGACTTCAGGTCCTCGCCGCGCACCAGGATGGTGGTGGCCAGCGAGCGCAGGGCCTTTTCGGCGGCGGGGCGCCACTGCCCGTGGGCGGGGGACAGGTCGATGAGCTCGCCGGCGAATGGCAGGTCCTCGATTCCCAGCTTGGTGGCGGCGGCGATGGCGCGGCGTGCGGCGATCGAACGGTCGTCGATGTTGGAGCCGCGCTTGGCGTAGGAATCGATCTGCAGCTTGAGCTTGGAGATCCTGTCCTTCAGGTTCATCACGTTCGCCATGGCCTCGTACTCCATGGTGCGGGCGTCCTTGGCGATGGAGGAAAGGTTCTCCGCGCTCACGGCCGCCTGCCGGCGCATGGCCTGCAGGCCGGAGGCCGTGAAGGTGAAGCCCAGGCCCGCGGCCTCGAAGTCGGAGCGCAGCGTGCGCAACACCGCCTCGCGCTCGGCCAGCGTCTTGCGGGCGGCCTCGGCCTCGCGTTCAAGGATGGCCAGGCCCGCGCCGCCTCCGGCCTCGAGCTGTTCGTTCAGCGAGGTCACCTTGGTGTCGAGCACGGCCTTGCGGGCCATGGTTTCCTCGATGAGCGCCGCGTTCTTCTCCACGGCGGCGGTCAGCTGCTCGGTCTCGCTCTGCAGCGCCCGGGTGGCCAGCTGCGCGCCGAAGGCCGGCAGCTGCGTGGTGACCAGGCTGTTGAGCTTTGTCAGCTCGGCGCTGAGTTCCTCGTGGCGCAGTTTCTGCTCGGGCACGTTGGCCAGGGCGTCGCGCTGGGCGCGGGCCTCCTCCAGCTGGCGGTGGATGCCGCGCAGGTGCGAGAAGTCCTCGATGGCCCCGGCGGCGGCCTTCATGGTCGTCGGGATTTCCAGCACCTCGTAGCGGAAGAACTGGTTGACGCCCTTGTCCAGGCCCTTGCCGTTCTGCAGGGTGCGCAGCAGCGAGAACGCCTTGTCGTTGTCGATGCCCAGGCGGCGGCGGAACTTCTCGGCGAACGCGCGGTGCACGTCGAACGCCTCGAAGCCCGGAAGGGACTTCTGCAGCGAGGAGGGGGTGAAGCGGCGTGCGCCGTGTTCCTCCAGAGCGGCGGTGTCCAGCACTCGGTCGCCCATGACGTAGTGCTTGCCGACCTGGCCCTCGAGCCCGTTGGCCGGCAGGTCGAAGATCGCGCCGATGCAGACGTTGGAACCCAGCCCGTCCTCATAGACCAGGGCGATGGCGCTCCAGCTTGCGCCGGGGCGCTGGTAGAGCGTGCCGGCCTCGGTCTTGAAGCGGCGGCCGCGCATGTAGGAGTAGGTGGTGCGCCGGTCCTTGCGGGTGGAGGCCTCGTGCGCGGATTCGTTCAATCGCGGTGCCGCGTAGAAGATGTGGCCGATGCCGTCGAAAAGCGTCGACTTGCCGACGCCGGGGTGGCCGGTGAGCAGGGTGCCTGCGCGGTCGACGTACAGCGTGTGGCGGCCGTGGAAGGTGCCCCAGTTGATCACCTGGATCTGGGTCAGCCGGTGCTGGCCGGGGTTCACGGCGTCGGAGAGCGGCAGGGTCATTTCGATGCTCATGCGTCTTCGGTCTCCAGTTCAAGTTCTTCGGTGTCGTCCGCGCCCACGCGCTCGATGGCGGCGATGTAGTCGGGGATTTCCTCGATGGTCGCGAAGGGCAGGGCCAACGCCAGCGCGCCGGAGACCTTGTATTCGTCGTCCAGCTCGGTGGGCAGGATCAGCTTCAGGCTCAGCAGGCGGGCCAGCGCCGCGTCGGTGGTTTCCTCGAGCTTCTTGTCATCGGTGTCCCCGGGCGCGCGGTGCTCGAGCAGGATCTCACGGGCCGCGTCACGGGTGACGACGGCGTCGGTGCCCGAGCCGGCGTGGCGCTCGAGCAGCAGGCGCAGGCGCAACGCCAGCAGGGTTTCCTCGCGCTTGAGCGCGCGGCGCGGGGCGATGGCGGTGGTGTGTGCGGCCTCGAGGGCGACAGGGCTCAGCAGCGCGATCTTGCGCGAGGCATCGACCTCGAGGACCAGGAAGATCTCGGCGACGTAGGCGGAGACCTCCGCACGGCGGTCGAGCACCAGCTGCCAGAGCCGCGGTTCGGCGACCCCGTCAAGGTAGGGGCCGCGCAGCAGGCGGACCAGGAGCTGGCGCAACGGCAGTTCGAAGGAACCCGTGTCGCCCTCGAAGAGGCGGCGTTCGGCTGCGGCGCCGGAGGGCAATGGCGTACTCATGCTGGATCCTTCGTGAAGCTGATGGCTGGCACCAGGGCGGTGCGGGTGGTGCCGTCGACCTGGGTGAACGTGATTTCTTCGAAGCTGGTTTCATCCGGGTCCTCGCCGTCGAGGCGGGCGGCCTCGATGAGGTAGCGGATGGTGTTCAGGTGCTTGTGCCGGTCCTCGAGCGTCTTGTACGCCTCGGTCAGCGACACTGCACCGCCGGAAACCTTGCGCGCGGCCGACACCGCCTTGTTCAGTGCCGGGACGTCGGGTCCCGGGGTGCTCGGCGTGCGGCGGATGTCGGCGACCGAGAGTTCCGGGGGGGCGGCAAGCTTCGGCGGGGCCACGTGCTCGTCCGGGTCGTAGATGCCCAGTCCGGCGATCGAGGTGAAACGCGGGCTGTAGAGCTTGATCGGGGCGACCAGCGTGCGTGAATGCAGGGCACGCGAGGACGCGACGGCGAGCTCGGCGGCACGCACGGCCTCGCGCAGCACGGCGGCTTCCTTGAACTCCTCGGACTGCACGTAGGCGTGCAGGGATTCCGAGAGCCGGCCGTAGGACTGGTGGACCTCGGAGGCCTGGCGGCGCAGCTCGCGCAGCAGGTTCGCCAGGGTGTGGCGCTCCTGGGCGTCAAGGGAGTCTACGAAGTCGCGCTCGAGCACCTCGTTGACCGCCTCGCGGAAGCGCACCTGTGCCTCGGGGGAGTTCAGGAACTCGGTGAAGCCGCGGAAGGTTTCGCCCTGCGGGGTGCTGCGAAGCTGCTTGTCGCCCTCGAGCACCGCGCCGATGGCGACGCCTTTGACGGACGAGGATTCCATGATTTCCCCGCGCAGCGCGTGGAGCATTTCCTGCACGCCGTCGCGCATGCGCTTGAAGTCCGCCGGCAGGCCCGAAGCCATGTCCAGCACGGACCGGGTGGCAGCCAGCGCGCCCTCCTTGGGCAGCACCGCGGGGGAGGTGCCGTCGCGCAGCGCGGTGATCTTTTCCTGGCGCTGCGCGATTTCCGCTTCCAGCGCGCGGATGCGGGCGGCCGGGTCCGGGTCGGTTTCGTGGGCCAGGGACTCGAGGGAAACCAGCAGCGTGTTCAGCCGCGAGGAGTTCAGGTTGGTGCGGTCCCCGGAGAAGTCGGCAAGGAACTTGAGCACGCGGGCCGTCTGCGCGGTGGGCTCGTAGACGAAGTGCCCGTCGACCAGGGGCCTGGCGAGGAACTGGTTCTTCACCCAGGCATCGGCATACTGTGCGGCCGTCATGGAGTCGTTGAATCCGGGGTCCTCGGAGCGCACCACCTTGAGGAACGCCTCGAGCGAGGCCTGGAAGACCTCAAGGCCGATCCGGGGCTTGGCGCTGGTGAACTCTGCACGTAGGAAGGCAACTGCCCACGGGGCGGTGGAGAGCAACTTCCAGGCCGCCGAGGACCTGAATTGTTGCGTCTGACTCCACAGCGGGCTCGCTTGGTGGGTAGGTCGCATCACGGTCCTTTTGCGGGGGATTGAACCCAATAATCCTAGTCCATCGGCGCGCCGATTTAAGGTTCGGGTGCCAGAGGGTAGGGTCCGTGGCACCGATCCAACGACCAATGCGCGGCCTTTTGCCGCGGAGAGGAAACGGGAGAAGATGCTTCAACGCACTCACCTGGCCGCAGCCGTGGTGGCTGCCTCGGCACTGGCACTTGCCGGCTGTACGCCCGCGCCACAGGGGGAGCCCGCACCAAGCAAGCAGGCTGCAACCGTATCCAGCCCGGCCCCGGCAACCGAAACCCCCTCAACGCAAACCCCTGTGCCCGAAGCATCAGGGAAACCTGCGCAGCCCTCCGAGGCCGAGCTCATCGGCAAGGCCAAGGCGCTGGCCGCAGGCTACGACTACGACGCCGCGGCAAAGACCCTGGCAGGCGTCGCCGGCCCGGAGGCCGAAAGCGCGCGGGCCGGGATCGCCAAGGCCAAGGCCGGCACCGTGGTCTGGGAAGACAACTCCAAGATCTCCCACCTCTTCTTCCACTCGCTGGTGGTGGATCCCAAGCGCGCATTCGACGGGGACGACCGCCAGCAGGGCTACCTGGACTACATGGTGACGATGTCTGAGTTCAACAAGATCATTCCCGAGCTCCACAAACGCGGTTTCGTGTTGGTGAACCCCGCGGACATCGCCGGCTTGGACAAGAACAGCAAGATGGCCTACCGCAAGATCCACCTCCCCAAGGGCAAGACCCCGATCGTCCTGTCCGAGGACGACGTGAGCTACTACGAGTACATGGACGGCGACGGCTTCCCGTCCAAGCTACTGCTCGATGACCACGGGCAGGTCAAGAACGAATACACCGACGCCCACGGCAAGACGACGATCGGCGCCTACGACATGGTCCCGCTCATCGACGAGTACGTCCAAAAGCACCCGGACTTCTCCTACCGTGGGTCCAAGGGCATCGTCGCGCTGACCGGCTACAACGGGGTGCTGGGCTACAGGACCTCCAAGAGCGAGTACCCCAAGAACAAGACCCTGGCCAAGGACACCGAGACCGCCACGCAGGTGGCGGACACCATGAAGGCCAACGGCTGGGTTTTCGCCTCCCACTCCTGGGGACACATCGACATGGGCAAAAGTCCCATGCCGCGGATCACCAGGGACATGAGGAAGTGGGATGCGGAGGTCCGCCCGATCATCGGGGACACTGACCAGCTCATCTACCCCTTCGGCGCCGACATCGCCCACGTGGAGAAGTACAAGGGCACCAGATACGACATGCTCAAGAAGGACGGGTTCGACTTCTTCTACGGGGTCGACGGCACTGCAACCTCCTGGGTGTAGAAGGTCGACGCCTACCTGCGCCAGGCCCGCATCAACCTCGACGGGCTGCAGTTCGCCAAGGAAAAGCGAGGGGATCGGCCGGTGCTGAAGTCCTTCTTCGACGTGAAGAAGGTCTTCGACCCGGCCCGGCCCAAATAGGGCCGCGATTCGGGGCGGTCCCATCTGTTTTCGCATTGTGAACGTCCCGGCTGCGTTTGATCCGGGCAACGACCCCGACATGAAGGGGGTCGCTGCCCGGATCTTTCCAGCGGTGGTGCAGCCTGGTGTCTCTGTGCGGGAGACCCTAGAAGGGCCTGGTCGGAAGGTACTTTCCGTCCAAGGTGATGACTGCCCGGGAACCGCCCTCCGGGTCTTCAACCTTCTTGATATCCAGTTTGAAGTTGATGGCGCTGATGATGCCGTCGCCGAACTGTTCGTGCACCAAAGCCTTCAGCGTGGAGCCGTAGACCTGCAGCATTTCGTAGAAGCGGTAGATGGTGGGATCCGTCGGCACACCGCCGGGGATGCTTCCGCGCATGGGAATGGTCTGCAGGAGTCGAATTGCGTCCTGGCTCAATTCAAGCCGTTCGCCGACCACTTCCGCGGCGTCGGCCGGCAGCGGATGTTGGCCGAGCAGGGCCGCCGTCACGTAGGCCAGGCTGAGGCCGGTGCCGTCGGTGAGATCCTGCCAAGAGAGGTCCTTGCGGGTCTTTGCATCGACGATGACAGTGGTGAGTTCCTCGCGGGGTGTCTGTGAGAACTGGGAATGAATCATGGCGATTCCTTTCGGGGTTGGGATTTTGGGATAAAGGGGTATTCAGGCGGCGAAGCCGGAAGTGGCTGGTTCGGATGGTCCTTGTGAATGATTCGCGAGGCTGACGAAACGGCCCGAGGAATCGTCCAGGGTGTCGATTGAGCCGGATTCGATGTCGTATACCCAGCCATGAAGTGTCAAGACGCTCTGGTCCAGTGCGCGCGCCACTGAGGGATGCGTCTTGATGTTGTTCAGCTGCGCAACGACGTTCCCGCGTACCAGGGCTGACAGTCGCTCGGGGTCCGATCCATGGTTGTGGGCGGCGTTCACTGCTTTGGCCGCGTCGGCGTGGGCAAGCCAGTTGGCGACCGCCGGCAAATGCCCGAGGTCCTTGCCTGCGGCAATGGCCGTCATTGCACCGCAGTCGGAGTGGCCGCAAATGACGATGTCCGTAACGCCAAGGACCGCGACGGCGTACTCGACGGTGGCGGTGACGCCGCCTGGTTCCGGGCCGTACGCCGGGACAATGTTGCCGGCATTGCGCATGACGAACAGGTCGCCCGGCTCCCTTTGGGTAAGCAACTCGGGCACTACCCGGCTGTCCGAGCAGGTGATGAACAAGGCCCCAGGGTTTTGGCTGGTGGCAAGTCTCTTGAAAAGCCCTGAACGTTCCGGGAAAGCTTCTCGTTGGAATTTCAGAAAGCCATCGATGATGTCTTGCATGGGCGGTCTCCTTGCGGTGGGTTGTATTTCAAGGATGACGGCCATTTTCAATAGAGTCCAAGACCTGTTTTCGATCAAATCAATAGAATTTCCCTATAGTATGAATCGCATGATGCTGCGCCATGTCCGTTACCTCACCGCCGTCGCCGAACACGGGAACTTCACCCGAGCAGCGGAAGAGCTGTTCATTTCACAGCCGACCCTTTCGCAGCAGATCAAACAGCTGGAAAAGTCGCTGCAGGTCCAGCTGCTGGACAGATCGGGACGGACGGTGCGACTAACCGATGCAGGGGAGGCCTACCTGCACTATGCGAAGCTCGCAGTGCGAAATTTGGATGCGGGCGAACGTGCAGTTCATGACGTCAAAGACCTGAGTCGCGGTTCGCTCCGGCTGGCAATGACGCCCACTTTTACCGCGTATTTGATCGGGCCCCTGCTCGAGCGTTTCAACGCCTTGCATCCGGGCATCACACTGACCGTGCAGGAAATGGCCCAGGACCGCATTGAGGCGGCGTTGGCCGAGGACCGCCTTGATCTCGGCATAGCGTTTTCCGGGGTCCGCTCGGTGGAGATTGATTCCCAGGCGCTGTTTGTGGAAACGCTCTGCCTCGTCATGGGCACGCGTCATCCACGCGCCGGGCGAACCGAGGCAATGACGTTGAAGGAGCTGGGTCAAGAGGATCTGGTGCTTCTCAGTCGCGACTTTGCGACGAGGGGACATATAGATCGATACTGCCAAGAACACGGCATCGCGCCGCATATCGCGATCGAGGCCAATTCGATCAGTGCGATCGTGGAGACTGTTCGCCGCGGACGGCTGGCAACCATTTTGCCGGAAGCAATAGCCCGTGATCGCGATGGTCTTGAAACGATCGCGATTTCGCCAGAAATTCCCTCGCGCACGGCCGCCTTGCTCCGCAGGAGAGGGGCATATGTGAATGCTGCCAGCCTGGCATTCACGGACCTGATCGCACATTGGAATTAGCAGGGCGTTCCGTATCCGCGTAGGGCGCTTTTCATCCACACCCCGCGAGGCTGAAGCCCAAGAATTAACGAAGCGAATCGATCAACCGAAACAAACCGGTTGGGACGAACCTGGGGCAAGCCGGCGCTTGGTGCTCAACGTGTGTGGCCGTGGTAGGCCACACATGGACGGGCCATGTGGATTCGATCGGCCAAACGTCGCCCGCGTCTGGCCCGTCGGACGCGGCTAGAATTCTTCGCTTTCCACGGTCTTCTGCTGGTGCGAGTTGTACCTGCTGCCGTGGATCGTCTCGTTGTTGATGAGGGAGTTGAGTTGGGCCAGCTGGTCCCGGTCCAACGCGACGTCCAAGGCGCCCATGTTTTCGGCAAGGTGCTCGGACTTGGTGGTCCCGGGAATGGCGTGGACGTGGTCTCCCTGCGCCAGCACCCAGGCCAGCGACAGGGCCGCCGCGGTGGTTCCCCACTGCGCGGCCAGCTGCTTCAGGGAATCGACCAGCACCAGGTTCTGCGGGTAGTTTTCGGTCCGGAATCGCGGCATGAAGTGGCGGATGTCGTTCTCCGGCAGAGACTCGATGTCCCGCAGGTTGCCCGACAGGTAGCCACGGTACAGCGGGCTGAAGGCCACGAACGCGGTTCCCAGCTCGGCGCAGGCTTCCAGCATGGCGATTTCCGGGTTGCGGGTCGCCAGCGAGTATTCGTTCTGCACGGCGTCGATCGGGTGCACCGCGTGGGCCTTGCGCAGCGTTGCGGCGGAGATTTCCGACAGGCCGATGCCGCCGATCTTTCCGGCGGCCACCGCCTGCGCCAGGGCGCCCACCGATTCCTCCACCGGGACCTTCGGGTCGAGTCGGTGCAGGTAGTACAGGTCGATCCGGTCCGTCTGCAATTGCTGGAGGGACGCATCGACCTGGGCGAGCAGCAGCTCGGGGCGTCCGTCGATGACGCTGCGCCCGTCGACCAGCGACAACCCGCCCTTGGACGCCAGGAAGTATTCGTCGCGGCGGTGCTTCAGGTGTTCACCGATGAGCTCCTCGCTGCGGCGGCCGCCGTAGAGGGTTGCCGTGTCGATGTGGTTGACGCCCGCGTCGAGGACCTCGTTGAGCAGGTGGCTGGCTTCCTCCGGGGTCGGGAAATTGGAGTAGCCGTGAACGATGTTCATGGCCCCGTATCCGAGGGGGTTTACTTTTTGGCCGGCGAGCACGCGTGAAGTCATGTCTTTATTCATAACATGTACCGAGTGCCAGGAACGCCCCGAGCTCGGCGAAGGAGGCGGGGTTGGACGGAAGGAAATGGGTGAGCCTGGGGGAGCGCACGATCACCGCGCGCCACTGTCCGCGGGAGACGGCGACGTTGATCCGGTTCCGGTTGAGCAGGAACTCGATGCCGCGTGCCGCGTCCTCGGCCGAGGAACACGCCATCGACACAATGACCACCGGGGCCTCCTGGCCCTGGAACTTGTCGACGGTCCCGACCTTGACGTCCTCGAGGCCCGCAGCATCCAGCTCCTCGCGCAGCAGGTTCACCTGCGCGTTGTAGGCGGCAACCACCAGGATGTCCTCGGCCAACAGTTCCCGTGGTTCCTTGCCGGTGCCTCCGACCCAGTGCAGTCCCATGTGGGCCCGCACCTGGTTGATGATCTCGCGGGCTTCCTCCACCGATTGCGTGGTGTTGCCGTGGTGCTCGACCAGGACCGTGGCAACGCCGGCGGGCACGCCGGAGAGCGAACGGGTGGCGGCCTCGGCCGCCGAATGCAGCTTGGATTCGTAGCTCAGCGCCGAGACCTTCTCGCAGAGTTCCGGGTGCATGCGCCACGAGTCGGCGAGGAAGTAGCCGAGTTCCTCCGGCAGCGTCGGGTGCCCGGCGCTGAGCCAGCCCAGCGCCGACTCGTCGACCGGCTGCGGGTGGGAGCCCTGGGTGACCTGCGGCAATTGCTGGGGGTCGCCCAGCAGCAGCAGGCGCTTGGCGGCGCGGGACACCGCGAGCGTGTTGGCCAGCGAATACTGGCCGGCCTCGTCGATGACCAGCAGGTCGAGCGAGCCCTCGGGCACCCGCTTGCCGGTCATGGTCCATGCCGTGCCGCCGATCAGTGCGCCCTCGTCGCCGCCCAGCAGCTTTTCGATCGCATCGTCGGTGGTTCCGTCCCACGGCACCTGGGTCTTGTCGCCGGCCTTCTGCTTCTTGGCTACCTGTTCCGGGTGCACGCCGGCCGAGGTGATGGCCTTGTTCAGGACGTTGTCCACCACAGCATGTGACTGTGCGACAACCCCGACCTTCCAGCCCTGCTTCACCAAGGCGGCAATGACGTGGGACGCCACGAAGGTCTTGCCCGTGCCCGGGGGGCCCTGCACCGCAAGGTAGGAATTGTCGAGGTCGTTCAGGGCCTCGATGATCGCGGGCACGACGTTCTTCAACCCGTTGACCTCCCGCGGCACCGGCGGCCCGGACAGCGTGCTGAAACGCGGGGCAGCCTTGCGCAGGATGTCGATGCCGGGATGCTTGGGCAGCGACGGCAAGGAACCGCCCACGGTGCGGGCCAGCTCGGCCAGCGAATCACGCAGGGACGTCGTGTTGATCGGCTGGTCCGGGGTCAGCGCGACAGGCAGGGCGCCGAAGGGAGGGACCTTGGTGCTGGATTTTTCGGTGATGACAAAACGCTCGTCGTTTTCGCTCACCGTAGCATTGAAAAGGCCGGCCCGGTCGGCGTTGCTGGGTTCCAGCTCCGGGGGCAACGGTTGCCCGTACATGGCGAACCAGCCGCTGCCGACCTTGAAGTCCGAGCCCTCGGCCATGGTGCCGCGCAGTTCGGTGACCCGGGATTCGACCCTGGCCCGGGCGCTTGCCTTGTACCAGTCCTCGATGACCTCGGCATCGTCGACGATGAACACGTTGCGGGTGTCGGCCCACGAATCGAAGGGCTGGTCGAGCCTGTCGTAGTGCTCCCACCAGAACTGCTTGGCCTCGCGGCGGTGGTAGCCGGTGGCCGCGGCAACCATGGCGATCGCGCGCTCGTCGTTGGTCAGGGCGCGGTTCTGCGGCAGCGAGTCGAGGTAGGCGCGCAGCGCCAGTTCCTCGGGGCTGGGCTCGACCTCGTCGATGTCGGGCAGCGGGGTTTCCTCGACCCATTCGGCGCGGGCTTCGTGGGGGACCAGGCTCATCAACCAGTCGCGCAGCCGCAGCGTCGAGAGACAGTCGTACTCGTTGTAGTCGCTGATGGATTCCAGGATCCTTGCGGCGGCAGCGGTGTCGTTTTCCAGCGCGTCGCAGTACTTGGCGTAGGCGACCACCGAGGCACCCGCGTCCTTCACGTCCCCGCCTCGCAGGTTCTCGCCCATGTAGAGGGGTTCGAGCTTTTTGATGGAGTATGAGCGTTCGGAGATCAGCAGCGAGTGCCGGACGGTGTCGTAGAGGTCGACCAGCAGGCCGTCGCGCAGCCACTGGTCGATGGCGTCCTCTGCAACCACGTGGCGCAGAGACAGGTTCCGCAGCGCGCTCTTCTCGTACGGTGCATAGTGGTAGACCTTCATGTCCGGGTAGGTTTTCCGGCGGTCCTCGACGTAGCCGACGAAGTCGGTGAAGGCCTTGCGTTCCTGGGCCCTCGAGTGGGCCCAGAACGGCCTGAAGACGGGGTTCGCGGTGTCGATTTCGATGACGCCGAAGAGGTATTCCAGGCCCCAGGAGTCGTCGAAGGGATCCTGCCAGAGCGGGTCGCCCTCGAAGTCGAAGAAGATGTCCCCGGGGTTGGGTGCGGGCAGCCGGGAAATCGTCTGGTTGCCCGAGACCTTGTATGCGACGCCTCCGACGATGCCGTCGCTGCCGCCGAGGCCTACCTGCATGCGGGCCTGTTCCGCCAGCTTGAAGTGGGCATCCCGGGGGCCGGTGTTGCTTTGCGCCAGCTCGTCGATGGTGGCGATGCCGGATTCCATGAGCTTCTTGCGCTTGGAGGTGCTCATTCCCGCGACCAGCAGGAGGTCGCGGTGGGTGGCGACCTGCTCGGAGCAGTAGTCGCAGCGACCACAGGCACTGATGCCAGGCTGGCCCCAGGCCACGGTCTGCTCTTGGACTTGGTGGGCCTCGACCAGTGACTTGAAACGGTCCCGGCGGTCCCTGAAGACGGGCAGCAGCTCATGCATCCGGTGCACCGAATGCGAGTTGTCGCCCAGCACCAGCGTGGTGTGCGGCGCAACCTCGACGCCCGCGGCCAGAAGCTGGTCGCCGTAAGCGGCAAGCTGCAACAGCGCCGTGACACGGGGGTGGCGTGCCAATTTGGTGTCCCACACGGCGTAGGCGCCGTTGTCCACGCGAATCAGGAAATCGGCGAAGCCAACGAATTCCCCGTCAAAGAAGGTTGCCTGGAAGACAACGTCCGCGCCCATACGCAGGGCATCCTGGGTTTCTTGGTGGGCCTCTTCCAACGAGGTGCGGTCCCCGCGGACACCCGCCTGGAGCATCTTGACGCCGCGGCCGGATGAAGGGTCGTATTCGCCGAACTTTTTCAGCAGGTCATCTAGCACCTTGTGCTCGTGAGTGTCCCCGAGCTTCGCCGTGCGTTCGAGCATTTCGTCGGCTTCGGCTTTCGCGGCCTTGCTGCGGCCCAGCTTTTCATCGAGTTTGCTCAGCGAGGTGAATTCACAGCTGGCTGCGGTTACAAGGTCGCTAGCGGAATAGATCAGGTCTTGATCGAGGAAAAACACGAGGCAGGCGCTCCTTCAAGGCTTGGCTTAGCTTCGAAACTAGCATCTGCCTGCCTCGTTTTGGCCATCGGGCGATGTCTGCCGAGCCCCGGCCCAGGGTGGTTCAATCCCGGATGAGGCTTGATCCATGTCCCGGAACCAGACGGTGCAATGGAGCCCATGCCAAACGTCCGGCGAGGTGGTCACTCGACGGCAAATCGACAAATCGCGGTGGCAAACCCCACGGGGGACAGGCCAGTGGCCGTCGGAAGCTTGCGGTCCCATCGAACGTGCCGAAACCTGGAAACCCATGGGATGGTCCGGTCCATGGTTTTTGCTGCCTCTTGGAACCGTTCCTGCTGGCGCGGTTCCCGAAGGGCCAACGCTAGGGGGCTGGAACGGCCTCGGGGCGCACTTCGTGCAGCCCGGCGCCGGCTGTCGTTGCTGCGCCTCGAGTCAAGGCAATCATGCTCAGCAGGGCGATGATTCCGCCTGCAAGCATGACGAGAGCCATGGGCACTGCGTTGTCTTCGCCGGCCAGGCCAACCAGCGGAGAAGCGACGGCTGCCAAAGTGAACTGCAATGCGCCAATGGTTGCCGATCCGCTTCCGGCATGCTCCTTGACCTGGTCGGTGGCCAGGGCTGTGGCGTTTCCGAAGACAAAGCCCAAGGAAGCCAGTGCAAGGAAGACCAGCGCCAATGTCGGAATGAGCGGGGTCTCACCAAGTGCGATGACGGCCAACAGCCCGGCGCTGAATACCGTGAGGCCAGTGACGCCGATGTATGTCATGCGCAGCGGGCCCACTCGGTCAACCAGCTTCATGGCAATGATGCTGGTGATGGTCAATCCCAAGGCATTGAGTGCAAAAACCAACGAGAAAGCGGTGCTCCCAAGTCCCAGAATATTCTGGAAGACGAAGGGGGAGGCGGCGATGTAGCCGAACATCGCAGCCATCGAGAAGGCGAACGCGAAGGTGAACCCGAGGAAGGCCTTGTTGCCCAGCACTCCGCCTGCGTTCGATGCGAGTGTCTTGATGCCGCCCTTGCTGCGACGTTCCTTGGGCAGTGTTTCCTTCACCAGGTATATGGAACCAACGACCATGATGACGTTCAGGATCGCCAGGGCCCAGAACACGCCGCGCCAACCAGTGAAGGCAATTACCGAGCTTCCGGCCAGTGGCGAAAGAATCGGTGCAATGCCGCCGACGGTCATCATGATGGAGAACATTTTTGCTGCCTGGGGGCCACGGGCCGAATCCGAGACGATGGCGCGGGCCAATACGACCCCCGCCGCACCCGCGAAGCCCTGCAGGAAACGCATTCCGATCAGGACTTCAACGTTGGGCGAAACGGCGCAAAGAACGCTGGCGGCCATGCAGGCAAGCGCACCTATTAGCAGCGGCTTGCGACGGCCGAACTGGTCCGAAAGCGGACCGATAACGAGTTGGCCGAGTGCCATGCCAAGCATGAAGGCCGTGAGCGTCAGTTGAACTGTTGCGGCGCTTGTGCCTAGGTCGGACATCATCTGCGGAAAAGCCGGCAGGTACATGTCGATGGCAAATGGACCAATGGCGCTCAACAACGCCAACATGGCAATCAGCGACGCTGAGGTTTTTGAAGACTGAGTCATGGGGTGGACCGCTTCGCTTTCATCCTGGACAACATACTTATGGAAACATAAGTATGTTGACATAATAATGTCGGCATCGCAAAATGGAAGGTATGGAAAAAGTTCATGAAGCAGCCAAGGCCCTCTTTCAGTTGACTTGGTGGCTTCAGAGGAAGGGCCCGCTACGTGTTGGCCTGGAGCCGCTCCCCGCCACAGAGGTTGCGATCCTTGGGTACGTCGAAGACCACGAGGGGGTCGGCGTGACGGAGGTCGGGACCGCGTTGAACATGAAAGCGCCAAATGTTTCCGCGGCAGTGCGGGCGCTGGTCGAGCGGGGTCTGCTGGAAAAGGTTGCCGACGATCATGACAAGCGAAAAGCGCGGCTCTTCATCACGGATCTGACCCGGAAAAACCGAAAGAG
Organism: Paeniglutamicibacter sp. NPDC091659; assembly: GCF_044756805.1. Taxonomy (NCBI): domain Bacteria; kingdom Bacillati; phylum Actinomycetota; class Actinomycetes; order Micrococcales; family Micrococcaceae; genus Paeniglutamicibacter; species Paeniglutamicibacter sp. NPDC091659. Next base: position 75,764 of record NZ_JBIVTO010000012.1, read on the forward strand.
CATTGACCAAGCGGTGACCGGTTCGCTTGAAGAGGTCTTGGAGGGGCTGTCGCCCGAGCATCGGGAGTCCCTCTTTGCTTCCCTGGCGGCCCTGAGTGAAGTGGCTGAACGCCTGCGTGTCCACGGGTAGGGCTGTGCGGCGTCGATGGCATCCAGTTCCCGAATGCGGCCAATGCTTGTGATGACGGTGCGCATGCCGACGCCAAAGGGTCGTGGCGACATTTGAAATGTCGCCACGACCCTTTGGCGTTAGGCGGTGCCAAGTGGTGTTGCCGCGGCATTTGCCGGAATCACCGGCTGCGACTGGTACGCCCTATGAGGATGAGTTGGCGTGCACCCCGCGAAGCCGTTCGGCCACCTCGATGGCGTCCCCGGTGGGTGCGTCCGACTTCTTGTCGGGCTGGGCAATGAAGAGGTACAGAGCGCCGGAGCCGGCGACGATCGCCAGGCCGATAAGTACCACCCAGTCGGCGAAGAAGTCGCCCGAGGTGCCCGGCTTCGCCAGCAGGTACATGGCAAACAGTCCGTAGGCCAGGGCCAGCACGTTGACGATGAAGCCTGCCGATCCCAGGGAGAACGGCCCCGCCGGCTTCCAGCCCTTCAGGCGCTGGCGCAAGGCCGCGAGCACCACGGCCTGGAACGAAACGTAGATGCCCAAGATGGCGAAGCTTGTCACCTGGGCCAGCAGCTGTTCGGAGCCGAAGTAGATCATGATGCAGATCAGCAGCGGGATCGAGCAGGCCACGATCAGTGCGTTAGTCGGCACCTTGGTAGTCGGCGAAACCTTGGACAGCCAGCGGTGGCCCGGGATCATGCCGTCGCGGGCGAACGAGTACATGAGCCGCGAGGCCGCGGCCTGCAACGAGAGCACGCAGGACAGGAATGCTGTCAGTGCGATGACCAGGAAGATCTTTGCGCCGACGGGGCCGAGGGCGGACTCGAGGATGGCCGGGATCGGGTCGGCGTCTTCGCCGTTCACGATCGCCTGCAGGTCCGGGGCGGCCAAGACGTAGCCGCCGAAGGACAGCAGCGCCGAGACGCCGCCGACCAGGATGGTCATCATCATGGCGGTGGGGATGCGGCGGGCCGGGTTGCTGACCTCTTCGGCGACGTCGCCGCATGCCTCGAAGCCGTAGAAGAGGAACAGGCCGGCAAGGGCCGCGCCCATGAACGCGGTCGAGTAGCTTCCCTCGCCCTCGACGCCCATGGAATCGAAGAAGATGCCGAAGGGCTGCTTGCGGTCGAAGATCAACAGGTACAGGCCGACGGCGATCACGCCGATGAGTTCCGCGGCCAGGCCGATGCGTGCCACGCGTGCCAGGGTCTTGGTTCCCGTGAAGTTCAGGACCAGGGCGACCAGTAGCAGCGCCACGGAGAACAGGAGTGTGCTGCCGCGGGTGAGCTCGACGCCGAAGGTGCTGGCCACGAAGCCCGAGCCGAACTGGGCTACCGCGGTGATCGTGACGATCATTGCCCAGATGTAGATCCAGGCCGCCATCCAGGCGTAGCGCTTGCCCCAGAGGCGCCGGGTCCACGGGTAGATGCCGCCGTGGATGGGGTACTGGGAGACCACCTCGCCGAAGACCAGTGAGACCAGGAACTGGCCGCCGGCAACGATGAAGATCCAGAAGATCGATGGCGGTCCGCCGGTTGCCATGGCGATGGCAAAGAGCGAATACACGCCAACCAGCGGGGAAAGGTAGGTGAAGCCGAGGGCAAAGTTTGCCCAGAGGGACATCGAGCGGTCGAAGGACTGCTCGTATCCCAGGACGGCGAGGTGGTTGCCGTCTTCAATGCTTTGGTTGCTCATGATGTGTGGGGCCTTATTCGGTGCGAACGAAAAATTGGGTCCGGGCCATCGTGTGCGCAACACCTTGACCCGCTCGTGACCGTCGTCACACGAACAGGCTACACCTTTATCATCCTAAATAGAATGATTAGTTTGGAATGGTAGCGACCATCAGGCTGGTGCCCGGAACAGGGATTCCGCCGTGGTCGCGGAGACCGGCGCCCAATTCCCAGTTCTCCGAGGTCGAGGCGATGATCCGCCCGGTGGAACTCAGCAACGCTGCGGCGCCTTGGAGTGAACGCAACAGGCGCAGGATTCCCGGCTCGATTTGCCGGACAAGGATGTCCAGGCCCACCACGCCAACTGCGGGGGAGCCGACGGGCGAAGTGAGGGTCAGCATGTAGTCGCAGGTGCACAGGTGATCGACGTAGGGGCCCGTGATGTGCCGATCGCCGGTGGATTCCGGCACCGAGTACCATTCCATGGTCGTGAAATCCCTGAGGTAGTCGGCGTACTCGCGTGCGGCGAGATCCAGTTTGGTCACCTCCGTGGTGGTGCCAAGAAGCGGGTTATTCTCCAAGGGTCCGAGCCACCATGCGAAATGGATCGATTCCCCGGCGGCGCTGCCGGGCCCGCCAATGAAACCCGCGCCAACAACCGTGGAGGTGGGATCCATCAGGCGCGGCGCCACGAAGCCGAAAACCAGTGGGTCGATCTCGCCCCCGCGCGCCAGCCCTGTTTCAACGGCCATGCGGAGCTCGTTCAGCTCGGAGAAATACCCGTCAAAAACCTCGCCGAGCTGGTCGGCCACCTCTTGCAATCGGCTCATGCCGCGGCCTCCAGCCGTTCCTTGGTCTTCAACAGCCATGTGGTCAGGAGCTTCAGTTCGGCCCGAACGACCGCCCGGGCGTGCCCCGCGTCGCCGGAGCCGATGGCTTGGACGATTTCCGAGTTCAGCGCCGACACCTGTTCCCGGATGCCGCCCTCGCCCAGGCCCAGCCAGAGCAGCTGGCCGAATTCCGCCTGGAAGCGGATCTGTTCACGCACCAGGCGCGGTGACTGCGAGGCAACGGAAATTTCCAGCAGCAGGCCGCCCTGGTTCCGGGCAGCGCTTTGCGCCGAGGAGAAGTCCGCACCCTCCCACCAGGCTGCCAGCCTGGTGGCCTCCTCGGGCGACGCCAGTTCGGCCGCGCGTTCGGCCGCGCCGGCGCACAGCGTCGCCTCGTAGGTGCCGACGTCGGCCAGTTCGATGCGGGAGATCGAACGCAGGCGGGTCATGATGACTTGCTCGGGGGCGTCGGTGGAGGCCAGCACGAAGGACCCTCCGTCACGGCCGCGCCTGGTCTCGACAAGCCCGGCCTCGCGGATTTCGCTCAGCGCCTCACGGGCGGTGACAAGCGCAACCCCGAACCGCTTGGCGAGCTCGGCCTCGGTGGGCAGGCGCTCGCCGGGCTTAAGGACGCCCAGGAGTATGGCGTCGGTAAGTCGCTGCGCCACCTGCGCGGAGCGTGCCGCTGTGCCCAGGGGCGCGAACACGGCGCTGCGCGGCCCTCTGCCGTGGGGTGCGTGCTGGGTCATGCCAGTAACTCTATCCGGTGGCATCCGGAGCCCGCGGCCGAGACCGAATCCGTCAGCGCAGGGGATGGCCGGAATCCTTGAGGTACGCCTCCACCCGGGTGTAGGCGTCCCGTGCGATGGCCTTCCAAAAACGCAATGCGAGCTCCGGGTGCTCGGCCTCCAGCGCCGTGATGGCCTCGGCCGCCAGCACCTTCAGGTGGACCCGGCCGAGCGCCGTCACCCGGGTGGTTTGGGCTCCCTCGCCGCCGAGCGCGATCTCGCCGAAGGTCATGCCGGCGGACAGCGTGGCGTGCCGGGTCGGGCTTCCGCCCCGGTCGGTGGAGGTGACGACCTTGCCGTCGAGGATGAAGTACACGCCCCCGAATTCCTGGCCGACGCGGCGGATGACCCGCCCGTCGGCGACCTCGCTCTCCACCATGAGGGAATCCAGGAGGGCGATGTCTTCCGGGGACAGCGGCGCAAGCGCCGCGAAATCGGCGATGGCGACACTGTGCGGCATCAATTCCGGGCTGCCGTGGCGCAGCAGCATGGTGGTTTCCGCCCATTCGACCGCGTCGTTGCGGTTGGGGAAGTACTTGACCTCCTCCAGCGGCGCGAACGGCTCGTGCTGGACCAGCGCGAGGGTGCGGCCCTCCGCGGCCAGGCCGCGGTTCAGGTCCCCGATCATCCGGACGGCGATCTTGTCGATCTCGTCGACCCGGCGCAGGTCCAGGATCACCAGTTCCACGTCCACCGGAAGTTCGCTGACCTCGCGCACCATCGACTCGGTCCCGGCGAAGAGCAGGTCGCCGGCGAGTTCCAGGATGTGGGCGCCGTGCCCGTACTTGGCCAGGAGCTTTTCCGCGTCCTCGGTGTGCCGGGTGGCGGAGGGGACCTGCGTGATGTCGTAGTGGTCGCGGATCACCGAGCGGCCGATGCGTGCGGCGCGGACAAAGTGCAGGCCCATGTCCCGGCTGATCTGCTCGCTGGCGGCAAGGCCGCGCACCGAGGAGCCGTGGGCGTCCAGGGCGGGGGAGTACACGGCCAGGCCCAGCTGCCCGGGAAGCACGGCGATCAGCCCGCCGCCGACCCCCGACTTCGCGGGCAGCCCGACGGCGCTGATCCAGGCCCCGGCATCGTCGTACATGCCGCAGGTGGTCATGACCGAGAGCACCCGCTGGACGGCCTCGGCGCTCATGACCTGGACCCCCGTGGTCGGCTGCGTGCCTCCGTTGGCCAGCGTCGCCGCCATCATTGCCAGGTCCTCCGTGTTGACCATGACCGAACACGCCTTGAAGTAGTCCTCGAGCACCGGGGTGGGGTCGGTCTCGATGATGCCGAACGACCGCAGCAGGTAGGCCAGCGCCCGGTTGCGGTGGCCGGTCAGCGCCTCGGAGGCGTAGATGGTTTCGCTCAGCTGCAGCTCCCGGCCGGCGCAGCGCGAGAACTGCTCCAGGATCCGGGCGAAGCGCGGCGTTTCGGCGTCCTTGACCAGCGAGACCGTGGCGATGGCCCCGGCGTTGATCATGGCGTTGGCCGGCCGTCCGGTTTCGCGGGCCAGCGAGATCTCGTTGAACGCATCGCCGCTGGGCTCCACGTCGATCTTCGCATCGACGGCCTCTAGCCCCTGGTCATCCAGCGCCAGCCCGTAGGAAAACGGCTTGGAGATGGACTGGATGGAGAACTCCAGGTCGGCGTCGCCCACCTTGTAGACGTGTCCGTCGACGGTGGCCAGCGCGATGGCGAACTTGGAGGTGTCGGCCCCCGCCATCGCCGGGATGCCCTGGTAGGGCAGGCCTTCGGTGAGTTTGAGCAGGTCGCAGTGCAGTTGGCTGAGGTAGTCGGCAATCGGGGAACGCATGCTCCCAGCCTAGGGGTTCGCGGGCAGGATGGGGCCGCCGGCGAGCATCCGAATGCCGGCGAGGGCTTCGCCGATGGCATGGCCAAGGACCGCCGCACCCGCGACGTTGGGGTGCACCCCGTCGTCGCTGAGTCCCGGCCTGAACCTGCCCTCGGCGGTGCGCAGCCCGGCCGAGGCATCCACAAAGAGCCAGCCGTGCCTGGCGGCGAGGGCCTGCAGGAAGCCGTTGTACTCCCGGGTGGCATCGGAGGCGTTGTCGCGCGGGGGGACGCTGGAAATGATGACGGTGTCGGAGGAGGCGACCAGCGCGATCCGCTCGATGTTCCGCCCGGTGATTTCATGGGGGATCCGGTGGGCCAGGTCGTTGGTGCCGGCCAGGACGACCAGCACGTTGGCGTTTCGGTGGCGCAGCGCCCGGGCCATGTCGCCGGTTTGCGCCCCGCCGAGGGCCCACCCGCCACGCCAGCCGACCCGGGTGCCGCCGGACCCGGCGGGATCGACGAAGTTGATCCACGAGGCATCCCCGATCTTGCCTGCCCACACCGCGTCGCTTCCGGCCGCGGTGATCGAATCCCCGGCGACGACGAATGTCGTGGCGTTCGGGTCGAGCATCGCGTCAAAGGCCGTGGGCGAGGGCAGGAACGTGCTTGGCGAACCTTCCAGGCTGAGCAGTGCCCCAAGGACCGCAACGAGTGCCAGCGAATGCAACGGCCGATTGTGTTTCATGGCCATCCCCCCTTTGCCACAGCATAGGACTCGGGGGCGGGGGATTGGGACTCAATCCCGCAACGATTCGGCCTCCCGCAACACGTAGCGCTGCAGCTTGCCCGAGGGGGTCTTGGGCAGTTCGTCGACATAGGTGATGCGGCGCGGGTAGGCGTGCGCCGCGTATTGCGTCTTGACCAGTTTTTGCAGTTCGACGGTCAGCTCGTCGCTGCCCCGAAGCCCGTTGCGCAGCACCACATAGGCGATGAGCACCTCGCCGCGAAGCTCGTCGGGGACGCCGATGACGGCCGATTCAAGGACGTCCGGGTGTGCTGCCAGCACCGACTCGACCTCGAACGGGCCGATCCGGTACCCGGCCATGATGATCACGTCGTCGTCGCGCGAGGAGAAGAAGATGTAGCCGTCCTCGTCCATGCTGCCCGCGTCCCCGGTGTAGTACCAGCGCCCGTCGTCCGAGTATCGCGCGGCCGTTCGTTCCGGGTCCCCGGAATAGCCGTTGAACCACATCATCGGCGACCCGGGGATGTTGATTGCCACGCGTCCGCGGGTGCCCGTCGGGGCGTACTCGTCGTTGTCCTCCTGCAGCACGCAGGCCGAGTACCCGGGCATGGGGCGGCCCATCGAACCGGGCTTGATCTCGTCGATGACCTCCGGCGCCCACCCGTTGACGATGCACATGCCCATCTCCGTCTGCCCGTAGTGGTCGCGGACGGGAACGCCCAGGACGGATTCGGACCAGGCGATCGTCGTGGCATCGAGCGGTTCGCCGGCCGAGGACGCCCGCAGGAGCTTCAGGCCCGGAACGCCCGCGGGCTTCGCCGCCCGCATCGAGCGCACGATGGTGGGGGCCCCGGCGAAGTTGGTCACGGAGAACCTGGCCAGCACCTCCCAGCAGGTGTCGGCATCGAACCCCGCGGTCAGCAAGAGGTTGCGGCGCCCGGCATAGAGGGGCGCCAGGATGCCGTAGTACAGGCCGTAGGCCCACCCGGGATCAGCCACGTTCCAGAAGACGTCGTCCGGACGCACATCGAGGCCGTAGCTGAAGTAGATGTGGAACGCCTCAAGCGCACGCACAGGCACCGGCACGCCCTTGGGCGTGCCGGTGGTTCCCGAGGTGAAGATTTCCACCAGCGGGTCGTTCAGCGAACGGGTGCACGCCTCGAAGCCGGTCGGCTGTTCCTCGAGCAGGGCCCCGAGTTCCGCGGTGCGAAGCACCGGGTGGTCCAGCGCGGCGAGCTTGTGCAGCTGCGACTCGTCGGCCACGATCAGCTTCGCGTTGGCTCCCGCCGCACGGACCTCGATGGCCGGGGTGGCGAAGGCGGTGAAGAGCGGCACGTGGACGGCGCCCAGGCGCCACAGCCCCAACAGGACGTAGACCAGTTCGGCGCTCTTGGACATCAGCGTTGCCACGCGGTCCCCGGGCTTGATGCCCAGGGACGCGAAGAGCGCCGCGGCCCGCTCCGAACGGTCCTTCAGCTGTGCGTAGCTCAGGTCCACCGAGTCGAGGTTCGCGTCGATCACGGTGAACGCAATGTCCTGCGCCGGGTGCCTGTCGCACAGCAACACGGCCGGCTGGACTTGGGCGGGCATCGTTGATGCAACCTGGATGTTGAATGCTTGCATGACGCGGATGACCACCTTGTAAGACAGCTCGACATTGGTTTCTGGAGTCAAGCTACCAGTCCAGCCGCCGTTTGCCGGAGGGGTTTAAGCTATCGGCGTCGGCCGGCAACCAAGGATGACAGGACCACTCCCGCGGTCACCGTGTTGACGGCGGGCCATGCCCCGATCTTCTTGGCCAGCGGGTGCGAGGCGCCGAACGCGGCCAGGTAAAGCGCGCTCAGCGCGGTGGCCGTGGGCGTTCCCGCGTTGGACTTCCACAGCAGGAAGGCACCGGTCCCGGCGGCGGCCAGGACGGCGCCGCCCAGCGGGCGGTTCTTGGTGGATCGGGCCGTGGCGAAGCCGCCGATCAATCCGGTTCCCGCCAAGGCGGAGGGCAAAAGTGACATGTTCCTTCTCCTTTTACTTTCTTACTAGATGCCGCCGGTGCACGCGGCACCCGGCTCGGGGGTCTGCGGGCCCTGTCGGTACTTCGTGATGAAGGTCTGGATGCGCGGGTCCGTCGGGGAGTCCACGCTCAGCTGCTCGCCCCAGGCACTGATCTTGATCTTTGCTCCCTGGCCAGGGAACGGGCTGAGCAGCATGTAGGTGCGGTCGCCGACGACTGCGTCGAGGGCCTTGACGTCGGCGTCGCTGATGCCGTCGTAGGTGATCCAGACCGCGCCGTGTTCAAGGGAATGGACGCCGGCCGTTTCCTGGATGGGTTCCGTGTAGATGCCGCAGTTGGCCCAGACGGGGAAGTGGTCCCCGCCGACGCCCGGTTTCTGCGGGTACTTCACGGGGGCTTGGGTGTGGTTGGCCGCGCCGATCGTGTAGTTCTGCACGCCGTCGATGGGTGCGGCTGCGGCCGACTTCACCGCCGCCTTTTCCTGTGCGGCCCCGCTGAGCACGACGGCCGTCGGCACCGCGATGGCCAGAACGGCCGCCGCCGCAATGGAGATGGTAAGGATCTTGGTTCGTTTTTCCTTGGCCTTTGCCTTGGCGATGACGGCTTGGGCTTCTTCACGTTTGTTCATGGTTGGAATCCTTTAGTCCAGCTGATCCAACAGCTGGGTCAGGGCCGAAATTTCGGCTTCTTGGGTCATAACGATTTTTTGGGCGAACGTGCGCACCATGGGGTCGCGTCCGCGGTCCAGGTACGCCTGTGCCATTTCGACGCCGCCCTTGTGGTGGGCGATCATCAGGGTCAGGAATTGGCGGTCTGCTTCGGTGCCGCGGGCCGCGGTCAGTGCCTTGATCTGCTCTTGGGTCGCCATGCCCATCGACGCCATGGTGTGGGCCTCTTTCGAGGTCGGGGTCCCGTGGCTGGCGTGCGAGGAGTCCTCGGTGAGCAGGTCGTTCATCCAGGTCATGGATTCACCGGATTGCGGCAGCCCCCAGAGTTCAAGCCAGGCATACATCTGCCCGGATTGCTGCTGCTGGGTCAGGGCTATGTCGTAGGCAAAGGAACGGACCGCTTCATTGGTCGAGTTGTCCCGGATGATCATTGACAGTTGGACGGCCTGCTGATGATGGGTCTGCATGTCGCGTGCGAAACCGGCTTCGGGCGATGCCTCGGACGGATAGGGGCTGCGCGGACTGGCGGTGCCCAGCATCCAGCCACCGAAACCCATGGCAATGACCAATGCCGCCAGGGCAATGATCAGGGAACGCGACGTTTTTGAATCGGACATTAAATTGGTCCTTGGATACACGTAGTGAATGCGCCCTTGGATAGCAGGCGCGCGGGGACAGCTATCGGCAGGCTGCCTATATGCGTGTGATTGAAAGCTGATACAGATCAGGGGCGGGGGAATCCTGCGCCCGGGGAAGTCTTGTCATCTCGGCAACGACAGCGGGAGAAGCCCCGAACAATTCGTTTGAGTCCGGCCGGGGCGCAATCTGGGAGATATTTGGGACCGGATCGGCAGCCGGTGCGCAGTAATGGTGATTTGGCATGTCCACCGGGCAATGTGTCTCGCCGGCAACAACCAACTCTTGAGTCCTTGCGCCCGAGGCAGCCCCGTTGGACAGGCACAGCGGCAACAGGAGGGCCAACGCAAGCAACAAGCCGAACAGTCGCTTCAACGAGGGGTGCCTCCTTCGAAAAAAGTTAGTTGAGTGCTCAACTTTATGAATGGAAGTTGTGTGGACGCTGTGAAGATATCAGGCATCGGTCACATTTCCCCTCTGTGTTTCGTCCGTTCCTCAACCGGTTTTCCGGGCAATAGAGGCTGCCGTTGATTCAGAAACCATTCAGAAAGCCACTTGATTTTCGAACCTTGAATTCGTCCCTGTAAAGTCTTCGAACATACATTCATTATTTTTTGGGTCGTCGGTAACAAGGGAATTCTTCGGGAGCGCGAAACCAGTCCGCACTCATGTCGTTCGGAGTCTCCACTTGTCCACAGGGTGCACCAGTAGGGTTGGCAAATGCAGATACTAGACACGTGGTGGCAGGCGGTACTTCAAGGGTTCGTTCAAACCGATCCGCTGAGCTTCACGATGTTCCCGATCCTGGCAATCATTACCGTCTGCATTCTGCTTACGGTGCCCAGAGCCACGTGGAGATATTTCGGTCTCTACGTGACCTTTGTCCACGAACTCGGGCATGCATTTGCGGCTCTCATGACCGGCAGGTTTGTCCATGGGCTCAAGATCGGGCTTGACCACTCCGGCGAGTTGGTCAGTAGCGGAAAGCCGGGCTTCTCCGCGGCGTGGAGCGGGTTCTGGGGCTATCCGGTTCCGGCTCTGGTGGGGGCAATGCTGATTGGGTCGACTTACTTCGGCTTCGGATCTGCCGCATTGTCCGTAGGGGCCCTGATCTTGCTTGTGTCCCTGATTTTCCTGCGCAACTGGGTGGGGATCATGGTGGCACTGTCCTCCGCAGCGATCGCGCAGCTATTGGTGGTGTTCACTCCAAAGTACGCAATCGCATGGGTTGTCCTGTCGCTGGGACTCATGCTCCTGATCGGCGGGGTCCGTGATTTGTTCAAGGTCCTGGGCGTCCACATCAGCAGAAGGGAACTTATCGCATCTTCCGATGCCTATTTGCTGGCGACGCGAAGCTGGCTGCCGGCATGGTTTTGGCTGCTGGGGTTCATCGTTGTCGTGGGTGCCTGCGTCGTGGTCTCAACGATGATGCTGGCCCTGATGCTGCAGGCCTGATCGCATGGGTATGCCCGCCAAAACCGTATCGCTGCTGGATCAGGTTGCGACACTCCAGTCTCGGTTGAGGGTTTCACTGGGAGTACCCAACGAAAAGGGCTAGGTCAAAACCCCAATGAATCACGCAGTGGTCCGCAAGAACCCGGATTCCCGCCAAACTTTGGGCATTTAGCCGATGGATTGGAGACAGGCTCGGGTAAGTTAGAGCCACAATCACAAGATTCCGATTCCAGCGCAGCGACGGGGGGAGCAAGCCATGGGCGTACAAAGCTGGAAGTTCTCCGGGGCGGAACTGGCGCTTCACCTCATGCAGCCCCGTCGGTTGCACTCAATCATCGTTACGAGCAGCTTGCGACGTGACTGCGCCGACTTCAACACCGAAGCAATCTATGAGGAAGTCAAGGATTGGGCGGAGGTCATCGAAGTATCTTCGGGCCGCATCACTTACGAGCTACGCGACAATCTTCCTCGGGGCTGGGACGTGTTCGGAACGGCGGCACGTGTGTATCCGATCGGCATCAGTGAGGACGGCATGCCGCCGGGCAAGCCGCACATCGTTCGTCCCGGGGATTCCGTTGAACAGATCACGAACGAAGTTATTGACGAGGTTCTTTTCCTGCCCAACCCAAGAACGCTGGTGGTGCCCACTGCGCCAACCCCAGGACCGGGCCGCCGCGCTGCCGAACCCGTCCGCACCATCGCTTCCCCAGGTTTGATCTCGACTGCCACAAGCAGCCACACCGCCCTGGTTTCGGGAATCGTCAAGGGTTTCCGTGACAACGGTTTCACCGCAGACGTTGCGCTGGACACCGGGAAGACCGCCGAACTGAAGAGCGAGGACATCTATGTCGACGCGCCGCTTACCTGGGTTTTCAGCGAAGGCAGCAGGCTCAGCGGTGTCTATGATCCAAAGAAGCAACAGTTGTCGCTTCGTGACTCGTTGACCAATCCGCGCCTTTTGCAACACTATTCCTGGAACCAAGTTGTCCTTTGCCTGGTCCTGGAAGCAAACACGGAGTTTGCCGTGTTGACTCCGATGCCCGGGGAAAAGATCACGGTCTGGCGCGAAGACGTCTCCTCCAACGAACTTGATGATGTCGATTCCTTGTTGGCCCCGGGACAAGTCGTCGTGGCCCGCCTGGTGAACGCCGCCGGGGTTCGGAAACTGGTTTTGGTTGACGTGGACGACGACGAGCCGGTGGCCCCGGCCCCCGCACTGATTCGCGGAGGGACTCCGTGGTTGGCCTTGGACCGTGACTATGTTCCGGAACTTTCCGAGTCCGAGCAAGCCGCTTCGACGCTGGACATGCCGGTGATTCCGACGGCGGAGAAACAGCGGGACGCCTTGAGACAGGCACTGCTGAAAATCGATGCCCTCAAATCCCAATTGGCGGTTCTGCGCCGCCAGGCGGACAACGGGTCAATTGATGAACTGGCCTTGGCGCTGGAACAGGTTGTGCACTATCGGGACGAGGCAAACAAACTCCGAACGCTGTTGAAGAGCAAATCGGAGGCGCTGAACGAGGCACACAAGGCGGCCCGGAAGAAGGCCCGGTCCCATGACGTCGTTGCTGTCTCCAACGTGCGCGAGAAGTTCCTCGACGATGAGTTGGCCTTGCGGCACGAGCTGTACATGGAATGGGTGGAACGTGTGCCTGCGAATGAAAAGTCGGAATACCCCTGGAACGACAACTACCGGGTAGGTCCCAAGTTCGCGGCTTCCTTCTACACCCACGACGCTGCCCTCCGGGCCAAGACGCTGAAGGCGCTGACGCAACTGCTGACGGGCCGCGCGGACCGGATGAAGGCGCGTGAAGTGCACCCGAAGCGCATCGGCATGGGCGGAGACGATCCGCAGATGGTTCGCGACGAAGACGGGGCGACCTGCTGGAGGATGAGCGTCGAAAGCGGTGTTGCCGCGGCACGCCGCGTTCATTATTGGAAGTTGCCGGACGGAACCATTGAACTCCACGAACTGGTAGCTCACGACACCTTCGTGCTCTAGACGACCCGCCGGCGCATCGCGGCAGACGAACGCCATGGCGAATCTTGCGATTGCGGGGTTCCCGCAATGGCCCTATGCGGCCGGCTTTCGCCACATGAAATGGAGCGCAAGGGCGCTTCGAATACTGGCTTCACTGACCCCATACGTGTCCGAAATCTGCTGCAGTGTCCAACCCGCGCTGCGCAGCTCCATCAAGGTGGCGTACGCGGGCATCCCGGTGGTCATCTTCGGCTCCCTTCAGCTTGCGCCGATATGACAAGTACACTCGCCGGCACCGACGTTTTGGACCCCGGAAACGAAAAAATATTTGAGATCCCTTCCGGTGCACATCAAGGTGATTCGCCTAGGCTTGGTGATACGTGGATTGAAGGGTGCGAACAATGGCGATTTTTGAATACAACACGAGTCTGCCGTTTGACCGTGACACGGTCTTCGCGTGGTTCGAACGCCCGGGCGCATTGCCCCGGCTTTCTGCGCCTTTCATGGGGACGATCCGGCAGGAACCCGACCGTGGCCTCGACGTCGGTTCACGCGCAATCCTGGATGTCGCTGCACCCGGAACCGTGGGAATGGGCCTGACCGCCGCAGTCGCGACAGGTGCCCGGACCTTGGGGCTGCCCGGCCGGGTACGCGCGGAAATCCCATGGCATGCCAAGCACATTTCCCTGGACCGGGGGCACAGTTTCACGGACATCATGGAATCCGGACCGCTGTCGCGCTGGGAACACCAGCATTTCTTTTCGGACATCACGGTGGATGGAAAACCCGGCACGCTCATGCGCGACGTCGTCGAGTTCGAGCTGCCGGCCGTGGGGCTGCTGCCGTGGAACCAACCCCGGACACTCAGCGAGAAGGCTTTCACACGCGAACTCACCCAGGTCTTCCGCTACCGCGAACGGACGTTGCGCGCCGATCTCAAGTTCCATGCCCGCTACGCCTCGCGGCCCCTGACGATCGCGGTGAGCGGCGCCACGGGAACGATCGGCACCCAACTTTGCGGCCTGCTCGGCGGCGGGGGACACCGTGTCAAGAGGCTTGTCCGCAACCGGGATGCCGCCAACGGCGTTGACCGCATCTATTGGAATCCCGAACTGGGCATCCTGAACCCGGAAGACCTTTCCGATGTCGACGCGGTGGTCAACTTGGCCGGCCACGCCATTGGCGGACGCTTCACCGAAGGGACCAAGCGCAAAATCATGTCGTCCAGGGTGGACGGAACGAAGCTTCTGGCAAAGACCCTCGCGACGCTTTCCCATGACGGGAAGCAGCGCACTCTTCTCTGTGCATCCGGGATCGGGATCTACGGTGCCTCGCCGCATGCCGGTTCCGCGGCACTGCCGCTTGCCGAGGACGCCCCCGCGGGAAACGACTTTCTTGCCGAGGTCTGTTTGGCTTGGGAGGAAGCCTGCGCACCGGCGCTGGAAGCCGGCGTCCGTGTGGTGAACTTTCGGACGGGCCTGGTTCAGACCCCGTCCGGGGGAATGCTTCAGCAACTGCTGCCGCTCTACGTGTTGGGGCTCGGCGGCCCGTTGGGAGCCGACGCCTGGCAATCCTGGGTGGGCATCGACGACATGGCAGGAATCTACGCCCACGCACTGTTCACTCCGGACCTCAGCGGCCCGGTCAATGCCGTGGCACCGAACCCGGTGCAGGCCAAGGAATATGCACAGATACTAGGCAAGGTCCTGCGCAGGCCGGCAAGACTTCCGGTCCCGAAGTTCGGCCCCCGGCTCCTATTGGGAGAAGAAGGCGCGTCCGAGCTCGCGTTTGCCGACCAGAGGGTTTCGAGCGAAAAGCTCGTTGCCAGCGGCTACGAATTCAGGCATGCGGACCTTGAAGCCGCGCTGCGGCACAACCTCGGTCGATCCTAGCCGTCCGAGCCGTGGCGCCTGCCCAGCACGTAGGCGCCGACGGCACCGAAAACACCTGCCAGCAGGCCCCAGTGCATGCTCGGCCCTGCGAGATCCCGGTCCGGATAGGTGCTTCCGCCCGACCTGACGCGCAGCTCGCGCGCCGCGTCCACGTCGTCGAGGAATGCCAGTTGCGCCTTCACGATCCCCGTGGTCTCGCGTGCCTGCAGGTGCAGCACTTTCTCCGAGGACATGCCGCGCCTCAGCTGGCGTGAGCGTTCCAACTCGGCATCCAGTTCCGCCCCCAGCAGGAGGGAAACATTGCCCAGCCAGATCCACAGCAACAGCAAGATGACCCCGCCCACGGCACCATACGTCGCCTGGTACTTGCTGGCGTTCGCTACGAAGAAGGAGAACCCGACGGTGCTGAGTGCCAGGATCAGCAAAGCAACAAAGGAGCCGACGCTCAGCCAACGGAATCCCGGTTGGCGCACATTCGGGGTGAAGTAGTACAGCATCGCAACGATGAGGACCGCAATGGCGACGAGGATCGGCCATTTGGCGATGTTCCATGCCAACAGGGTCTGGTCTGCCAATCCCAGCACGGAACCGACACCCCGAGCGACGGGCCCCGACAAGACCACGATGGCGATGGCAAGCACTGCCAGGCACAGGACGGCCAGCGTCAGCAAGAACATCTGGGGACGCAACTTCCAAGCGGGGCGGCCCTCGGCGGTGTCATAGGTCCGGTTCATGGCCCGGCCAAATGCGCCCACATAGGCCGAGGTGGACCACAAGGCACCGAGCAGGCCAAGGACAAGGGTCCACCCGGCACCGGTGTTCCGGGCGAGTTGGGCCAGCAGGTCGTCTGCGCTCTTGCCCAGCTGTGCCGAGCCTATCTGGGTGATCGTTTGGACCATCCACTCCCGGGTTTCGGGCCCGCTGCCCAGCAGCGAGAGCATGGAGATCAGCGCAAGCAGCCCCGGAAAAAGTGACAGGAATGCGTAGTACGTCAGGGCCGCGGCAAGGTCGGTTCCGCCGTCCCGGGAGAATTCGCGGACGGAGCGCTTGAACGCATACAGGTACGAATCCATGCGCAACTTGTGGTCGTCATTTTTCCGGAACTTCACGGGCTGGGACCTGCTTCCACATGGTGTCGGCTATCCAGCCCACACTACGCGAACCGACCGTCAGCGCAACGAGCGCGAGGACCTGAACCCGTCAAGGGCCAGGACAGTCAGGGCCAAAACGATGGGTGCATAGGTGAACGCATCCCGGAGGAAGAGCTGCTCGCCCATGGCCACGGCCGCAACCAGGAGCAGCACCGGCTCGACATAGCTCAAGAGGCCGAAGATCGAAAGCGAAAGCAACGACGCCGCGCCCAGGTACAGGAACATGGCCACCGCCCCCAGGATGCCGATGGCAAACACCGGCACCAGGGACGAGCCCGGTTCGCGGACACCGGCGAGGATGAAGTAGACGGCCAGCGGGGTCAGGAACAGGATCTCCAAGGTGAACGCGGCGTTGGATTCAAAGCGCGCCCTGCGCCTGGCCGCAAAGTAGACCGGGTATCCCAGGCAGATCAGCAGCGTTGGCCAGGCGAGGCCGCCGGCAAAGAGCAGCTGGTGGCCGACGCCCACGGCCGCCAGCGCCACGGCGATTTGTTGCCACCTGGAAAGTTTTTCGGCAAAGAACAGGCGCCCGACGACGACCATGACCAGGGGGAGCAGGAAGTAGCCCAGCGAGGTGGCGAGCGCGAACCCGTTCATCGGTGCGTACATGAACAGCCACAGTTGGACGCCCACCAGGGAGCTGGCGATCGCGCCGTAGACAAGCAGTCCCGGGCGCGCCTTGACCCGACCGAGCAGCGCCGTCATCTCCGCCCGCCGCCCCGGAACCAGCGCGTACACCGGAACCAGGATCAACAAGGTCAGCACTATCCGCCAGCCATAGACCTCGTTCGGCCCGATGCCGCTCAGGGAACCCGAGATGAGGAAAATGGTTGCGAACAGTGCCGAGGCAATGATGGAGGCAAGAACGCCGCGATTCACCGAAGACGCTCCGTCTCTATGGGGTTTGTTGGAACCTTCAGTCTAAATGAATGCCGATCAAAGTCTGCGATCAGACCTCCAATTTGCGCCTGATGAAGGAGGAAAGCTGGTCGACGAGGACGATCAGGACCAGGACCACCAGGATCTGGGTGAGCATCGCGTCGAAGCGGAAGGACTTGATGGACTGGTTGATCAGCAGGCCGATGCCGCCCGCACCGACGAGTCCGAGCACCAGGGAGGAGCGGACATTCACATCGAAGCGGTAGAGCAGCAGGCCGACGAACTGGCCAAGCACCATGGGCAGTGCGGCGTGGGTGACCTGCTGGAACCGGGAGGCACCGGCGGTGGCGAGCGCCTGCTGCGGACCGGAATCGGTTTCCTCCATGGACTCGGCCCAGAGCTTGCCCATCACGCCCGTGTTGTGGCAGATCAGGGCGAGGACGCCGGCGAACGGACCGAGGCCGACGGCGGTCACGAAGATGAGGGCGAAGACGATGTCTGGCACCGCGCGGAAGAAGGACAGGACCGCCCGGGAAAGCTGGTACACCACCGGGTGGGGTGTGGTGGTGCGCGAGGCGAAAACCGCCAGCAGCAATGCGCTGGGGATGGAAAGGGTGGTGCCGAGCAGCCCGATCCACAGCGTGACGGTCGTTGCCTTCAACGCGGGTGCCACCACGGACTCCCAGTCGAGGTCCGGCGGGAAGGCATCGGCCAGGAAGGATGCCATTCCTTCGGCCCCGGTGACCAGGGCCGAGAGCTGGAAGTCCGTGCCGCGCAGCGCAAAGACGTGAAGCACGATGAACACCGCGATGGCGGTGAGGATGGAGGTGATCCGCCAACCGGCGTTGGGGACCTTGGGTACTGAGAGGGTTGCAACCGGCGTGCTCATGCCGCGACTCGATTCGGGGTGTAAAGGCGGGACAGCATGGAAGCGTCGAGGCCGGAGATCTCTCCGGAGTACTCGATGCGGCCGTTGATCAGCCCGATGACGTGGTCGGCGTGGCGCATGGCCAGGTCCGGTTGGTGCAGCACGGCCGCGACGGCGAGGTTTTCCTCGTGCGCCAGCTCCGCAAGCAGGGCCATGACTTCCTCGGCCGCCCGGGGATCCAGCGCGGATACGGGTTCGTCGGCGAGCAGGACGCTGGCGCGCTGGCACAGGGCCCTGGCCACGGCCACGCGCTGTGCCTGGCCGCCGGAGAGCCGGCCGGCCTTGTCGTGGGCGCGGTCGGCAAGGCCGACGCGGGCCAGAGCGGCCATCGCCTC
Source organism: Paeniglutamicibacter sp. NPDC091659 (assembly GCF_044756805.1). NCBI lineage: Bacteria > Bacillati > Actinomycetota > Actinomycetes > Micrococcales > Micrococcaceae > Paeniglutamicibacter > Paeniglutamicibacter sp. NPDC091659. Next base: position 93,633 of record NZ_JBIVTO010000012.1, read on the forward strand.
TTCCTTGAGTTCGCGGGGGAAGAACATCGGGCTGAAGGATGCCGGGCCGCTGATCCGGCCCAGGGCCCCGGCACAGACGTTTTCCAGTGCGGTGCGCCGGGGAACCAGGTGGATCTTCTGGAAGACCATGGCAACCGACGAGCGGGCGCGGGTCAATTCGCCGCCGCGCAGGGTGGACAGCTCGGTGCCGTCCAGCTGGATGGAGCCGGCCTCGGGGTTTTCCAGCCCCATGACGCACTTGAGGGTGGTGGATTTCCCCGACCCGTTGGCGCCGAGGAATGCGACGACGGATCCGCGGTGCAGCGAGAAGTCCACGCCGTCCAGGACCGTGCGGCCGCCGAAGGACTTGGTCAGGTTCGATACCCGCAGGATCGGCTCGGTGGCGAAAGCGGCGGTATCGGGCAACGCCAGCGGCCTGGACAGGTTCAGCGTTGTCATTAGATGTCGTCCTCGGTCAGGCCCATGGTGGATGCAAGGTCGAAGAGCGGGGAGTACGTTTCCTTGGAGACCTCGATCAGGCCCCCGGCGGGGGAGACATCCAGGAACTTGCCCACTGCCTGGATGTCGGCCGGCGCCAGGTTGAGCAGCGCGTCCTTCACCGCTGCCTTGAAGGCGGGGTCGGCGTCGGCGGAAACGGTGATCGGGTCGTTCGGGATCTCTTCGCTCTTCCAGATCTGGCGGAAGTTCGCCGGGTCGAAGTTTCCAGCCTCCTGCGCGCTGGCCAGGGTCTGCGAGTTGATCTGTGCGGCGTCGACGGTGCCCTTGGTCAGGGCGAGCAGGGCCTCGGGGTGACCGCCGGCGTAGTTCATGTTCAGCTCGTCCTCGGCAATGCCTGCCGTCTTCAAACCGTAGCGGGGAAGCACATCGCCGCTGGTGGAACCGACCGAGCCAAGGGCCACGTCCTTGCCGCGAAGGTCGTCGATGCCCTGGATCGGGGAGTCCTTGGGCACCCAGATGCCTGCGGTGTAGGAGGAGAGCTTGCCGTCGGCGGTGCCGAAGGAAACCAGTGGTTCGGCGTTGGCCTTGGTGGAGGCGAAGACGTAGCCCATGGGGCCGAACTGGCCAAGGTCCAGCTTGCCGTTGCGCATCGAGAGCACCTCGGCCGCGTAGTCCTCAACGACCTGGACCTCGACCTTGCAGTTCAGTTCCTTGCCCAGCGCTGCGGCAAGGACGTTGTAGGCGGGTTCGAGCTTGGAGGGATCCTCGAAAGGCTCGATGCCGAACTTCAGCTCGCCGTTGGGGCAGAAGCTGGAGGCCTTGGCATCAGCGTTGGCCGGCGCCTCGGCGGATGAGCAACCAACCATGGTGAAGGCAGCCAGGGTGGCCAGGGATAGTGCGAGTGTGCGGGGGAGTTTCATGGTGTTCCGGGTCCTTAGCGTGCGCTGCTGTTTGCGAGCGGGGAAGAATGAAGTGCGTTGAGGTTAGCCTCGGCCAGGCCGAAGGAGAGCGTCATGCCGATCCCGCTGGTGACCGAGACCAGAGTGATGGAATCGGTGATGTCGCGTACCAGCACCGGTGCGACGTCGGATGAGGCGTAGACGCCCTGCCAGCGTTCGGTGGGGATGATCTCTTCCACGCCCAACACTTGCGCGGCGGCCTGCAGCAGCAGGTCGGAAGTCGACTCGGTGAGGAACGGCGGCTGGGTCAGGGCGTAGGAATGGGAGTCCCCGAGCAGCAACGTGCCGTCTGGCCGCTGGGTGAACATCACGTTGGCGCCGATGTCCAACAAGTCGGGGCGGGCCGCCTTGACCTGGTCGCGCAGCGCGCTCGCCGAAGGCATGTGGGTGAAAGCTTCGTAGCGCAGCATCGACGTGGCCGTCAGTACCGCCGGGACGATGGACGTGCTTTCCGGTGCCGGAGCTGCGGTCATCTGCAGTGCGCACCGCTTGATCTGGTGTTCGGCCGCGATGTCCGGGAACAGGTAGTCGACATCGTGGCCGACGCAGATGAAGACCTGATCGGCTTCGTAGGCGCCCCTGCTGGTGGCAACGCGGGCCCGGCGTTCGGTTCCTTCGCCGAAGCCCAACGCCGCGGTGTTGAAATGAACTGCGGCGTTGTCCTGCTTGTTCAGCCAAGTTGCCAAGGTGCCGACGGTAGAGCGCGGGTCTACGCGCAGGTCATCCGCCAGGAATGCGCCACCGCGGATGCCGTCGGTGTTCTCCCGGCCGAGCTTGGCCCGGACCTCTTCCGCAGTCAACACGGTGACCTGGCCGGGTGGGCGGGAATCCGAGAACTCGCGCAGGACCTGCAGTTCGGTTTCGGTTGCTGCAACCACCAGGGCGCCGGCTTCGGCGGCCCAGAATCCGGCCTTGTCCGCAAAACGCAGCCAGTGGCGTCGTCCTGCCTGGGCGAGGTCGTAGAGTTCGCCGTGCTGAGCGGTGATGCAGGCATGGCCGAAGTTGCGGATCGAGGCGCCAATGGCGCGGTGGTCGCGGTCGATGACGGTAACGCTCAGACCCGCTTGGTGGGCCAGAGCAGCGTGGGCGAGACCGATAATGCCTGCCCCGACGATCAGTACGTCGCTGCTCGCCACCGGTTCTTGGGTGGCCGTGGAATTCGTAATAGAGATGTTCACGGCATTGATATTTGCTGATCGAACATGCTCGTTTCAAGCTGAAATGGCACTTGTTCAGACAAGTTCATCAACGGTTCATTTTGGTCGTTAATCGTCCACGATTTGTTCACTTAGCGTTTGCCAAATACCCCGAAATCATGCCATTTCCACTTGTATGCTCAAGATTGTGTTGCCGATAGCAGAAGAACCCATGCACCAGCGTCTCAGCGAACTTTTCCGCGAACGGATTTCATCCGGGGCGTGGAAGGAGGGCCAAGGCCTTCCCAGCGAGGCCGAACTCTGCGGTGCCCACGAGGTCTCCCGTGGAACAATTCGCCAGGCTTTGGCGACCTTGCGCAGCGAGGGACTGATCACCGGAGGGCGTGGCAAGCCTCCGGTGGTGGCCCATGCCGTGCCTTCTCAGCCATTTGCCACGTTTATGTCTTTTACCGAGTGGGCGCATTCCATGGGTAGGGTGCCGGGGCAAAAGACCTTGGAGATTGCCCGACGTGGGGCTGACGAGTACCTGGCGGGTCAAATGAACATTGAACCAGGAGACCCGGTGGTGCAGATATTGCGCCTGAGACTGCTTGACGGGGCTCCGACCATGGTGGAGCGGGGCAACTTCGTGCCGGAAGCCGGCAACGCCCTTTTTGATTTCGATACCGATAGCGGATCGATTTTTGGGTACCTGACCTCGCTGGGAATTGATCTTTCCAGGGGTAAGCACCTGATTGACGCGGTGGCTGCCGATGAGGTGGACGCTTCCCTGCTGGGGATCCGGCAGGGTGCCCCGCTGTTGCGTGAGCGCCGGCTGACCTTCGGGAAAGACGGAAGCGTTTTGGAATGTTCCGACGACAGGTATTTGCCCCATTTGGCGAACTTCGTCATTGAAAATACGAGGCAAACAAGGGCTGCGTTGGTTCGCATTCCCTTGGTGGCATAAAACGACAAAAATAAAGGAAGAACAATGATTGAACTTGTAGTTTTGGACATGGCAGGCACCACCATTGACGAGCACGGGGACGTTTACCGGGCGTTGGAAGAATCCGTCAAGGCAACGGGTGCGACGGTAAGTGCGGACGACCTGCAAACGTGGATGGGCGCCGACAAGACCGAAGCCATCGCGGCACTCATGGAACTCGGCGGGATCACTCCGGACCCGATCGTCGTTGCCCGCCAATTCGATGAGTTCCGTGCGTTGCTGGCGCAGTTCTATGCTGCGAACCCGCCGGTGGCTTTGCCGGGAGTCGAAGACGCCCTGCGCGAATTGAAGTCACGCGGGATCAAGGTTGGCCTGACCACTGGATTCTCCCGTGATGTGGCCGCACCGATCCTGGAGACGCTTGGATGGGGCATCGGCGAGGGTGAACTGCTGGACGCCGTGGTGACAAGTGATGAGGTGGCTGCGGGACGACCTGCGCCCTACTTGATTCACCGTGTCATGGAAGCCACCGGCGTACACAACGTTCGAAATGTGATTGCCGGCGGCGACACCGTCGTGGACCTCCTTGCCGGACACAACGCCGGGGTGCGACCCCTGGGTGTACTCACCGGAGCGCTCGACCGCGATCAGCTCGAAGCCCACCCCCATGAATGGGTTTTGGGTGGCGTCAAGGACCTTCCGGAAGTGCTTGCATCGGCACTAGTCAGCAAGTAAAAATTTCGACTTGGTAACGGCACCATGGCGGCCCTTGAGGCTGCCGTGGTGCCGTTTTTCGTGGAAAGAACTTTTTTCTCTGCGCTGACTAGTGCAAATGTATAAATTGTGGACGTCGGGGTTGACTTGAGGCGGGGGTTGTACCGTACGGTCATTAAGTAACGTTTCTATAACAGCAGGTTGCGGAACACGATACACCTACCGCCGGATATCCTCCGTTGTCCAGCGCGGCGGTAGCCACCCAGACGTCGAATGCGACGCCGGACAACGACGCCACAATGGTCGGGGACGACCTATGCGGGGATGGCACTGGAGAACCATGATCCAGCAAAACACCAAGAAAAAGAACATTCGCCGCGGTGCAGCAACGGTTGCGGCACTGGCCTTGGCGGGTGGGGCGATGGCAATGTCCGTGGCACCGGCTTCCGCCGCCGGCGGCAACACCTGGGATGCCCTGGCGCAATGCGAATCCGGCGGAAACTGGAACATCAACACCGGTAACGGCTACAAGGGTGGCCTGCAGTTCAGCAGCTCGACATGGAAGGCTTACGGCGGCAAGGGAAGCGCGCACAACGCCTCGAAGTCTGAGCAGATCCGCGTGGCCGAAAAGGTCAAGGCTGGCCAGGGCTGGGGCGCATGGCCCGCATGCTCCGCCAAATTGGGACTTTCCGGCGGCAAGGGCTCGGTCTCGAAGAGCTATGCGAGCCCCGCCAAGAAGGCCACCACGCAGAAGAATTCCTACAAGAGCTACCACGCCCCGACGGCAAAGAAGTTGTCCGGGAGTTCGTATGAGCGGACCGCATACAAGACCAAGTCGGTCCCCGCCAAGAGCTTCGCATCGAGTGGCAAGCGTGTTGCCGCGCCTGCAACCAAGGCCCCCGCGGTGAACGTGAACGTGAAGGATTCGGGCAAGAACTACACGGTCAAGTCCGGAGACACCCTGTACAAGATTGCCAAGTCGCAGGGCCTGAACAACTGGCAGGACTTGTTCTCGCTGAACCATGACGTTGTTCCGAGCGCAAACCTCATCTTCGTTGGCCAGTCATTGGACTTGCCGGCCAAGTAAACCGCCACCCTGTCGGGGAACGGAACTGGAAGGGCTGTATGACGAATCCCGCATTCTGCGGGCCCTGTCATACAGCCCTTTTGCGTTGAGCGGGGGCAGCGGAAGCTGCAAGTGGCGTCGGGCCCGCCCTGAATAGTGGAAGGCCCGACGCGAGTTCCTGGGGAAAGGCCCCTAACTACTTGTGGCCGGCGAGACGCCCCTCGACATCAAGGGTTGCCATGGCATATGTGTTCACGTTCTCCGAGGGGCCATTGAGATAACGTTCCAGGGAATCGTCCATGGCGTTGATCCACCGCGTGTGATGGGGTTCCGACATCGTTCCGGTGATCGCCGAGCGATGGGTCTGGTCGCGGTACCCCAGGATGTCTTCGCTCTTGTGGCGCATCCAGTCCTTGAAGAGCGCGTTGACGGAGTCAAGATCGAATTCCGGGTAGTCGGTGGTGTTGATGAGCTCGCGCACATAGTCGGTCTGGAAATCGGACTCGGCGTCGTGGCCTTCGAGGGCGCTTTGGCGTTCGAGCCAGCGATTGATGTCGGAAGACCGATCTTCCTCTGCCGGCAGCTCGATCTTCCCGACCATGACATCCCTGGCAAACCAGGCTTGAGCGTCAAACATGTTGAATGTGTAGTACTGGTCCTGGGCGCCCAGATAGAACAGGTTGGTGTTTTGCTGCCACACTACCCCCTTGTAGAGGTTCCCCGGGTACAACACGTTGGCCGAGCTTATGGACATGGCGGACGGCAAGAACGGGTACTTGTGCAGGTACCCGGTGCACATGATCACTGCATCGAACGCGCCGCTGGTGCCGTCGGCGAATTGTGCGGTGCGACCTTCGAAGCGGGTGACCAAGGGGCGTTCGACGGTGGTCGATGGCCAGTCGTACCCCATCGGGGCGGACCTGTAGCTCAGGGTCACCGAGGCGGCGCCCATTTTGTGTGCCTGCATGCCGATGTCCTCCGCCGAATACGACGAACCAATCATCAACAGGTCCTTGCCGGCGAACCGCTCGGCGCCACGGAAGTCATGTGCGTGCATGATTTCGCCGGGAAAGGTGTTGATTCCTTCGAATTCGGGGATGTTGGGTACGGCGAAGTGTCCGGTGGATACCACCAGCTTGTCGAAGACGTGGGTTTCACTTTCCCCGGTTTTCACGTTCTGGCTCTGAACCGTGAACAGCTCTGTTGTCGCGTCGTAGTCGACCCAGCGCACCGCGGTGTTGAAACGGATGTACTTGCGTACGTCGGACTCTTCGAGGCGACCACTGACGTAGTCGAAAAGGACGGCGCGTGGAGGGAACGAGGAAATGGGGCGGCCGAAGTGTTCATCGAAGGTGTAATCGGCGAACTCGAGGCACTCTTTCGGGCCGTTCGACCATAGGTGGCGGTACATCGATGAATGCGCTGATTCTCCGGCCCCGTCGATGCCTGTGTGCCATGAGTAGTTCCACTGTCCACCCCAGTCCGACTGCTTTTCGAAGCAAGTGATTTCGGGCATGGCGGCGCCTTGCTTGCTTGCTGCCTCAAATGCTCGCAGCTGTGCCATTCCGCTCGGTCCGGCACCAATGATTCCGACTCGCATGTTCATGCTTTCTCCTCATTTCTCGAACCGAATATTTGCCCGTGGGTTCGGGCACTTCGGAACCGCGCCACAGGGAAAGCGCGTTTGGAGGTGCAACCCAGCAGAGGAACCCTTGTCGGGTTCCCCTGCATCGGGTGCGGCGTACTTAGCGCCGCATGACAATTTGCTCCACGGCCTCAATCCCGGCAAGGGAGAGGCGCCGCACTGATAGAAATGACCGAAAACTGGCGGTCCGTGCGGTTCCGAATGAGCCAGGCTTCGGTTCGACAGTGGCAACTGGCTCCCTCCCATGGCAACAGTTGGAGTGCAACAAGTCAAATTTCTGCAGAAAATTTGGAAATTTTGATCGTAAATATTAGCTTGTTAAAATTGTTATATTCATTCTATTTGCCGTTAGTGGCGTTCATCTTCCGGCGAGAATCGATCAATCGACTGGACGGATCGGCAGTAGTCAAACTTTGGGCATTGACATGCAAAATATTCCTGCTGCCGCGATATTCATAGACGATGCTGAAATTCTTTTAGACCACGAAAGCAGAAATTTCGGACACCCGCCGGCGCTGAAAACGGATGGTGCGTCCCCGTGTTCGCGTTGGCCGTCAGCGCGCGAAATGTGCCTTTTCGAGATCCTGCCCGAAGCCTCGAAGCTAATCTGGGCGGTGGCGTGCTCAGAGGCGAGCGGGGGGCCGCGGCGCTAGCGAACGTCACATTTGCCGGTTATTGGTCAAAAGGGATCGTAATTTTGCCGGATGGTTGACGGAAAAAAACAGCCTCCATACTGTTGGGCTTTATGACCCAGATCACTGGAGCGCACTCACTGCTGAGGCGTTCACACGAAGAGCGCATCATGCGAGCGCTGCGGGAGCACGGTGCGTTGAGCCGGGCGGAACTCCGCGAACGTGTCAAGCTCTCGCGTACGACCACCTCGGAGATCACCGCGAACTTGCTTGAGCGCCGCGCCATCATCTCCCTCACGCCGTCCGAACGTGCGGGTAGGGGACGTCCTGCCGAACGCCTGGCGATCGATCCCGAAGCGGGTCAAGTCATCGGAATCGACTTCAGCCATGCGCGGGTCCGGGTCTCGGTTGCCGATGCAAGTCACGAGATCATGGCAAGCGGAAAGCTCGAATATGGCACGGAAACCACGTGGGCCGAACGGGCCTCGGTGGCTTTCGCGCTGCTTGAGTCTCTGCAAGAATCCACGGGTGTGCACTTCGACTCGCTAAACGCCATCGGAATCGGATTCCCCGGGCCTTTCTCCGAGAAGGGGGCGCGATTGGCGCTGGGGCGCGACAACAAGGACACCATAGCCCTCGAGGGCGCTCGAGAATTGCCCAAGCTGTTCCGACAGCGCTTCGACGCGCCCGTCACCATCGACAACAATTCGCGTCTGGCCGGACTGGGCGAAGCGATTTGGGGTTCCGAGGGCGGGGCACCCAAACACCTCATCTACCTTCGCCTCGACCAAGGAGTCGGTGGCGCGCTAGTTGTCGACGGGTCGCTGGCGACAGGCGCCTTCGGCCACGCCGGGGAAATCGGGCACACCGTGGCCGTGCACCCCAACGGGAAGACTTGCCGCTGCGGCAAACGGGGGTGCCTGGAAACCGTCGCATCAGTTCCGGCCGTGCTTGCCGCCTGTGCCGAAAAGGGACTTGTACTCGAGGGCCTTGAGGAATTGGCTGGCGCGGTCCAGCGCGAGGACCCCGTGGTCGGAACCGTGCTGCATGAAGTGGGGGACGCCGTCGGCCGGGTCCTTGGTGGACTCGCCGTAGTCGTGGATCCATCGGAGATCGTCGTTGGCGGAGCGCTCATGGCCGTTGCCCCGCAGATCCTTGACTACGTCAAAGCAGCCATCCGCTACCAGCTCATCCCCATTCCCGAGGCGGCGCCCGTGGTCCGAACCGCTGCGTTGGGCGACGACGCCGGAGCCCGCGGAGCCATCGCCGCCGTGTTGCGACGCTCGAGCCTGCTCGAACGATACTCGGTGGAACCATGAGCGCCGAAACACTTCCCCAAGATTTGTCAGCTGCAAAGGAGCAAGACCCCCATGATCCAGCCAACCACCGAGGACGGCACAAGCCGATGAGCACGATGACTGCCCCCAAGCCTCAAACCACCATCACTCCGGCCGAAAAGAAGCGCCTCGAGAAGCGCAAGATGCTGAGCCTCAATGTCATCTCCGTCATTGGCGGCATTGCCTTGTGGTGGGTTCTCTCGGTGTCCGGGTTCCGCCTCCCGACCCCGCCACAGGTCGTGGAACGCGCAGGGGAACTAATTGCCGACGGCACCCTGATCGCCGACCTAGGCGCCTCGCTGGGACGCGTCCTGGCAGGCTTTGCGCTCGGCACCTTGCTGGCCATCCCGGTCGGCTTCCTCATGGGTTGGTACGCGGCGGCCCGCGGGATCATGGAACCGTGGATCCAGTTCTTCAGGACCATTCCGCCGCTTGCGATTATTCCCTTGGTACTTGTCCTGATGGGCATTGGGGAACAACCCAAGATCTTCGTGATCTTCCTGGCGGCCTTTCTGTCCTGCGTGATTTCCACCTACCAGGGTGTGGTCAATGTGGACAAGACCTTGATCAACGCGGCGCGCGTGCTCGGGTCCAAGGACGCCGGCATCTTTGCCCGCGTGGTCATCCCCGCCTCGACGCCCTTCATTCTGGTCGGCATGAGGGTGGGCCTGGGTGCGGCCTGGGCAACGGTGGTCGCGGCCGAGCTGATTGCCGCGCAGGCAGGTCTGGGGTACCGCATGCAGCAGGCGCAGCTCTACTACGACCTACCGACCATCTTCGTAAACCTGATCGTCATCGGCATCCTGGGGCTGTTGATGGACCGCGTCCTTCTCTTTACCGAAAACAAACTCACTTCCTGGCAGGAACGGCGATGAGCACCATGACCAGCACCTCGTGCAGCCCCAAAATTTCCGTTCAAGGGATCACCAAGGTCTTCCCGCTTGGCAACGGCCAATTCACCGCGTTGGACAACGTCTCCCTCGACGTTGCCGACAACGAATTCGTGACAATCGTCGGTCCCTCAGGCTGTGGCAAGTCCACGATGATGAACGTCCTCGCAGGCCTGGAGACGGTTTCCTCGGGCCAGGCGCTCGTCGACGGCGTCGCGGTAAACGGTCCCGGCCCCGAACGCGGCGTCATTTTCCAGCAATACGCACTCTTCCCATGGCTGACGGTTCGCGAGAACGTCGAATTCGGCCTGAAGACCGCAAAGGTGCCCAAGGCGGAGCGCCGGAAAATCTCTGACCACTTCATCAACCTCGTGGGCCTGGGGCAGTTCGCCGATGCGTTGCCAAAGATGCTTTCCGGCGGCATGCGCCAGCGTTGCGCGATTGCCCGCGCCTATGCGGTGAACCCCTCGATCCTCTTGATGGACGAACCTTTCGGCGCGCTCGACGCGTTGACGCGGGTCAAGCTGCAGGAGCAACTTCGCGAAACCTGGAGCGCCGAAAAGCGCACCGTCGTATTCATCACTCACGACGTGGATGAGGCCGTCTACCTGGCCAACAGGGTGATTGTCATGGCGGCCCGCCCCGGGAGAATCCACGAAATCATCGACGTTGACCTGCCCGACCAGCGGACCGAGGAGACGCGATTGAGCCCGGAATTCACCGCGCTGCGCAACCGAGTTTGGAACGCTGTTTACCACCAAGAAGCTGCAGACGATTCTGCGCTGGCCCCGTCGGCTACGACGGCCTAACCGAAGGAACAAGGACATGAAGAAGATGATCTTTAAGTGTGCGGCAGTGGCAATCGCGGCAGTGGCGGCACTGGCGTTGACGGGGTGTTCCTCGGGAGGCAGCGCCGAGGCCGGCGGGGCAGCCAAGGACGAGGTGACATTCGGCTACATCGCGGACTTCAACGGTGCCTCCGTTCACGCCATCGCGCAGGAACTGAAGCTCTGGGACAAGTACGGGCTGAAGGTCAAGACCCCGGTCTTCACCAACGGTCCGCTGCAGATCCAGGCGCTGGGCACCGAGGACCTTGACTTCGGCTACATCGGCCCCGGTGCCATGTGGCTTCCGGCCAAGGGAGAAGCAAAGGTGGTTTCGGTCAACGCGACCGGCAACGGCGACCGCGTCATCGCCCAGGCCGGAATCAACTCCATTGCGGATCTCAAGGGCAAGAAAGTTGCCGTTCCAGAGGGAACCAGTGGCGACATGATCCTGAACCTGGCCCTGCAGAAGGCCGGTATGACAATGGACGACGTGGAGAAGGTTGCCATGGATCCGGCCACCATCGTTGCGGCGTTCGCCTCGAAGCAGGTCGACGCTGCGGGGCTGTGGTACCCGCTGATCTCGACCGTCGAGAAGCAGGTCCCGGACATGAACATCCTGGCTTCCAACAAGGATTTCGTTGACGAAGTGGCCTTTGCCTCGGGCTTCGTCGGCGCCAACAAGTTCGTCGAGGAAAACCCTGAAACCACGAAGAAGGTTCTGCAGGTCGTCCGCGAGGCGCTCGACTACCGGGCCAAGAACCTCGAAGCGACCATCGAGCTCACCGCGAAGATGATGAAGCTTGACTTGGAAACCGTGAAGGTCGACGCCGGAAACGGCACCTACTACACCGCCGAGGAACTTGACTCGAAGATCGCCGATGGCACCGTGGGCTCCTGGCTCACCGGCATGAACGAGTACTTCGTCGGCGCCGGCAAGGTCACGGACCCCAAGGACCCGAAGGACTACTTCACTTCCGAGCTGTTCACCGAAGCGGGCAAGTAACAGCAAAACTCATGTTCCGGTGCGGTTGGGCGCAGCCTGGCGCGAGCGCCGCGCCGCACCCGGAACAGTTGGGCACACCTCCACCACAGCATTCTTGGAGCACGAAGAAACCATGAACAGAACCGCCAAACGGCCAAACATCGTATTGATCCTCACCGACGACCACGCGGCACACGCCATCGGCGCCTACGGATCGGTGGTGAACCAGACCCCGCGCATCGATGAGATCGCCCAGGCAGGCCGGCGCATCGACCACTGCTACTGCACCAACTCACTGTGCACGCCCAGCCGTGCGTCGATCCTCACCGGGACGCACTCCCACGTCAATGGCGTCACCACCTTGGTCACTCCGATTGATGCGAGCCAGCCGACCTTCGTCTCCCTGCTCAAGGATGCCGGCTACAAGACGGGCGTCGTGGGCAAATGGCATATGGGCGAGGGCGAAGCCCACAACCCGAAGGCCTTCGACTACTGGGCGGTGCTGCGCGACCAAGGCGAGTACTTCGACCCGCAGATCCTCACCGAGGACGGCGTCCACATCGAACCCGGATACGCCACCGACATCATCACCGACCTGTCGCTGGACTGGGTCGATTCGCTCGAGGGCGATGAGCCGTACTGTCTGCTCATCCACCACAAGGCCCCGCACCGCAACTGGCAGCCCCACCCGAAGCACGAGGGCATGTACGCGGAGCCGATCGCCGTTCCGGAAACCTTCAACGACGACTACGCTGGCCGGTCGTCCGCCGCAAGGCACGCCGCCATGCGCGTCGCCGAGCACCTGACCCTCGACGACCTGAAGGTCGAGCCGCCCGCTGACCTCGCGCCCGACGAGCTGGCGCTCTGGAAGTACCAGCGCTACATGGAGGACTACCTCGCCTGCGTCGCCTCGGTGGACGAGAACGTCGGAAAGGTCATCGACAGGCTGAAGGAACGCGGCGAGTTCGACGACACGCTGTTGCTTTACACCTCCGACCAGGGCTTCTTCCTGGGCGACCACGGATGGTTCGACAAACGTTTCATGTACGAGGAGTCGATCCGCATGCCGCTGCTGATCTCGTACCCCAACGTCATCGCCCCTGGGGCCCCGATGGAGCAAATGGTCACGAACGTCGACTTCGCCCAGACCATCCTCGAGGCGGCCGGCATCGAGCCGCATGAGCGCATGCAGGGACTGAGCTTCCTGCCGCAGCTCACGTCCTCCCCGCAGGCACCCACCCGCGAGGGCGTCTACTACCGGTACTACGAGAACGACGACGAGAACCACCACGTGCTGGCCCACTACGGGATTCGCACCGAGCGCCACAAGCTGATCTACTTCTACAATGACGGCATGGGTCTCGCCGGCACCTCGGAACAAGTCTTCGTTCCCGAATGGGAACTGTATGACATGGCCGTGGACCCGGATGAGCTGCGCAACGTCTACCATGATCCCGCGTACCTAGAGGTGCGTGAGGACCTCAAGGTGCAGCTGTGGGAGCTGCAGCAAGAACTTCGGGACGAGCCGCACCATTCGCAGCCTGTCCCGGCAAACCTAACGGAGAAACCACGCGAAGGGTCGACCGTCTAGGAAATGGAAAAGGTCGGTGGGTCCCACTGCGAGCGGGGCCCACCGATCGACACTTCTAACAAGGGACATGTCTTGGATCCGACGCTCCGGGAAACAACCACCATGTTGGGCCTTCCTGGCGCCAGCTTCCTGATGGGATCCGAGGACTTCTACCCGGAGGAAGCGCCGGTGCACAGGGTCACCGTGGCGGCCTTCGAGATTGATGTGCATCCGGTGACCAACGCCCAATTTGCCCGGTTCGTCGCGGACTCGGGCTATGTCACGGTGGCCGAGCGAACCCTTGACAGCACCGAATTCCCCCAGCTGTCCGAGGTCGACAGGGCACCGGGCTCACTGGTTTTCACCCCGACCGACGGGCCCGTGGACCTGGGCAACTGGCGTGCCTGGTGGCAATGGGTGCCGGGGGCCGACTGGCGCCGACCATTCGGCCCGGCGTCCGATCTTGCGGGCAAGGAAAACCACCCCGTGGTCCAGGTCGCGCACGAGGACGCCGCGGCTTACGCGGCGTGGTCCGGAAAACGATTGCCGACCGAGGCCGAATTCGAGTACGCGGCACGGGGAGGCTTGGCTGGAGCCATCTATTCATGGGGCAACGCCGAACCTGACCCGAACAACCTGCAAGCCAACATCTGGCAGGGAACTTTCCCCTACCGGAACACGGGAGCGAACGGCTTTGCGGGCACCTCCGTGGTCGGCAGCTTTGCCGCCAACGGGTTCGGGCTTTACGACATGTGCGGGAACGTGTGGGAGTGGACCAACTCGCCCTTCACCCCCGACCACCGGAAAAAACTTGAGCAGGCAAAAGCCGGGTGCGGCTGCGGCTGCGGGCCGAGCTCCAAGCCCGGGAGCGAATCCGCGGTTCAGCTGGTCCTCAAGGGAGGGTCGCATCTGTGCGCACCGGAGTACTGCCACAGGTACCGCCCCGCAGCGAGGTCGGCGCAAACACCGGACTCGGCAACCACGCATATCGGATTCCGCTGCGTGCGCTGACGGACCCTTTTGACCTTGTGGAATCAGCTAGCCCCGAGCGGCGAGGATGCCCTCGAGGCGCTCGTAGCCTTCCGATATTCCCCGTTCCATGCCCGCGGCCGCCATGCCGTCGCGTGCCTCTTGCGTGGGATACACGGAGTGGCCAACCAGCCTGCAGCGGTTGCCGTCGAGGGGCTCGAAGCGCATGTAGTCCATGGCGACAATATCCGGGTAACCGTCAAACTCGAAGGTCTGCAGGGCGAATTCATTCTCGCGCACGGTGTGGAAGACGCCGGTGAACCCGTACGTCCCCGAACCGTCGGAGTGGGAGTACTTGTAGGAACCGCCGGTGCGGAAATCGTAGTGGTCGATTTCCATTTGCATGCCGTCCGGCCCCAGCCACTGGGCGACCAGCTCGGGGTCGCGGTGTGCTTCGAACACTGCGGCAACGGGAAAGTCGAATTCACGTGTGAAATCGATGAACGGCTTTCCTTCGGGGATGCTGAGTTTCAATGCGTTGCTCATGACGAGACTTTCGTTGGGTTATCCGTTGGACGCGGATTGATTCTTCAAGATGGCGTCGAGACGGCTGAACTTGCGTTCCGCAACCAGTCGATATTGGTCTATCCATCCGGCTAGCTCGGCCAGGAGGGCTGGATTCAGGTGGACCGGCCGGCGCTGTGCCTCGCGGGTGCGAGTGACGAGCTCTGCCCGCTCGAGCACCTGAATGTGCTTCGAAATCGCCTGTTTGGTCATTTCGAACGGTTCGGCGAGCTCGTTGAGTGTGGCCGGGCCCCGGGAAAGCCTGGCTATGATTTGCCGTCTGGTGGGATCGGCGAGGGCCATGAAGGCCCGGTCAAGAGCGTGCTCATCGAACGACACGTATTCAACTTCTTTCTTTATCAACCTTTCGGTTGATTACAGAATGCGCCTACAGCGTGTCTCAGCCAAGGGGTTTGGGGATAAAACCCGTGGCCTTTCAGTTCTTAGCGGAGCGCCTGGACGAAGCCCCGCGCCGGACTCGCATGGCTCGCCTGAATGCGTAGGAAAAGTCCTGCACTGTCACGGCCGGGCCATTTCTCGGGCAGGCACTGCGGAGGCAGGCCTGGATCAAGGTAGGGGATGGTTCGCCAGGAATCGATGGCGCGCACATACGTCGCGAAACTTTCCGATGCCTCGGGGGCCCCGGATTCGGGGACAGCATGGTTAAGGGCGATAAATGCGTGGTGCAAGGCCGCCAGCGACTCGAGATCCCACCAGGTTGAGGCCGCATCACGCATGCTTCCGGTGATCTCCGGGCTTTGCGACACGAAGACCGTTGCGTGGTCCTGCAATTCCAGTGCTTGCAGGATTTCCCAGAGTTCGGCGCGCAGGTATTCGGGGAAGATCCACAATCCGGGGGCAACCAACCCACCGCCGATTCCTTGGAGGTGCCGGCGGAGCTGGTGGCGTCTTTCGCGTTCTGCCTCGGGGACCGAATACGAAAGCAGGCACCAGGGGTCCCCGGGCTCCATGGAGCGCGGCTCGAAGATCCGGCGGTCGCCCCGGGCAAGGATGCGTTCGCCGGCATCGGTGAGAGCGAACCCGAGTACACCGTCCACGGCGCGCGGCTCAAGGATCCCCTTCTTCTTGAGCCGCGTTATGGCGGTCCGGGTGACCTGGGCGCTGGTGCCCAGCGTGTCCATGAGAGAGATGAGGTGCGTGGAGGAAATCCAGCCGCCAAGCTCACGGATGTACAAACCCACGATGGTGCGAACCAGTGAGGTGGTGCTGCCGGGGCGGGCGTCCAGGTCATCGAGTGCCGGGTTCATGAGGGGCGGGGACTACTTGCCGATTTCCGTGCGGACCGCAAAGAGTTCCGGGAAGAAGGTGAGGTCCAGTGCGCGCTTGAGGAAGTCGACTCCCGAGGAGCCTCCGGTGCCCTTCTTGAAGCCGATGGTCCGCTGCACCACGCGCATGTGGCGGAAGCGCCAGGCCTGGAAGTTGTCCTCGAGATCCACCAGGTCTTCACACGCCTGGTAAAGGCTCCAGGTGGTGTCGTCGGATTCGTAGATGTCCTTGAAGACGGGAACCAGCGCCTCGTGGAACACCCACGGCTTGGTGACGTCGCGGTTGAGGATGTCTTCGGGAATGGCATAGCCGGCACGGGAAAGCGCGTGAAGGAAAGCATCGTAGACGGTGGGTTCGCGCAGCAACCTGGACAGCAGCTCGTGTGCGGCGGGGTCCGATTCGAAGACCTTGAGCATGCCTTCGTGCTTGTTGCCGAGGATGAATTCAACGGCGCGGTACTGGAAGGACTGGAATCCGGAAGACGATCCGAGCGAGTCGCGGAACTGCGCGTACTCGCGAGGGGTCAGCGTGGCCAGGACCGACCACTGCTCGGTGAGCGTCTTTTGGATGTGCTTGACGCGTGCCAGGCATTTCAATGCCTTGCCCATTTCGTTGTTGTCCATCAGCCGGCGGGATTCCACAAGCTCATGCAGCATCAACTTGAGCCACAGTTCGCTGGTTTGGTGCTGGATGATGAAGAGCATTTCATCGTGGTGCTCCGGGACGCTGACCGGATGCTGTGCCGAAAGGATGCGCTCCAGGTCCAGGTAGCTTCCATACGACATGGTGTTGCGGAAGTCGGTGCGGACGGAGTCTTCGATTTCGCGGGCGCCCTCGGGCGTCTGTGCGTGCGGGCAAGCCATGAAAATAGCGTATCACTATCTCGACTCGCGTCAAGAGAGTGAAATGTTCTGCTTTGTGAACCGAGAAACGCAAGGCCTGGCGTGGTGGAGGCAACGCAGGCGGGGGAGCCGCGTGGAGGTGCGCTCGCGGGGCGCGGCCAAGATTTTGTCGGCCGGGGCGTCTGTGTCGACGAGGCCGGAGGCTGCAGGGCTGGCGGTACAGGCTAGGCCTGGTTGGGTATTCGGGCGTTCCCGCGCTTGATGGCCACTGTACCCAGATCCTCCCGGATCTGGGCACAGTGGCCATCAACATATTTAAGTTGGACCTCATGAGCTTGAAGCGGCTCAGCGAGAGGTTCCCGCATCCTCGGATGCCTGCTTGCGCACGGCGTGGATCGCGGTGAGCTCCAGGAGCCGGGCCCGGGCCTTGGTGGGATCCAGCATCAGGCCGCCGGCAACGCCGAAGACGCAGATGACGATGCCGACGATGAGGAACCCGTTGGCATACCCCTCGGCGGGGGTTGCTGCGTTCTCAACAATGAGGCCCAGCGCGTAGGGCGCGACCATTCCCGCCACCGAGTATGCGGCGATGATGCAGCCGAAGAATGCCGCACGCTGGTGGGCGGGCAGGAAGTCGGAGGCGCCGGCGAAGCCAATCGCGAAGGCAACGGAATTGATGGAGAAGGCGCCGACCACGAGAACCAGTTGCAGCGGACCAGCTGGGACCTGGGTGAAGGCGATCATGGAGACGCCGGCGAACAGCAGGCAGGTCGCGGTGAGGAAGGAGCGCGCCACCCGGGAGGAGAATCCGCGCTTGAGCATCCAGCCGGAGAGTGCTCCAGCGCCGAGCAGGATCGCCATGGCAGCAACGTACGGCATGGCTACCAGCATGCCGACGGTTTCCATCGAGTAGCCCAGGCCTTCGTTCATGAATGCGGGCAGCCACGTGACCTTCAGTGAGGTGATCAGATACCCGGCAAACGAAAGCAGTGCCAGTCCCCAGAAGCTTGGAAGCATCAGCAGTCGGTAGAAGGGAACAACGATGTCGCCGTTGGGGTCGACCGTGGCCAGTTTCTCTGCGGCGGTTTCAATGCGCTTCCTGAACGGAAGGCGGTCGGAGAACAAGAACCAAGCGGCGGTCCACGCCAGGCTGACGCCGATCAGGAAGATGAACGACGCATGCCAGTCCCATGTCAGGATGATCCAGGTCAGTACCGGGGCTGCGATCAGCGGGCCAAGCGACGTCCCGGCGGTGACCACGGCACCGGCGGCGGCTCGCTTCTCGGCCGGGAACAGGCTGTGAACAATCGACTGGCACAGGGCATGCGCGGGGCCTTCGAAGAATCCGAGGGCGATGCGGCTGGCCAGCAGGACGCCAAACGTGGTTTGCGTGGTCAGCGGCAGCATCGTCAGGATCCAGGTGATCATGAGGATGCCGACGGCCCAGTTGTAGGAGATTTTTCGGAATACCGCAGTTAGCACCACGGCTCCGAGGGCAAAGAGCCAGAAGAATGCGCTGGACAGCAGGCCGTACTGGCTTGCGCTCAGGTCCATGCTTTCCCGGATCGGCTTGCTGGCCAATCCGATTGCTGCCTTGTCGGCAAAATTGAGCATCGAGAAAATCAAGAGCATGAGAACAATGCCCCAGTTGCGTCGGCTGCTTGGCGTGCTGGTCTTGGTGACGCTACAGCCGATGGCCGTGGTAGTTGCCACGACGGTCTCCTCGCGGTTGGGATCGGATGAACGGGAGGGTGGTGTGACTTGCGGCACACCGCTTTTCCTCCCTACAAGTAGACCCGGGGTCCTTTTCCCGATCAACGGCCAACCAGCTATCGGGCTGATTGGTGAAATCGAATGGACAACTGAATCACTTTCCCGCCTGTCTCTGGGCGCTGGCATGGGGCCCGTTGGGCGGGTGCCCGACGGGTTGGAAAGAATCTTCCAAATCCCGGTGCTCATAGTGGAAGTCAGGCCTTTGCCTCTGAACCCCTGAAGCCGGTGGCGGCAGCGAAGCAGGCATGCAGGTTTCGCCGTGGATCCGTTCGTTCGCTCATCAATAAGGCTCCGTTTCCGCATGGGTGACGTAGCCATTGTCCACGTCTTGACCGATGGGGAACCAGACCGATGGGGACATAAAAAGTCTCATTCCGGCCACGGGGAAGGCTGGCGGTGGTGATGGATGGTTGACAACGTCCGGGGCTTATCTGTCCGGGGGGGCACCCAGGCCGCAGTCCCGCCAAGCCGGGAGGCTCCGATAACCCCTCATGAATCGACGGTTCCGGACCTGCCTCTATCCTTTCCAATCATCATTTGCAGCGGCGGGCTCCACTTGGCGAGCCGACCAGGCACGAATCGGCGGTTTCACGGTTCGCTCTGCAGCGGGGCATCCAGCAGCCCGGCCGGGAACGCCCGATCGGCGGGACCCAAGAGCTCCCAGTGGCGAGGGCATGATTTGGCGAAGGGCGAACCGCTGGGTCCCATCCATGTGCCCGGGGGCGTAGAGGCCGAGTTCCTGTCGTTGGAGCTCGTGGAGGCGCTCATCCTTGGTGGAGGGCAGGCCCTCGCCAAGCCGCACGTACGCAGTTGCCAGGTGTGTGGCCACTGCGGAAAGCACCAACCCGACGAGTGTGACGTTGATGCGTCGAGCGCGTTCGGTGAAGTGAACCGAGTTGAACCCTGCCTCCGCATGCCCTTTGGGCCAACCGGTGGTGCCCAGAAAGTTGACTGCTCCCACGAGTGATCGCAGGACGGTCTGTCGTCGATGCGCCTTGGGTCTGGCAGCGCCCCGGCCAATTCCCGGCTGGTGGTCAGCCGAAAGTTCAGCCGCGCAAGGGTGGATCCGGCCGGAGCGATCAGTAGGACTGCCGTCGCACCTTGCGCAAAATCCTCGTGCACCTGTTCCCACCCCCTTGGCAGTGGCCGGATGGGAGCGCCATGGTCTGTCATTTGTCGATCGATATTGTCCGGCGGGCCCAAACGGAGCAATTGGGTTTCGCGGCCGGGATTGGGGCGGTTCGTGACCAATCGGTGGGGCATCCATGCTTTGATGGATCTTCGGCACTGTGCCTTGTTGATTCATCCTGAAAGAGCATCTTGAAATTCCTGACTTACCTCATGCTGTCCGTTTTCCTCACGACAGGTTCGCTGGTTGCGGATCCAGGCAATTTGAACGCCATCCAGGCGCCGGCGGTATCCGGGTCCGTGGCTTCCGCTCCAAATGCGATGGTCGTACCGGGCGCGAAGCTCAACGGACCAAGCGCTCTGACCACCCTGAACTCGCTTCCCGTCAAGGGCAAGGCCGCCGCCACCGGGTATGACCGCAACGCAAAATTCGGCAACGGATGGAAGGACTCCGACGGCAACAAGTGCGATGAGCGCCAAGACACGCTTAAGCGCGACATGTACGAAGTGAAGTACAAGGACAGCCGGAATTGCCAGCTTGCCTCGGGCACCCTGAAGGATTCCTACACCGGCACCACCATCAATTGGAAGGTCAATAGCGGCTCCGTCGACATTGACCACGTGGTTGCACTGAAGAACGTGTGGATCTCCGGCGGGCAAAAAATGTCCCAAGTGCAGCGTGTTGCCGTGGCGAACGATCCCTTGAACCTCATGGCTTCACAGGCATCGGCAAACCGCTCCAAGGGCGATGACAATGCCGCCGAATGGCTGCCCACGAACAAGGCCTTCCGTTGCCAGTATGTGGCCACGCAGATCGGCGTCAAGAAGAAGTACGCGCTGTCCGTTACCGCGGCGGAGAAGGACGCCATGAAGCGCGTTCTGCAGGCTTGCCCGACGCAAAAAACCGCTGCCGTCACACCGATCAAGCTGTCCGGCAAGGCTCCGGCGGTGGCCCCGTCGACAAGCAATGCCACTCCGGCCAAGGCTCCATCGACGAATGCGGCGAACGCCAAGCAGGTCTCGCCCGGCGCATACTGCGCCAAGGCAGATGCGGGCATGACGGGCATTGGCAAAAAGAACGGCAAGACCTACACATGCAAGGCCAGCAGCACGGAAACACGCCTGCGCTGGCGCTAGACCCACTCCTGTTCGCCGGTGGCTCCGTCTGACTCGGATGGTGAAACGCCCGCAATCCACGTGAGCACATCGGGCCAGTGAGGGGCCAACGGATCGATGTCTTCAAGGTGGCCGAGCTCTTCGTACTCGCGTAGATAGACCGGCGAACCGGCCGCCTGCGCCGCACGCGTGTAATCCAGCGAGTGTCCGATGGGAACGCGTGAGTCGTTGGCCCCGTGTATGAGAAGCGTCCGGGTGCGAATCGGCAGCTGCCGCACGGCTGAGGCCTGCCGGTAGATTCCGGGTGTTTCTGCGGGGGAGGTCCTGAAGTATTCGTGGGCCGCGTTCTCGCCCAAGGCCTCGGCGTACGTCCGCTCGGCGTCGGTGACCGGAGCCAGCGCCACCACGGCATCTGCCAGATTGGCGGTGAGGATGGCCAACTGGCCGCCGACCGAATGGCCGATGCTTATGATTGGGCCCTGGATTGAACTCTCCCGCTTTGCGGTTTCAATCAGGCCCATCGCCTTGCGGCAGTCCTCCAGGGGTGCGGGCCATCGGCCAAAGGCTCCGCGGCGGTACTCGATATTGGCAACTGCCCATCCGTTTTCCAGCAGCGAGGCCGCCAGCGGTTCCATGAGCGACGCGTGCAGGTTCGAGCGCCAGTAGCCGCCGTGGATCAGTGCCACGATGCCCCGCGGGGATGCGACATCCGCGGGCCATGAGAATGCCAGGTTCTGCGCTTCATCGGTTCCGTAGGACAGCGTCTCCGATTTCAGGGTGCGGCCGTTCAACTTACACTCCTTGGCTGAAAAGTTTGGTGGGGAGTTCCAACCGCATCTGCGGCCAGACTCCCCACCGGGCAGGGCGGCTATTAAGCTCCGGGAACGGAACCCGGTGGCAGGAAATTGACATCCCGGAGTGCCGAGAGGCGAACGACTTCCTCGGGATCCGTAAGGTTGTGCAGTTCGTCGAAGAGAGTGGAGAGCTGTCCGGCGGGGCTGACCCAGAAGAGTGACTTTGCCGGCGTTTCATGCTTGTTGTAGTACGCGTGCGGGAGTCCCATGGGCATGCGCACGGTGTCGCCTGGCCCCGCGGTTGTCCATTCCCCATCGAGGTAGAGGGTATAGACGCCTTCCATGATGTAGATGTGTTCATCCTGCGTGGGGTGCACATGCGGGGGAACGCCGGTGCCTGACGGATCCATGGAAAGCCACGCAAAGCTTGAGGCGCTTTCCACCTTTGAGAGGTAGGTGTGCCCGAGTACGTTCCATGTCTTGTTTCCCATGGCTTCGCTGGCCAATGTGATGCCCTTGGGTAGATCCCCGAGGATAATTTCCTGTCCCTGCTGGAATTCCATCGTCTCTCCTTGTCGTGCGTTCCATTGATGGCCCCAGCCTGCCAGACGAACCAACGGGGATGCAATAGGTTTTGCGACCGCAAAATTCTCTGCATATAGATTGGGTCGGGGTTGAAGATGAGTGTCGCTGCAGGGCAAAATTGCCGGCTGAGAATGTGGCAACATCACTTTCCGCGGAACATTGGCGCAGTTTGTCGCGGACCGCTCAACACTTACCGGGCAAGATCTCGCCGCCGGCGTCGGAGACTGAGAGTCGACCCCGCGGAAACGGTGCTCTGCATGCCCTACGAAGAGATCCACGGGCAGGGCACACGGACCGCCGAGGGGCCCCACCGGTGGGCCCATCCGGATCCTGCTCAGCAACGGAGTTATTGTCGGAGGGGATCTGTAGTGTCAAGTCATGACTGAATCATTGGATATCACGACCGTTGCACCGGGAACTTGGATTGATGCGTTGGCATGGAACGAGTTGCTTGCTGATCCTCAACCGGAAATACCGCTTTGCTGGTACACGTCGATCAACGGAGACGCGTCGGAGTGGGAAGACTTGCAAGGTATCGGTCACCTGGTCGAGCTCATCGAAGGCCTTCCTGGTGTTGGCGACTTCATGGTTGTTCAGGATGACGATCCGGAAACGCGCTATGTGCAAACCATGCGATTGGAAAATGGCCACTACACGGTGGAGATCGCCATGCTGCTAGCAAATGGTGCATTGAATTTGCGGGTTGGCAGAGGTGTTGCTGCTGGGTCTGAACCGAACGGCCCCGAGCTGGGGGCAACTGAGTTGCAGCGTCTAAGCATGGCCGAAACGATTGAGGTCATGACCTGTTGGGCAGCGGGTACCGGTTTGCCGGCAGGCTACGCAGGCGCGATCTACGCGTATATGCACTGATCGTTGACGGGTCCGCGTCAAGATTCGGGTAAGCGGGATGATGTGCGCTTCTCCACGAATTTTCGTGGGTCGGAACGTGCTTGAAACCTCAACTAGAAATCGTTGACGCCGGCATTCGCATGCCTATGATCAGCCGATCACGGTCAACACCGCGGCTCAATCCCTGTGGCGATCTGGTGGAACATCAAATGCGGCATGCTCGTGAAAACCGCGATCGCTGTAAACGTGATTGTGCGGTTGAGATGTTGGACCCAGACTTACAGTGGCCCAGACGTGACAAACATGACCGTTGCCTGCGGTGCAGAGAGTAGGCCTGCGACGTACATCCTCGGCGCTCTGGGCCGTCATGATCGACACGTCGATCGGTTCCAGCGAACCATATGGTGATACTTGCTAAGTACTCGAGCATGTGGGTACCCCGGCATGCCATCTGGCTGGCGATCCTGTCTGGCAGTTTCAAGCAAGGAAGTAATTGCAAGTGAATCAACAGTGAAAGTGCCCGACTCCGATTAAGTCGGACTATTGTTTTGGCCTTACAGTTCAATTGAGCTATTCCCCGTTAGGAAGAATTGATGAGCAAGCAAAAGGTCCTTGATACTGCGTTTGAGCTGTTCAGCCGCGATGGCTACACCGAAACCACGCTCAAGTCGATCGCCGTTGCGGTGGGGATCAAGGCCCCCTCGATCTATGCCCATTTTCCTAACAAGGAAGAGCTTTACCTGGAGGTCTACAGGCAATCCCAGGTCGAGTATGGAGAGTTCTTTGAACAGTTTGCCCACGCCGGAGCCGACCGATCGCCGGCCGAGCGTCTCCATCAAATCCTGTTCGGCATTGGCGAGTTCTATCTGAGCCGTCCGGCCCTGTTTGCCTTCCACCTGCGTCATTTGGTGGCAACGCCCACGGAAATCCAAGGCGTCGTTTCCGGGGCCTTTATCACGGCCGAGGAGCGATTGCGCGATCTGATCCACGACGCCTACACCACTGGCTGTGCGGACGGGTCCTTTGCCCCTGGCAATGCGGATGACTTCTGCAATTTCTTCCTTTGCCTCATGGATGGGGTGTTCCTGCAGATGCGTCACTACGACGCCGAGACCTTCATGGCTCGCCTGAACTCCGTCTGGTCCCAAGTAATTACCTTCCTCAATCGCTGAAAGCAACAGGGAATAAACGCAGCGGACGAGTTGACCATTTGAGATGGGTGATCGCTCGTTGACCTCTGCATTTTGTCGTGGAAAGACCTCAGCCGGCCGGAAATATCGTTGAATCGGTGACTGGACTATCAGGTTTGTCGAAATTGGTTTCCGACTTTTCTCCGCGTGCTTTTCACTTCTTGACGTGTTCGCATAGCCGTGCGACCAATGGCCAACCGCCATCCAATCGATGGCGACTTCACCTTCAGCAGTGGAGCCGGCGTGTACATTGCCTTCGTTGGGTTGGACGTCAACACCTTGCTGATGGACATGAGTCTGGCGGGGATACCCCTCCTGGGCAAACGCGACTATGCACTTCAGCATCATCGTTGCCATGCTGGTGGATTGTCTTGCTATGTCCACACGCATCAGGCCGTCGCGTTCCAAAACCTGTACGGCCAAATGCAATGCTGTCCGCGTATCGAGCCTTCGTAATCTATTGACCTGGTCTCAATTCTCCCCTTAGTGTTCTACCTAACTAATACTCGTTAGGAAGAATTGATGAGCAAGCAGAAGGTCCTTGATACTGCGTTTGAGCTGTTCAGCCGCGATGGCTACACCGAAACCACGCTCAAGTCGATCGCCGTTGCGGTGGGGATCAAGGCCCCCTCGATCTATGCCCATTTTCCTAACAAGGAAGAGCTTTACCTGGAGGTCTACAGGCAATCCCAGGTCGAGTATGGAGAGTTCTTTGAACAGTTTGCCCACGCCGGAGCCGACCGATCGCCGGCCGAGCGTCTCCATCAAATCCTGTTCGGCATTGGCGAGTTCTATCTGAGCCGTCCGGCCCTGTTTGCCTTCCACCTGCGTCATTTGGTGGCAACGCCCACGGAAATCCAAGGCGTCGTTTCCGGGGCCTTTATCACGGCCGAGGAGCGATTGCGCGATCTGATCCACGACGCCTACACCACTGGCTGTGCGGACGGGTCCTTTGCCCCTGGCAATGCGGATGACTTCTGCAATTTCTTCCTTTGCCTCATGGATGGGGTGTTCCTGCAGATGCGTCACTACGACGCCGAGACCTTCATGGCTCGCCTGAACTCCGTCTGGTCCCAAGTAATTACCTTCCTCAATCCCGTTCCTGCGTCCTAAGCGACGCAACCACTTCTTAGGCGGCCCTCATGACCCGCACCAACCTTGAAGAACTCTCCCTAGATAACAACAACGGCGACTACGAACTAAGTGTCGTTCCACGGTCGCAACGCAAGGGCTGGCTACCGATCAGCTTGATCTGGATCGCCGTCGGCATTGATCTTTCCGGCACTATCCTCGGTGTGCAGCTTGGCGAAGGAATGCCGTTTGGCCAAGCTGTTTGGGCCACGCTGCTCGGATCGGTCCTGCTTGGGCTTTTGGCCATGGCCTGCACCTATGTCGGTGCAGCCAGCGGGCTGACCACCGCCATGATTTCACGGACGGTCTTTGGCCGTATCGGCGGGATCTTGATCGCCATGATCATGGCAGTCTCGGCCCTTGGCTGGTTCGGTGTGCAGGTTGGCTTCTTTGCAAGCAATGCACAAACGGCCATCGGTGAATTGACGGGAGTGAGCGTCCCACTGGTGGTGCTCAATGCAGTGGGTGGTGTGCTGATGATGCTCACCGCGCTGTGGGGTTACCGTTCTATCGAGAAACTCAGCAGCTGGGCAGTGCCGTTGCTGATCATCATTCTTTTCCTCGGAATAATCCTCGCCGCGGCAAACCACGGGTGGGACCCGCTCTTTGCTCCGGTGGTTCCGACGTTCACCTTTGGTGGCGCCGTTTCCCTGGTCATGGGCATCTTCGTCCTGGGTGTCGTGGTTTCCCCTGACATTGCCCGATGGGCCAAGACCCCCAAACACGCGATGCGTGCCGGATTCGTCGGATTCTTCATCGGAAACTCGCTGATTGTCATCGTGGCACTGATCCTCTCTCGTCTCATGAGTGAAGCCGATCTGATGCGGATCTTCTTCGGGCTCGGCATGGGCATCGCAGCGATTGTCGTGTTGACGCTGGCCCAATGGACAACGAACACCAACAACCTCTACGGCAGCTCGTTGAGCCTTGCATCGGTTTTCAGCAAGGTCCCACGCAAGATCCTCACCCTCGTTGCCGGCATCCTGGCCACGTTGGTCGCCTGCCTGGGCATGTATGACGCGTTCATTCCGTTCATCTCGGCGATGGGTGTCTTCCTGGCACCCTACGGCGGGGTCTACATCGCGGAATTCTTCGTGGGGGCCCGCGATCGATTTGTTTTCGACGACAAACGGGACGAACCCGCGATTCGTTGGACGGCCATTGCCTCGTGGGCTTCGGGCATCGCCATAGCCATTGCGACCTCCGACCCGGCGGCCGGACTCGGCCTGGGGATCTTCACCCTGACCAGCATCCCGGCGCTCGACGGGCTCATCGCCTCGTTCGTCGTTCAAGGCATTCTCACGCGGGTCAACCGCACGGCACCGAAGGAATCAGCATGACCCTGACACACATCACGGAAGCGGACGTGGAAAAGATCGCACTCGGGGCCGCGGTCCTTGGGACCGGCGGCGGGGGAGACCCGCACATCGGGACATTGATTGCCCGCAGGCTCATTCGCGAGCACGGCCCGGTAGCGGTCAAGGCGCTGAGCGACATCACCGACGAGGACTTTGTGGTTCCCGTAGGCATGATCGGGGCTCCGTCCGTCGCCGTGGAAAAGATCATGGCCGAGGAAGAACTGGTTGCGGTGCTGCGCCTGCTGGAGACCGCCTGCGGGCGCAAGGCAACTGCCATCATGCCCATCGAAATCGGTGGCGGGAACTCGCTGATCCCGGTGGCGTGCGCGGCGATCACCGGCCTTCCCATAGTGGATGCAGATGCCATGGGTAGGGCGTTCCCCGAAGCCCAGATGGTGACGTTCCATCTGGCAGGCTATGGACCCGGCTACGCCTCGATGGTTGATTCGCACGGCAACGCCGTGCTGACCAAGCCGGTGGATGGAGCCTGGTCCGAACAACTTGCCCGGGCGCTGACCATCCCGATGGGCGGATCGGCCACCATGGCCGACTACGCCTACGGCGGGGAGGTGGTGCGCGAGTGCGCCATCCCCGAAACCCTCAGCCGCGCCCGCGACATCGGCGCGTTGTTGCTGGATCCGTCTCAGGACGGCATCGACCCGGCCACCAGGCTGATGGATGAACTGGACGCCTACAAGTTGTTCGAAGGCAAGATCGTAGATATCAAGCGGGTGTTCGAGGGCGGATTCACCAAGGGCCATGCAACCCTCGAGGGGCTGGGGAACGACAAGGACGATCAATTCGAGCTTTCCTTCCAGAACGAGATGCTGCTTGCAATGCGCAACGGGCAGCTCGCGGCCGTGACGCCCGACCTGATCGCGGTGCTGGATTCGGTGACGGGGCGGCCCATCACCACGGAAACGCTCAAGTACGGCGCGCGCGTCCACATCATCGGCATGGCCTGTCACGAAAAATGGCGCACCGAAAAGGGGCTTGAAACCGCGGGACCCGCATACTTCGGTTACCCCGTTGAATTTGTTCCGATTGAAGAATTGTCCCGAGAGGATTTGCACGCATGAGTTACCGCATTGGCATCGATGTTGGTGGAACCAATACCGACGCCGTCATCCTGGACGAGGACCTGAGGGTCGTTGCCGCCGTCAAGACACCCACCTCAGCCGGTGGAGGATCCGGCGTGGAGGCGGCCATCGCGGCGGTCATCGAGCGCAGCGGCATCGATCCGCGGCTGGTTCACTTCGCGATGCTGGGCACCACCCACTGCACGAATGCCATCGTGGAACGCCGCAATCTGGGCCGGGTAGGAATCATCCGTCTGGGGCTTCCTGCAACCACCGCGGTGCCGCCCCTGGAAGGGTGGCCGGAGGAGCTGCGGGCAAGCATCGAGCCCCGGATCTTCGTGCTTGACGGAGGTTTCGAGGTCGACGGACGCACGATTCGCCCAGTCAATGAGGAACAAGTCAGGCAGGCCTGCACGAGGATGCGCGGCCTGGTCGACGCGGTGGCCGTGGTCGGGGTGTTTTCCCCCATGGATCGCTCGCAAGAGGACCGTGTCGCCGAGATCGTCGCCTCGGAGCTTGGGGTCCCGGTGTCCCGCTCGGCGGACATCGGCTCGATCGGCCTGCTGGAACGTGAAAACGCCACGGTCCTGAACGCCGCGCTGATCCGCACGCTGGGCGGCATGGTCGAGGGATTCCGTGCCGCGTTGGTGCACCATGGCATCACCGCGCCGGTCTACCTGGGCCAGAACGACGGAACGCTCATGACGCTGGAGTACGCGTTGAGCTATCCCGTGTTCACCATCGGGTGCGGGCCGACGAACTCGATCCGCGGCGCCGCGCATCTCAGCGGGCTCAAGGATGCCATCGTGGTCGATATCGGCGGCACCACCACCGATATCGGATTGCTGGTCAACGGGTTCCCGCGCCAGTCGTCCCAGGCCGCCGAGATCGGCGGGATCCGGACGAACTTCCGGATGCCGGATGTGCTTTCGGTGGCGCTGGGAGGCGGCACGATGGTGCACGGTCCAGCGGGCGCCGTGCGCTTGGGGCCGCAGAGCGTCGGATACCGCATCGGCACCGATGCCCTGGTTTTCGGCGGCAGCACCTTGACCGTCACGGACATCGCTGCGGCGGCGGGGCGCTTCAATGCCGCAAACGCCCAAGATGTGGAGCTGGATGCCGAGCTCTTGTCAAACGCCGAAACGGCAATCCGCGCGTTGCTTGAGGACTCGGTCGACCGCATGAAATCCAACAGCACCGCGGTGCCCGCCATCCTGGTGGGTGGCGGAAGCATCGTTGCCCCGGAGTCCCTGGCCGGAATCAGCGAGTTGGTGCGCCCCGAATTTTTCGGGGCTGCCAACGCCGTGGGTTCGGCGCTCGGGGATGTCTCGGGAAGCTTTGAGCGAATCTATCCGCTAAGCACGGTCCCGCGCGATCAGGCCTTGCGGGATGCACGTGAACAGGCGACGGCTCGTGCCATTGCCGCGGGCGCGTTGCCCGAAAGCGTCGAACTCCTGGAGATCGAGGAAATTCCGTTGGCCTATCTGGCGGAAGCCTCCGTGCTGATTAGGGCCAAGGCCGCGGGTCCGCTGGCCCGAACCCGGGTGCTGCAACCCTAAGCGCGACACGTGACGGGTGGCATGCGGGTGGAGCGAAAATTGCGGTCCGCCCACATGCCACGCACGCGTCTTCCTGACCCGACCGTCGAAGACTTGCTTCCACCAAACGCGTAAACATCGGACGTTTGGCGTTAGACTGCCTGTGAGTCATTTGATGGTTGACCTCGAGGTAAGGGCTGGGCGTGGAAGCACAGGATTGGTTTGATGGCGGACGTTTCGGAATGTTTGTTCATTTCGGGCTCTACAGCGGTGCTGCGCGCCACGAGTGGGTGCAAACCTATGAGCGCCTGAGTGTCGCAGGGTATCGGCCGTATTTCGATCATTTCGATCCGGACCTTTTTGATGCCAGATCCATTGCCAAGCAAGCCAAGGCCGCCGGGGCTGGCTACGTGGTTCTCACTGCCAAGCACCATGACGGTTTCTGCCTCTGGGATTCGGCGCTGACGGACTATTCGTCGCAAACCGCTTGCGGGCGTGACCTGGTGCGGGAATATGTCGAGGCGCTTCGGGCGGAAGGGTTGAAGGTCGGAATCTACTACTCGCTGATTGACTGGCATCATGCGGACTTCACCGTTGATTGGAATCACCCCCGTCGGGATGATGAAAATGCCTCGGTGTTGAACGCCGAGCGGGACATGGGTCGGTATCGTGAATACCTGCATGGGCAGGTCCGCGAATTGCTAACCAATTATGGCCAGGTGGATTACCTGTTCTTTGATTTCACCTACCCGGAATCCAAACAGGGGTGGAAGGGGAAATCGTCCGAGGACTGGGATGCCGAGGGATTGCTGGCCCTTTGCCGAGAACTTTCACCGGGAATTTTGGTCAATGATCGACTGGGGGTTCAGGGCGACTTTGTCACTCCCGAGCAGTATCAACCAAGCGCGCCGTTGGAGGTCAGTGGCGTGCCCCAGCGTTGGGAAGCGTGCCAGACGACCAACGGTTCGTGGGGTTACCACCGCGACAACCACGACCATAAGTCGGCCGATCTTTTGTTGCGGATGCTGATTGAGTCAACCTCGATGAACGGCAATTTCCTGCTGAACGTCGGGCCCAACGGCCGGGGTGAAATCGATCCCAGGGATCAAGAGCTGCTGGCCGAGATTGGCGTATGGATGCGGCTGCACGGCAGGTCGATCACGGGCGCCGGATGGGCGCCCTTTGAAGCGCCGCGCATGGCGGCCTATACGCTCAAGGGGGATCATCTGTATGTCCACGTCTTCTCATGGCCCATGGGGCACCTTCACCTTCCCGGCCTTGCCGGCAAGGTTGAGTACGCGCGGCTGCTGCATGACGGTTCGTGGGTGGCAATGAGCGAGATCGATCCGACCCAGGAAGCAAATGTCATGCGTCCGGCGGGTCAGCCTGCGGGCACCCTCACGCTGAGCCTTCCCGTCCGACGCCCGGATGTTGCGGTGCCCGTCATAGAGCTCATGTTGCGTCGTTAGTTCGAGAGGGGTTCGCGCCCCGGGTTGTATCCATGGCCGGTCGCCGTCGATGCACCCCGGGGCTTTTTTGTGCAACAAATTACCTCCCTGACGTGCTGTCGGGTGATTCCTGCGGTCGGATGACGCACGATCAGGCGGCAATATTCGTGACGAAAATCCGATGTCTGGTCGCATGGCCCGATGGTGCGGAGGGAATGGGAAGTCTTGGATATGGGCGGTTTCGTCAAATTCCACAACTGATGGAATGTGACCCATGACAAGAACTTGTTGCGAAACATCCGACCAAAGGGTGGTGTCGTCGGTCACGATCTGCAATGCTTACTTGAAGCGGAAGCAAGCAAACTTTGTTCGAATGTCGAATAAAGTCTCTATCTTTCCACACCGATCCAAAGCTTGGGATCGACAACCGATCATTCGCCTAGGGCGGTCTTCGCCCTAGAAACTGAGGAGAATATTCGATGAAGAAGTTCAAGGTTGGTGCCGTTGCAGCTGTTGCAGCTGCGGCACTCGTGCTCACCGGCTGTGGTGGCGGCGCCAAGGAAGCGGCAGGTGCCGCCGGGGACAATTCCGTCGTCATTGACATGTGGGCAGGCAGCGAAGATGACACCGCTGCGTTGAACGCGCAGTTGGAGATCGCCAAGGCCGACAACCCTGACCTGAACATCACGCTGCGCACGGCGCCGTGGGGCGACTTCTTTACGAAGATGACCACCAACATGGCATCGGGCAACATGGCCTGCGTGACCGGCATGAACAGCGGCATGCTCTCGAGCTACACCGCCGGCTTCGCCGAACTGACCCCGGAGGATCTCACCAAGGCCGGGCTCAAGGACGCCGACTTCGCCCCTGGCTCGTTGGATATCCTGAAGAACAAGGGCAAGACCTACGGCATCCCGTTCGACATCTCCACGATGCTGGTTTACTACAACGCCGATCTGCTCAAGGCCTCCAACGCGCCGGAGCCGAAGGTCGGCTGGACCTTCGATGATTTCGAGGCCACAGCCAAGGCCGCGACCCATGACAAGAAGTACGGCTTCGCAGTGGGCATGGGCGACTTCCAGTGGCAGGCCCTGCCCATCGCAAAGTCCGGCGTGCAGCCGGCCACCGCCGACGGCACCCTGGACCTGACCAACCCGGCCTTCGTTGAGGCCTCCAACTGGTACTCCTCGCTCGTCACCGAGCAGAAGGTTGCGGCTCCCGTGGCCAGCGCCTCCGACACCGGCTGGGGCGAAACCCAGTACTCCGGCGGAAACGCCGCCATGGCAGTGGACGGCACCTGGAACGCGGTGGGTTACCTGGAAAACGACAGCAACTTCACCGCGGGCATGGCCCCGTTGCCTACCGGCCCCAACGGCAACAAGTCCCTGATCCTCGGCTCCGGCTACGGCATCTCCAAAGACTGCAAGAACAAGGACGCTGCCCTGAAGGTCCTGGGTTCGCTGCTGGGCAAGAAGTCGCAGGACCACATTGCCTCCTCCGGCCGCAGCTACCCGGCGCGCGCCGAATCCCAGCCGCTGTACTTCGAGTCCATTGACGCCAAGTACCGCGACCAGGTCAAGACCGCTTTCGAGGCAGCCTTCCAGAACGTCGAGGGCCAGCAGGTTTCCGACAACTGGTCCAAGGTCGGCGTTTACGTGCAGCCGCAGCTGGTCAGTGTCTACAACGGCCAGGAATCCATGGCCAAGGTACTTGAAACTGCCCAGCAGCAGTTCGGCAAGTAACCAACTTAGGAGCGTTTGACCTCATGTCCACCACCACCGTTCGCGACCGTAGTCGTGGAGCGATGGCACGGGCCGAATCTCGCCAGGCGCTGGGCTTTGTAAGCCCGGCGCTGGCGGGACTCGCCCTGTTCACCATTGTTCCCGTCGTGCTGTCAATCGTGATGGCGTTCTTCAACTGGCCTACCTACGGCGAGAAGACGTTTGTCGGATTCGACAACTACATCAAGCTCTTCACCAGCAGCCCGGACTTCTGGCCGGCATTGCGCAACACCGCCGTCTTCACCCTGCTCTACGTACCGTTGAACGTGGTGCTTGCCTTGGTTCTTGCCTTGAGCCTGCACTCACGCATCCGCGGTCGGGCGGCGCTGCGCATCCTTTTCTTCTTGCCGGTGGTCACCCCGATGGTTGCGAACGTGTTGGTGTGGAAAATGCTCCTGCAGCCACAGGGCCTGTTCAACAGCGCCGCCCAGTCGTGGTTCGGCTTCGAGCTTCCAAACTTCCTGGCGGACCCGCAGTGGGCCATGATCATGGTCGTCACCATGTCGGTCTGGCAGGGACTGGGCTACAACATGCTGATCTTCTCCGCTGCGCTCGAACAGCTCCCGGATTCGGTCATCGAAGCCGCGCGCATCGACGGCGCCAAGGGCCTGCGCATGATCTGGTCGATCACGATCCCGCTGGTTTCCCCCTCGGTGTTCTTCGCCTCCATCATGACCATGATCGGCGCCCTGCAGGTCTTCGCCCAGCCTCAGCTCCTGACCGGCGGCGGTCCGGGCAACTCGACGCAGCCGCTGGTGCAGTTCATCTACAACCAGGGCTTCAAGTTCCAGGAACTGGGTCTGGCGGCAGCCGCCGCGTGGATCCTGTTCGCCATCATCATCGTGCTGACAGCCCTGCAATTCGGCGCGCAGAAGAAGTGGGTGCACTATGAGCACTGACCTGATCGAATCGCCCGTCCGGGATGAAGCACCCGCGACGCGCAAGGCACGGTTGTCTTCAAAGAACGACGGCCTCAAGGGACCCGACAGCAGCATGGGCTCGCGCGTCAGGCTCTTCATCGCCCACATGTTCATCTACCTCGCCGCCCTGATCTTCATGGCGCCGCTGATCTACGCATTCTTCTCGGCGTTGAAGCCCAACTCCGAAATGTTCTCCATGCCGCCGAAACTCGTCGGCAGCGAGCTCCGCTGGAGCAACTTCGCCGACGTCTTCTCGTTCGGCCCGTTCTGGACGTACATCGGCAACTCGTTCTTCGTCGCCATCGCCGGCACGCTGGTCGTCCTGGCCGTCTCCACCATGGCCGGGTACGCCTTCGGCCGCCTGCGATGGAGGGGGCGCGACGCCGTCTTCGTGGTCTTCCTGGCCACCCTGATGGTGCCGCAGGAGGTCACGGTGATTCCCATGTTCATCGTGATGCAGTGGTTCGGCTGGGTGGACACCTACCAGGCGCTGATCCTGCCGTTCGCATTTACCGCTTTCGGCACCTTCCTGATGCGCCAGTTCTTCCGCGGCATCCCGTATGAACTCGAGGAAGCGGCCCGCGTCGACGGTGCCGGCCCGATCCGCTGCTTCCTGCAGATCGTGCTTCCGCTCTCGAAGTCGGCGGTCGCCGTTCTGGCGGTCTTCACGTTCCTCTCCTTCTGGAACAGCTACCTCTGGCCGCTGATCGTGACGGTCGACTACGCCTCCATGGGGACCCTGCCCGTCGGCCTGGCGTCGTTCTCCGGCCTGACCGGCACCCGTTGGGACCTGCAGATGGCGGCGGCGATCATCTCCATGGTCCCGACCACCATCCTGGTCATCGCCCTGCAGAAGCACCTGGTCAAGGGCATCTCCATGGCGGGTCTGGGCGGTCGCTAAGGTGCCTGAAAACAACAACGCCGGATCGGTCGTTGCGGGAATCGACATCGGCGGAACCAAGACCTCCGCGATCCTGTGCAACCGTGCCGGGGACGTCATCGCCTCAGGCACGGTGCCCACGCCGGCAACACTCGGCGGGCCGGCAATGAGCGCCGCGGCAGCCGAGTTGGTGCAGCGGCTTGAATCCGACTGCGGACTGCGGGCGAAGGCCGTGGGCGTCGGGGCAGCAGGGGTCATCGACCAGAAAAACGGCGTGGTGACCGCCGCGTCGGCCTCCTTCACGGGGTGGGCGGGGTTCGAGTTGGCGGCCGACCTGCGATCCCGCCTGGGGGTCGGGGCGGTCATCGACAACGACGTGAATTCCTTCCTGCGCGGCGAAATGAGCTACGGAGCCCTTGCCGGAGTGAAAGACGCGGTCGGGCTGATGCTCGGCACCGGAGTGGGCGGCGCCATTGCGGTGGGCGGGCAGATTTTCCCCGGCTCGCGCGGAGCCGCCGGCGAAATCGGGCATACCCCCGGGTACAGCGATATCGGGTGCACCTGCGGGCAGGTCGGGCACCTGGAGACCCTCGCCTCCGGCAGGTCGATATCCGAACGCTATGCCGAGAGGCGGGGCGCGGACGAACGCGTCGGTGCGGACGTGGTCGCAGACCGTGCGCGTGTCGGCGATGCCGACGCCCGGGAAACCTATGCGCGCGCCGGCCGGGCCGTGGCCCTGGCGATCGCCACCACCGTCAACATCCTGGATGTCAGGGACGTGGTGGTCGGCGGGGGCGTGCGAGGTGCCTGGGACCTGCTGGAACCTGCCATCCAGGAAACCCTGGCGGGGCACATGCCCGTCTCGGGATACTCGCTGGCGGTCCATCCGGGCGCGTTGGCCGGCCGTTCGGCCGTCTTGGGCGCCGCGGCCGCGGCCTGGCAGCTGGTGGACGAACACGCAACAGGGAACAACGCCGAACCAGGTGCCTTCCCGTTCCAAGAAGAAGCCGTCGAGCCCTGGCTCCCGGCAGTAGCGAACCGAGTGCAGGACGCACAGATTGTTGAGGAAATCCCTTGCTGAATTTTGAAACCCGCGTGGGTCCTGACTTCGGGGACAACCCGCCGAGCTACCCCGAACGGGACGTTCCCGAATGGTACCGAGACGCCAAGCTTGGCTTCTTCATCCACTGGGGCCTGTACTCGGTGCCGGCCTGGGCCACCGCACACGGCGAGGGCGGGGTGCCCACGGAGGACGCCTACGCGCATCACCAATACGCCGAGTGGTACGGAAACACGGTCCGCATCGCCGGAAGCCCCAGCTGGGAACGCCACCAGGAAATCTACGGCACGGGCACCAGCTACGAGGACCTCGCCGACCTGTGGGATGCCAATGCATTCGACGCCGACGACTTTGTTTCCAAGCTCATCGGAGCCGGGGCGCGCTATGTCATCCCCACCACCAAGCACCACGAGGGGTTCTGCCTCTGGGATACGGAAACCACGGACTTCAATTCCGTGGAACGCGGACCCAAGCGCGACCTGGTCAGCGAGATCGGGACGGCCGTCCGCGGGCAGGGAGCCAAGTTCGGCGTCTACTTCTCCGGAGCCCTAGACTGGCACGTGAGCGATTTCCCGCCGATCGAATCCGACACGGACCTGTTCCGCTTCCGCCGCAACGACGAACACTTCGCCAAGTACTCCGCGGCGCAGCTGGAGGAACTGATCGAGCGTTTCGCCCCCGACGTGTTGTGGAACGACATCGAGTGGCCGGACGGCGGCAAGGGCCACGAAGACCATGCCGTGGCGGCACTGCTGCGCCGCTACTTCGAGGCGATTCCCGACGGAGTGGTCAACGACCGGTGGGGCGTTCCCTACCACGGGTTCCTGACCCGCGAGTACCGCCACATCGAGGACATCATCGACGAGCCGTGGGAATCCACCCGCGGGTTGGGCTACTCCTTTGGCTACAACCAGGCCGAGAGCGAAGAACACTCGCTCTCCGGCGAGGAACTGGTCCGGTTGCTGGTGGACGTGGTGTCCAAAAACGGAAACCTGCTGATCAACGTGGGCCCGCGTGCCGACGGTTCCATCCCCGAACTGCAGGAAAAGGCCATGAACCTCATGGGTGAATGGCTCAAGGCCAACGGCGAGGCCATCTACGGCACCCGTCCGTGGATCCGCGCCGGGGACAAGCTGGCAGGCTCGCCGGTTTCCTACACCCGCAAGGGCGATGACCTCTTCATCCTGGCCAACGAACCCTCGGTCGGCAGCATCACGCTGCCGGAGGAGCTCTCCGCCACCACCGTCTCGCACTGGATCGGTGTGGACGGCACGGAGATCGAGGGCACTGTCGATGCCTCCGGGTCTGTGGCCATTCCGGGGTCGCTGCACGGCCAACCGGTCGCAGTGGCACGGGTTGCCTGCGGAACGTAGCACCGCGGGGCCGTTCGGTCTCCAACGGTGAACCATGGATGGTGTGTCCCTAAGGCAGGGGCGCACCGTCAATGGTTCGACATGGTGAACGTCCGTGCAACGGATTCGGAGAACCCCGCGGAGGCAAAAGCCCGGGCTGCCAATGCGTCCCGCAAGGGAACGACGGAGGGGCCGAGCGGCCGGCCCAGCGCCATGTTGATCCGGGCCTGGCGGGCAGCCGTGCGTGCGGCGGCCAGACGGCGCGACGAGAACCGGCCCAGGAGCCCGCTGACTTGTCCGCTGGGCAGCCGGCCGTTGACGGCCAACGCAAGCAAAGGTGCCAGCTCCTCGGCATCAAGAAGTCCAAGCGTCATGCCCTGGCCGCCAATGGGGCTGATCTCATGCGCGGCGTCGCCGATGAGCACGACCCGGCCATGGTTCATCCGGTCCACCAGGTAAGTGGCCGTGCGGAAGCGGCTATGCATCGAGTTGCTCGCCGGGTCCAGTCGGTG
The DNA here is from genome assembly GCF_044756805.1 of Paeniglutamicibacter sp. NPDC091659. Taxonomy (NCBI): domain Bacteria; kingdom Bacillati; phylum Actinomycetota; class Actinomycetes; order Micrococcales; family Micrococcaceae; genus Paeniglutamicibacter; species Paeniglutamicibacter sp. NPDC091659. Next base: position 130,931 of record NZ_JBIVTO010000012.1, read on the forward strand.
GCCGGTGCGCCGAGCCACGAGGTCGGCGAGGTCGCCTCGATCCGCTTTTCCCGACCGGGCCACCCATCTGCGTACACCGCCTGGCAGCGGAAAAGACTCAACGATTCCCTCGGGGTGCAGGAACAGCACGGCTATCGGGCCGAATCCCGTGGAGTCGGCATAGTCGCCCATCTCGTAGCGGTCGGGGTGGATTCTTCCGGTGCGCCGGATCCCCGCGGCGTCCCTGAGCGGGGAGTGGCTGCCGTCGGCGCCGACGAGAAAGCGGCATTCAAGTTCCAGCGTCCGTCCGTCCGCGCCGGAGGCCCAAACCCGCTGGTGATCAGGATGGGAAGTGAAGCGCTGGAATTCCACGCCGTCCATGAGGGCCTCGGCATCAAGCCCGACCAGCCGGTCCCTCAGCCTTTGAACCGTCCGGTCCTGGGGCAGGGAGAGCACAAATGGATGGAGCTCCGGAAGAAACGAAAAATCCAGTTCCGCAATCACCCTCCGCCGCGACATCCCCACGCCGTGGGATATCCGGATGCCCTCATCCACCAGGTCCCGGCCAAGGCCGAGCCGGTCAAGCACCGCGAGGCCCGGTGGGTGGATGCCGATGGCACGCGAATGACCGCCCACCTGGGTGCGGGCCTCGAGCACCCTGACACCGATGCCCGACCTGCGCAGCATCAACGCAAGCGCGAGTCCGCTCGGCCCGCCCCCGACAATGAGCACGTCGATCATCACGGCACCGCCGGTGAATGCCAGACGGCCAGGTTCCGGTACAGGCCGGGTGCATGCACGTGCCAGCCCGGGCGCACCACGCGGGAAAGCTCGTCCGCGGTGAAACTGCGTCGGATGGAGGTGAGGCCGTCGCGGCGGATGTACGAGGACCCGCCCAACGGCAGGGTGCCCAGTCCGAAGAAAAGCAGAGCGGAGCGCCTGCGGCGGATGTCGCTGTGTATGGCCAGCGTGCGTGCGAGCCGTTCGGAATCGGCGAACACCCCGGCCAGCTCCACCGGGCCCAGATGGTGCAGCACGTGGTTGGAGATGACCACGTCGAAAAGTTGCCCCATGGCCACCAAGTCGGAGCTGGAGGCCCTGCGGAATTCCAGGAGTGCCGGGTCGATTCCAGCCTTGGCCGCGGATCGGACGGCATGGTCGTGGGCGCGCGCATCAGGGTCTATGCCCACGACCCGCACCTCGAACCCGTCGGCCCTGGCCCAGCGAAACAGGTTCCGGGCAATGTCCCCGCCGCCGCAACCGATGTCCAGGATGGTGCCGGTTCGGTTGCGTGGAAGCGCCGGTCGGATCAGCGCCACGTACACCTGCCGCCACCCGGAGACGAACCTGTTCACCAGGGGGAACTGGGCATAGGTGCGCTCCAGCAACAGCGGGTCGCAATCCGGCCGGTCCATCTCCTCAACCGCGTTGATGGCGCGTTGCACGGTAGCGGCTCAGCCTTTTCTCTCCGGCAACAGGGTCATCAACGAAGTCTCCACGGTCAACCCCGGCCCGAAAGCCATGGAACACACGCGCTCGCCGGCCGCGGGAACGCGTGGCAGGTGCTCCTCCATGATGTCCTTGAGCACGAACATCACCGTGGAACTGGACATGTTGCCGTAGTCGTTGAGCACCCTGCGCGCCGGCATCAGCTGTTCCTCGCTGAGTTCAAGTCGTTTTTGCACCCGGTCCAGGATCGCCCGTCCGCCGGGATGGATTCCCCAGTGCGGAATGTCTGCATAGGTCGTGTCCAGGGATTCATCGCGGGCAAGCAAAGGGGCAAGCGCCCCAACGATGTGGTCGTCGATGATGTGGGGAACGTAGGTGCCCAGGACCATTTCGAATCCCTCGTCCCCGATGTTCCACGCCATTGCCTCCTCGCCGACCGGGGTGAGGACCGTTTCAAAGTGGTCAAGTTGCAACCCCGGCCCATGGTGATCGCGTGCCGTGACGATGGCGGCAGCCGCACCGTCGGCAAAGAGCGCGGACCCCATGATGGTGTCCGGATCGTTCGAACTACGCACATGAAGGGAGCAAAGCTCGGCGCATACGACCAGCACCACTGCGTTCGGGTCGGCGTCGCAAAAACTCTTGGCGGCGCGCAGTGCGGGGAACGCCGCGTAGCAGCCCATGAAACCAAGATGGTAGCGCTGCGTCGACGGGCTAAGACCCAGGGCCCTGACCAGTTGGTAGTCGGGGCCCGGATTGTAGAAGCCGGTACAGGAAACGGTAATGACATGCGATACGTCGGCGGGCGCCAGATCAGGGCACGCGTCGAGCGCCTTCTGTGCCGCTTCGATGTAGAGTCCCGGCGCAATCGCGGCAAAAAGCTCGTTGCGAACCTTGGTGCTGGGACTGAGCAGAAGCCCCGAATCGGCGTCGAAGAAGTCAGGGTTCTTTGCCACGGACTCCGTGGTGAATTCGTTGACTGCCGTGTGTCTGGTGGAGATCTGTGCCGAATCGAAGGACGTGGCGATCAGTCGCTGACCGAGCCGGGTCAAGCCGGGTTGGGCGACAAAGACGTCTCGAGCCTTGTCCTGGTACAGGATCGTGGGCGGTACTGCTGTTTGGATGGTTCTCATCATCACCGACATGACCCAGAGCCTATGTCTGCACAGGTCGGAGGTAAAGAGCGGTTCCTGGACGCAGTGGAAAGAACTTGCTTAGCAGTCTTGCTGTCAAAAAAGACCTAGCGTCGGCAAAGGGGCAAGCGTATTGTTCGTTTTGGGAGACCATCAGCGGTCAACAGCTATCCCAGCACAATGGAGGGCAGGCATGTCATGCCGGACAAGTCACCACATAGACACGAACACAAGAAACCACACGGTAAAACCATCAAGGAGCGGCGGGCCGAAAAGCGGTCGAAGAACGCCCCCGAGGCCGACACCGAACAGGTAACCCACATCAGCAAGAAGCATTGAACTGGTTGAGGGGAGTGGCCGCAAAAAGAAGTGGAGAAGAGAATGCTCTTCTCCACTTTTCTGTGTGTACAGGCAGTACGACCCTTATCCCGCCGGCTGTTTTCGGCAAGATCGGACGCCCCGAAAAAACTTTTTGGATTCTTCCAATCCGTCGTGCGCACCGCACCGAATGCTTCATGACAGCCCGCACCACATGGTCGGGAAGGCGCGGCGGCC